>JALHNX010000056.1 GCA_022843305.1 Pyrinomonadaceae bacterium | reverse complement strand
AAATCCGTTCATAAAAAAGATTATTGCATAAAAGAACTTTTTAACGGTAATATCTTACGCGAACCGATTCGGTAAAATTTTGCAGCTCTTTAACGTCGGAGTTGACCGGGCGGCGCGATTTCACACAACCTTCGCCGCACCAAGTTTGATGAGAAACACGCTCCCGCCGCTCCGGTCCAACAGTTGTTAGAACTGTCGATGATAGTCAACGGAATAACTTTACCAGTGCATTGAGAATGACGCTAAGCACCGGTTTTACCCACGGAAATCGGTTGACTACTTTTGCCAAGGTCGGTCCATGGACGTAATACAAACGTATAAATCCATTTCCAAAACTAGATTTGGTGAGTCGCTCATCGCGTATTCTTCTTAACTGCTCCACAGTTGGGTGGTCTTGATCGTTAAATACAGCTGTTGCCACGAAACAAACTTTCACGGTAGACAATACGAAGTCGCCCTTGAACCAGTCCCCCCGAATAGTTGTGCCACATTTTGAGCAAGGTACATTATTTACATCCCAGCCACAATTATTGCTGCATCGAAAGTGGCGCCAAGATTGCCTTGCCTCCGGAGTCTCAAACCCACGATTAGGGTAAGCCGCCATTCCAACGACTTCCCCAACGGTCATAATCGCGGGAGCCTCACAGTTATCGCATTTCTTGGGTGCCAACGCTTCCGAGAATTCAATGTTGTGACATTTGGGGCACTCGGCTTGCCAGTTCTTCAAGTGTACATAGTTTATTTCGCCTTTCATACTTTGAATCTCCTTCGTTGAAAGTTCTAACTTATGATTGAGCGGAAAAACTTCCGCATAATTACATGATTTTGAGTGTTATACGGAAATATTTCTTCATAACACTCGTTTTTCGTGTATTATGCAGAAAGTTTTCCGCATAATAACCTTATATCTGGATTGAAGATAAACCATTTTCACGATTTCCGCAATAAAAATTTTGGAACGGTTGACTGACATTTAACGTCTTATTTTGTTATGATTTTGACAGGCTTTGAGCCGAATTTAAGTTTATGAAAGTTTTACTGGCAGATGAATACGGATTTTGTTTCGGCGTTGAACGCGCCGTCGAAATGGTCGAAGACGCATTGGAAGAAGGCGATACCGTCCGAACGCTCGGACCGCTGATTCATAATGAGCAGGAAATGCAGCGGCTTGGAAATTACGGCGTTTCGACGATCAGCGAACCCGTGCAAATAAGGCGCGGCGAAACCGCCGTCATTCGCGCCCACGGCGTCACGCCCGAAGTGCAAAAAGAACTCGAAGAAAAAGCGTCAAAAGTTGTTGACGCGACCTGTCCGTTTGTAACGCGGGTTCAAAAACTTGCCGCCCGCGCCGCCGAACAAGACCGCCATGTGATTGTCGTCGGCAATCCCGACCATCCCGAAATGATCGGCGTCAAAGGCTACGCGCCGGAACACGCTTTTGTCATTAAAGATGAAACGGAAGTTGCCGGTTTGCCCTGGCTCAGGCATCCGTTAGTCGTTTCGCAGACGACGATTAAGGCGAAAACCTTTTTCGACACGGCGGAAGCCATCAAAACAAAAACCGACGACGAAGTGCAGATCGTCAACACGATTTGTTCCGCAACGCGCGACCGCCAAGACGCAGCGCGCGCCTTGGCAGGCGAAGTTGACGCGTTTTACATTATCGGCGGGCGGCATTCGTCGAACAGCCGCAAGCTGCTCGCCGTCTGTCAGGAACAATGCCCGAAAAGTTTTCTGATCGAAACCGAAGAAGAAATCAACGCGCAGGATTTAGTCGGCGCGGAAACGGTCGGCGTAACAGCCGGCGCTTCAACGCCTGATTGGCTGATTAAAAAAATTGTCAGTCATATCGAAGAAATCGGCGAACGCTGGAAAAACGAATTGCCGCTGGCTTAAGAAACAAAAGGAACGCCGTCAGGATGACGGCAATGAACGCCCAAGCGTTCAAATCGCGTTCGCTTATATTCAACTTTAATGTTAAGCGCGTTTTTGTTAGATTGCTTACGCAATCTGTGCCGTCAGGATGACGGCGTTCCTTTTTCCAAAATCTGCTTGAGTTTCCCGATGCCCTGTTTGATTTGCTTTTCGTCAAATCCCGTATAGCCTAAAATCACGCCCGCCGACAGCTTGTTTTCGACGCAGTAAGACGAAAGCGGCGAAAGATTCAACCCGTTTTCAAACGCTTTTTCGGCAACTTCATACTCATTAAAACCTTCCGCCAACCAACCGATTAAGTGCATTCCCGAAGTTGCTTTCGAGATTTTCAAAAGTTCCTTTAATTCTTTTTCCGCTTCTTCGACCAAAATATTTTGTCTTTTCTCGTAAAGCGTCCGCATTCGCCGCAGATGCCGCGCAAAATGTCCTTCCGCGATGAAATCGGCTAAAACAGCCTGTTCGAAAATCGGCGAATGACAATCGCACAAGTTTCGCGCCGCCGCGAAAATTTCGATCAGGTTACGGGGAACGACCAGACAGCCCAAACGAAGCGCGGGAAAAATCGTTTTGCTGAATGTGCCGACGTAAATCACGCGTCCGCAGCCGTCGAGATTCTGTAAAGACGCAAGCGGTCGCCCCGCGTATCGAAATTCGCTGTTGTAATCGTCCTCGATAATCCACGCATCATTTTTTCGCGCCCATTCGAGAAGGCTCAAACGCCGCGCCAGACTCATCGTTACGCCAGTCGGATATTGATGCGAAGGCGTAATGTAAACTAATTTCGCCGCGTCGTCCTGTTTTTCGGCTTTTTCAAGATTAAAACCTTCCTCGTCAACCGCGACGGGAATAATTTCTGCTCCGACCGCGTGAAAAACGCGCAACGCTTCCTGATAACACGGGTCTTCAATCCAGATTTTATCGCCCGCTTCGAGCAAAACTCTGCCGATTAAATCCAATGCTTGTTGTGCGCCGTTGGTGATAAAAATCTGCTCAATGTCGCAATGCACGCCGCGCGAGGCGGCAAAATGTGCGGCAACCGCTTCGCGCAGCGGACGATAACCCGCTGCTTCGCCGTAGCCCGAAATTTTATAACGCGATTGGCGGTAAACGCGGACGGCGATTTTTTCCCAAATCCCGAACGGAAATTCACGAACAGCCGTCAGACCGTTTTTGAACGGAACAGGGTTCGATGTCGTTTGAAAACGCGAAACTTTGGCGCTTGTTTCGGTCAAACGTTTGGCAAATTTTGAAACTTTTACTTTTCCTTTTGCCAAATCAGCCATTTGATCTTTCTTTTCAATCCCGGAAATTTGCAGTAAATCTTCGGGGATTTTCGAGGCGACAAAAGTTCCCGCGCCGATTTTGCCTTCCGTGTAGCCTTCCGCCAAAAGCTGTTCAAAGGCATTGACCACCGTCAGGCGCGAAACGCTCAGTTGTTTTGCCAGCACGCGACTTGCCGGCAGACGCGTTCCCGAAATTAATTTTCCGCTCAAAATCGCACGGCGAATTACTTCATAAATCTGGCGGTAAAGCGGCGCGGAAGAATTTTTATCGTCGAGCATTAAAAAAGGGATGTCCGTCATATTTTTATAAATTGGTCTGTCTGTTTTGTTGAAAATTGGCACTTTTCATAATACCGATTTCGGCTAAAATTATAAAGCGAGGGGCAAAGGGAAAAGATGAAACAAAATGACGAAAATCAGCTTGTCAGAAGCGGCGAAATCGAGTGGCAGCCGCTGAATGAGGAAAACATTTCGGGTGTTTACGTAAAATCGCTGATGTTTGACGAAGCAGCGCGGCGTTCGGCGACGATTCTTTTGAAATTCGAGGCGGGCGCGACGTATCCGCTGCACACACATCCGGGCGGCGAAGAAATTTTTGTTCTCGAAGGCGACATTCGGCTCGGCAAAGACGTGCTTCAAGCCGGCGATTATCTTTTTACGGCGGTCGGCAGCAAACACCGCGTCAGCACGAAAAACGGCTGTGTCGTTTTCCTCAAAGCGCCCCGCGAAGTGGAAATTATCAAACCGCGAAAATAATATGAGCGAACAAATTGCAGTAACGGCACGAACAAAACTTAAACGCATTCCGAAACGCGGAAATTTTGAGCGCGAAACTATTTACAAAATTCTCGACGAAGCGATTGTTTGTCACGTTGGATTTGCCGTTGATAATCAGCCGTTCGTGATTCCGACTTCGTTTGCGCGAATCGGCGACCGTTTAGTAATTCACGGTTCGGCGGCGAGCCGGATGATGCGCTCTTTGAGCAAAGAAATCGAAGTTTGCGTAACCGTAACTTTAAATTGACGGTCTGGTTTTGGCGCGTTCGGCGTTTCATCATTCGATGAATTACCGCTCGGTCGTCGTTTTCGGTAAGGCGAAAATCATCGAAGATGAAAACGAAAAATACGAAGCCTTAAAAGCGTTTACCGAACATATCGTGCCGAATCGTTGGGCGGAAATTCGTCCACCGACGAAAAACGAACTCAAAGGCACGACTGTTTTATCATTGCCTTTGACAGAGGCATCGGCAAAAATTCGCACGGGAAATCCGGTTGATGACGAAGAGGATTACGATTTAAATGTTTGGGCGGGCGTTTTGCCTTTGACGCTAACGACATCTGCGCCGATTAATGATGAAAAGTTAAAAGACGGAATCGAAGTTCCGCCGAATGTTTTGAATTACAGCCGAAAAAGATGATTGCGATTGCCGAAACAGACAGAGAAATCGAAGATTGTTACGCCGTTATGGCAGAGCTTCGACCGCATATTTCAGCGGACGAATTTTTGCCGAAAGTTAAAAAGTTGTCTGCAAATACGGGTTTTCGACTTGTTTATTTGAAGGATGAAGAAGTCAAAGCCGTCGGCGGATTCAGAATTGCGGAATGGCTCGCAGGCGGAAAATATCTGGAAATCGAAGACCTTGCGGCAAAAGACGGCGAACGGTCGAAAGGTTACGGCGGCAGGGTTTTCGATTGGCTTGTTGCTCACGCGAAAGAAAATAACTGCGATCAACTGCGGCTCGTTTCGCACGTTAAAAGATTCGGCGCGCACCGCTTTTATCTGCGCAAGCGAATGATCATCGAAGCGCATTATTTTTCGATGAGCTTAAAATAATGCGTTATCACCTATCAATTAACAATTATTTCAGGAGATTTTTTCTTTTTCCGAAATCGCTTTAAGATTTGTTTTCGCTGCTTTTGCGTATTTCGCGGACAAAATTCTTAATCAGCCTTTATGGTCAGGCTTTTTCTTTTTAAATTCCTCCCAGTTTTTCTTGCCGTCCTCGATCCGTTTTTGCTCTTCGGCTTCCCACATTTCCTTAACTTTTTGGTTGTAATTCAGATAAAGTTTGCCGTCCACAATCTTCCAAGCGTTCGGGTCGCCGTCCGCCGTGTAGCCTTTGGAAACCGCGAAAGCGCAGTAACCGCCGAACTGCGGCGCGTAATTTTCGGGCGCGGCTTTGAATTTTTCCATATTTTCGGCACTCGAAAAATACCATTTCGCGCCGTTCCAGATAAACGAAAACTGCGGATTGCCTTCGACGGCTTGCTGCGCGGTGAAATAAGCAATCGTGTCGAAGCCGCTGACAGCAACGTTTTCCGCCGTCGTATTGACGGTCTTCATTCCTTCGGTATCTGCACAAGCCGAAAAACCCGCAACGCTTAAAATCAAAAACAAAATAAATTTTTTCATAATCATCTTTCAATCACGCGAACCGCGTGTCCGTCCGTGTCTCTGACTGATAAAGCACGTTTGTAATCGAAATTATTCCCGCTCGTTTGAGTCTGCCGTAAAATATTTTTTAAAGTTTAATTCTCTATGATCGCCCGCGCCGGATTGGCTGCCGGACTCGACGGGAAAAAACTGCCGTGCGCGACGGAAAGATTATCAGCGTCGTGCAGATCGCATTTGCGGGTTCGGTTTTATTCAGGAATTGATATAATAGTTTGGCTAAAAAAAACGTAAAATTATTTGGGCGGAGGTAAAAAAAAGTGGATATTTATTTCTTGATCTTTTCGCTGTTTTTCCCGCGTATCGTTTTGCTGGTTTATTTGTTTATGTTTCCGGCGCAGTTTCCGCAGAATGAAGTGCCGCAGTGGGCGGATATTCTTTTGGGAATTTTCGCGCCGCGCGTTTTGATATTGATCTATATTTACCAGAATATGGGCGCGGAAAACGTCTGGTTTATCGCGCATCTGGTTGTGATGATTCTGGCGTATTTCGGGGGCGGACGCGAAACCGTGCGTCGGCGGCGACCGAGGGAAAGTTAAATTATTTAAACCGCGAAACACGCGAAACACACTAAAAGTTTTGTCTTAATTTTTGGCGTTTTTTCGCGTCTTTCGCGGTTAATTCTATTCGACGATCAAAATCGAATGAAAGCCGCCAAAACCGTCTCTTCTTTCAGTCCGTGGCTTGTGTCTTCTTTCCAAAATTCGTTATTGACGAAAAATTTGTAGCGGTATTTTCCCGGTTTGAGGCGGTTTATTGTGGCTCGCCAAACGCCGTCCGCGCATTTCGTAAACTGCGTTTCGCCTGTTTTCCAGTCGTTAAAATCGCCAACCAAACAGACGCTTTATTACGGTTTTGATAAAAATTGAAACCATCTGCCCGGGAAAACGAATTATAATTACAAAAGAGGAGTTTATGAATCGAAGAGAACTTTTGAAACAGTTTTTGGGCGCGGGCGGTTTGGCTTTTGTTTCGCCTTTGATCGCATCTTGTCAGAAAAAAGCGGTGCAGACCGTAAGCGATTACAAAACGCGTATCGCCTTTGTCAAAACGAACGACCGCGTGAAAGGCACGGCGCAGGCGATCGAGCTTTTGAAATTGCCGAAGTTTACAAAACGCGACCTTTTTATCAAACCGAATTTCAACAGTGCCGACGAAACTCCCGGTTCGACGCATAACGACACTTTGAAAGCCATTATCTCGAAACTGCGCGAGATGGATTCGGGCAAGCTGACCATCGGCGATCGCAGCGGAATGGGCAATACCGCAGACGTTTTCGAGAACAAAAAAATCTTTGCGATGGCGAAAGAGTTAAAGCTCAACACGATGGTTTTCGACGATCTCAAAGCGGAAGATTGGGAGTTGATAAAATTTGACGGAAGCCATTGGAAACAAGGTTTTTATATTCCGAAAGCCTTGAAAAACGCTGGCGGAATCGTCCAAACCTGCTGTCTGAAAACGCATCGTTACGGCGGGCATTTCACGCTTTCCCTGAAAAATTCGGTCGGAATCGCCGCCAAACGCGTTCCCGGCAGCGATTATAATTTTATGACCGAACTTCACGGTTCACCAAATCAACGCACGATGATCGCCGAGATCAATCACGCGTATAAACCCGATTTGATTCTTCTCGACGGCATTGACGCTTTCACGACCGGCGGACCCGATAAGGGCAAAGAGGTCAACGCAAGCGTGATTTTAGCCGGAACAGACCGCGTCGCAATCGATTCGGTCGGCGTCGCGCTTCTGCGACATTTCGGCACGACGGACGAAGTTTCAAAAGGCAAGATCTTCGAACAGGCGCAAATCGCCCGCGCCGTCGAACTCGGCTTGGGCGCGGCTTCCGCCAAACAGATCGAATTTGTTACATCGGACGCGGAAAGTGCAAAGTTTGCGAAGGAAATTCAGAAGATTTTGAGCGAATAGATTCAAAAAATTACGTTTTCATTTTAAAACCAATAAATTCAATGAAAAGGTAAATTGATAAAGGCGATGATGTGAGTATAAATAGAATTGTGGTTAGCAACGAGGCTTTAACTACTTGTCTTTTGAAGATTCCTGTTAAAACGATAAATAAAGTAACCATTAAAGAAATCAACGCCGCACACCCGAAGAATAAAATGTTTATGTCATACTCGGCATACTTTGCTCCGGTCATTGACAACCAAATCATAAGGCTCGTTACAATCAATAAAAATTCATAGAATTTCATTCTGTTAATTTGAAAGCTATTTCAAAAATTCGTTTTGCCTAAACAGCAATAGTACAACAACCAAAGATTAGAGCACCATAAAAATTTAAGGAATTGTTTGAGAATTTCAAATATCGCGCTGAAAGCGAAAAAAGAAAATAGCCGGACGTGAAACGTCTGGTATCTCGAAATTAAAATCGGCGCATTGAAGATGCGCGAAGATTCGGTTCTTTCCGCGTCTTCAACGCGGGAACCTTTTAATTGTTTTCCAGACGTTTCACGTCCGGCTATTTTCGAGTCGCCGCTTGCGCGGCTAAAACTGAAATCTTTTATAAAATCTAAAAACTCTGCGCTTTGAGTTTTTCTTTAATGCGTTCTTTCGCTTCGGGGGTTAAAGTCGTGTGGATTTTTTCGTTTTCGAGGTTTTCTTCCTGCGTGTGAAAAACTTCGTGCATGAATTTGAGGTTGGAAACGTAGTTCAGACACGCGTCGCAGGTGAAAAGATGCAGACGGACGCGCAATTTTTCGATCAATGAAAGTTTGCGGTCAAGATCGTATGAAAAGAGCGGCGCGACCGTTTTGCAGTCCTCGGTTTTCATCGCCAGCCATTGTTTGAGTTTTGCTTTAATTTTTGCCATTACCTTTTCTAAACCAGTTAAAATCAATACATCGGCGCAAGTGAAGCCGTGCGCGGTGCATCATTACCCAAAAATTATTCGGCGAAATTCCCAAAATCGTGCAGATTTCCGACGCTTGAAAACCGTCCATTTCGCGTAAAGTAAAGCAGCTTGCGACGCGTTCGGGCAATTCGCTCAAACAATGCGACAAAATCCCGCGAAATTCGCTGTGTTCCAGACATTTTTCGGGGTTTTCGTCCCAAACAATCGGACGCGCTTTTTCAGTCCAATGCCCTTTCCAAATGCCTTCGTCGCGGAAAAGATAATCGTAACCCGACAGATCGGCTTCTTCGTCCGTGAGTTCGACTTCGCGGCTCGAACGTCTGAAATGATCAATTATTTTATGCTTTAAAATCCCGCACAGCCACGTCTTTTCGGAAGATTTTTCGGCAAAAGCGTTTTTCGACTGCATCGCCGCAAGGAGCGTGTCCTGCACAAGGTCTTCCGCCAGAAAATGGTCGCGGACGCGCGAAAAGGCGAAGGCGAAAAGATAATCGCCGTACGCGTCGACCCAAACGCCCGCATCAATGATTTTTCTGTTTTCGGCGGTTTGCACTTGCATTATTCACGAATCATTCGGCGGATTCTTTCGCACAGGTTTTCGGGGGCTTTTTCCCGGTTGACGGCTTTTTGCAAAAGCTCGCGCAGGCGTTTGTTTTCGCGCTCGTCAAACGGAGTTTTCATCGCGCCGTTCCGGTTAATTGTCATCGTTTTTGCCTTCATCGGAAAATACTCTGTCTAAAATCTCCTTAATTTCAATATAAAAATTCCGCTTGTTTGCAGATTTATTCCAGGTTTTTACAATTTGTCGGAATCGGCTTACGGGCATCTTCGCATATTTTTCCTGATTTTGAAAAAAAAATAAAAAAACTTGTAAGGATTTTCCATTTCAAACGACAAAGGGGTGTAAGCGGAAAAAATCCGAAAAAAATTATACAAACAAGCATTTATTAAGGAGATAAAAAATGAGAGGCGAAATTACACCCAAGATTTTTGAAACGGAAGCGATGCGGCATATTGACGATCTGTTTCGCACGGCAAAGCGGCTGACGAGAAGCGAAACCGATGCCGAAGATCTCGTGCAGGAAACTTTTATGCAGGCTTGGAAATCGTTCGAGCATTACGAGATCGGGACGAACTGCCGCGCGTGGCTTTATAAAATTCTGTTCAACAAGTTCGATCATCACCGCCGCAAAAAATACACGCAGGCGAAATACTTTCAGGAAGCCGACGATCTGACGTTTCTTTCGGCGGCATTTACCCCGCCGATTCCCGAAAATCTGACCGACCGCGAAGTTATCAATGCGCTTAATCGGTTGCCCGAACATTACCGCTCAGTTGTGCTTTTAGCCGACGTTCAGGAATTTGATTACAAGGAAGTCGCCGTTATTTTAAATATTCCGATCGGCACGGTTATGTCGCGGCTCAATCGCGGACGTTCGCAGCTTAAAAAATCTTTATCAAAAGTCGCCGGTCAATACGGAATTCTGTCGGCGCAAAACATCCGGGCTTTTGCCTGAAAATATTTCATTGCTCCTTCACTTTTCCTGTTAAGACACTCGAAAGCGTTGAGATTCGATAATCTCAACGCTATTTTTTTGTCGAAGCTCTTTCGTTCAAAACAAATTGAAAATCCCGCGTCGTGAAATTAGAATGTTGCTTGAGACGGATTCAACCGGAAAATACGGGACGCTTCGTTGCACGGGCGACAGTGAAAAAAAGGGCGGATTCCGCTGTTTGGAAGACCCGAAAACCAATCAGGAATATTATTATCCGGCTTTTTAACGAATAAGAGAAAAATTATGAAAACGAAAATCTTTGTATCATTAACACTTTGTTTTTTAGCCGTCGCGGTCAAGGCGCAAACCGACGGCGTCAAAGTTCCGGCGGAAGTTCAGCCGTTTATCGAAAGAGAAACAAAAGCAATCGCGCTCGAAGCGGCTGATCTGAACGGCGACGGATTAAAGGATTACATTCTGGTTTTGGAACGCGCAAAACCCGAAACAGATGCCGACGACTATCCGAAAAAACAGCGTCCGCTGCTGATTCTCGTGCGCGGCAAAGACAACCAACTTTCGGAAGCCAAACGCAATGAAAACATCATTATGTGTTCACAATGCGGCGGTGTTTTCGGCGATCCGTTCAGCGGCGTAACTGTGGGCAAAAATACTTTTACCGTCAATCATTACGGCGGCAGCAATTGGCGATGGACAGCCGATTACAAATTTAACTATTCGCGGATTGACAAAACGTGGCAGCTCGTCCGCGTTGAAAAAACGAGCTTTCACACATCCGAACCGAACAAGACCGAACGCAAAATTATGACACCGCCGAAGGATTTCGGAAAAGTGGATATTGCCGATTTTAATCCGTCTGACTATGAGGAAACGGAAGAAGCCGCTAAATAAAACCTTAATAATTTGATACTTAATATCCGGTTTGAGCGGTTTTTCAAACAACTTCTTAATTTGAGCGTCGGCGATCTTACTGCCAACTGCTACTGCCGTCCGCCGACTAAATAATTCCGGGCGGTTTCGCCGAAAATCTGGATCTGCTCCTGAATCCAAATCTCGGCGGATTCTTTGTTTGATTCTTCAGCCATAATTTCGGCGACCAGTGGCGCAATTTCGATTGCCGCCCTCGCGTTCAAAAACAAAGCGCGCGTCCGGCGGGCGAGAACGTCCTCGATCGTTTCCGCCATTTCATTGCGAACCGCCCAAATGATTTCCGCCTTTCGATATGGCAAATCTTTATGCAGTTTTTCGGCTGATTCGGGATTTTCTTCGATGATTTTACTGATTTCTTCAGCGTCCGCGCCGTAAATTTTAAAATCGTTTTCAGACGCTTTCGATTCGACCGCGCCGTGAATTTTAAGATTTTCGGTGACGCATTTTTTTTCGGGTAAACCGGCAAGTTTCGCCGCCTGATTGATCGCATCTTCCGCCATCCGCCGGTAAGTCGTCCATTTTCCGCCGGTGATCGTCAGCAAGTCGGATTTATCAATCTCGATCATATGATCGCGTGAAAGCGAAGCCGTGTTTTGCGCGTTTTCCTGACCGACAAGCGGGCGAATGCCGGCAAAAACGCTCAGAACATCTTCGCGGCGCGGCGGATTTTCGAGATAATCTTTTGCGGTTTCAAGGATAAATTCGATTTCTTTTTTCTGCGCTTGCGGTTCGAGTTCGGCTTTTTCAAGCGGCGTGTCGGTCGTTCCGAAAAGCGCGTGTCCGTGCCACGGAATCGCAAACAAAACGCGCTCGTCCGACGTTTTCGGAATCATCAGAGCCGTTTCGTCGGGCAGAAATTTGCGGTCGAAAACGAGATGAATTCCCTGGCTCGGCGCGATAATGTTTTCAGCCGTCTTGTCGGAAAATTTTCGGACCGCATCGCAAAATGCGCCCGTCGCGTTGATGACGACTCGTGCGTTGGCGAGAAAAACCTGTCCCGTAATTTCATCGGAAACCGCCGCGCCGTTGAGCTTGCCGTTCTCGTCGCGGTGAAGCGAGAAAACACGTGCGTAGTTGAGCAAAACCGCGCCTTGTTCAATTGCGGTTTGCGCGAGATTTATCAAAAGCCGCGTGTCGTCGAATTGCCCGTCAAAATACAAAATTCCGCCCTGTAAATCCTGTTTTTTGACGTTCGGCAAAAGTTTTATAGTTTCTTCTTTAGATAAAATTTCGGATTTCCCGAAACCGTATTTTCCCGAAAGAATATTATAGGTTTTAAGACCCGCGCCGTAAAAAAATTTATCCCAGTAGCTGTAAACCGGCACGACAAACGCCTGTTTTCGGACCAGATGCGGGGCGTTTTTAAATAAAATTCCGCGTTCTTTCAGGGATTCGCGCACCAAAGAAACATTTCCCTGCGCGAGGTAGCGAACGCCGCCGTGCAGAAGTTTGGTCGAACGGCTCGACGTTCCTTTGCCGAAGTCGTTTTGTTCAAGCAGTAAAACGTCGAAACCGCGCGAAGCCGCGTCCACGGCGCAACCGATTCCGGTCGCGCCGCCGCCGATAATGACAAAATCCCAGATTTTTTCGTGTTCGCGGACACGAGCGAGCATTTCCGTCCGATTCATTCGTAAATTAAAGAAAAATAACGCGCTGTTTTATTTGAATGTAACAGAAAACTTGTAAATTTTTCCAAATCCGATAACAATCTTTTTAGCTTTATGACTGAAAAATTTCTTTCAAAACAAAATTACCTGCCGCTGGTTTTATCCGTT
The DNA here is from genome assembly GCA_022843305.1 of Pyrinomonadaceae bacterium. GTDB lineage: Bacteria > Acidobacteriota > Blastocatellia > Pyrinomonadales > Pyrinomonadaceae > JAFDVJ01. The sequence continues at coordinate 16,272 of JALHNX010000056.1, read as the reverse complement.
GCCGTTTCGATTTTGATGGTCGTTCTGCTTTATTTTCAGGGCAGGTTCTGGTGGTGCAAGCTCGGCGATTACGCGATTTACGTGAACGAAGCGTGGAACAGCAGTCATACTTCGCAGCATTTTCTCGACCCTTATACATTCACGCATATTCTGCACGGCGTTTTGTTTTTCTGGCTCGCCGGTCTGATATTTCCGAAGCTTTCCGCCGCGTGGAAGTTTTTTATCGCAATCAGCGTCGAGGCGGCGTGGGAAGTTCTGGAAAACACGAATTACGTGATTGATAAATATCGCGAAAATACGGCATCTTTAGATTATTTCGGCGATTCGATTCTTAATTGCGTTGGCGATCTGTTTGCCTGCGCCATCGGCTTTTGGATCGCCTTAAAACTCGGCTGGTGGAAATCCTTGATTTTCTTTTTGCTTGTTGAAATCCTTTTGCTCTTGTGGATTCGAGACGGGCTTTTGCTGAATATTCTGATGCTGATTTATCCGCTTGATTCGGTGAAAAACTGGCAAATGAGTTAAAAAGGCAAAAGGTAAAAGGCAAAAGGCAAAATTATTTTTTTGCATTGACAATTATCTTGGCAATTATATTAGCAATTTCTGAAGATTCGTTCATTAATTCTTCAATTCCCGCTTTAACCTTTTCATCAAATTGAGAGGTTGCGAGAATCAGTCTTAACCAAAAATTGGATTCTCTGGCTTCTTTGAGCGAAATGCTGTTTTTATGAATAAAATCAGGTTTAGTTTGTCCTGCTTGAGCTTCTTCAAGATTAGCACCGACCGAAGTTCCGGCATCAAGTAATTGATTTATTACGGATTTCGCGACATCTGAATTCTTTTACCAAATACTTACAGAGTTTTACGATTCTCACTGCAAAGGCAAAAGTTTTTTCCCGAATATCAATTATCTTAACACTGGAGTCACTATTATCATTTGGGAGTTGATAATTCATTTTGCCTTTTACCTTTTGCCTTTTGCCTTAGGTTTTACCGTTCGCCGCGGGCGGCTTCGGTCGCGGTTTCGAGTTCGACCGCCAATTTTCTCGAAGCCGGCTGGTCGAAGGTTTCGATCCAGCGGATTGCTTCGTCGAGAACGCGGAGTTGATATTGTTTCCAGTTCGGTTTTCCGGCGACCGCGCCGAATTCGCCGGTGTAATATGCCGTGCGCGGCGGGCGAACCTTGTCGGTTACGCCGCGGTCAACCGAAATCAGCATTGTCGGAATTCCGCGCTCTTCGATGGCGCGGGCGACGATTCCCAGAGTTTGATGACAGAGCCTTGAAGCCGGAATCAGGAGCGCGGCTTTGACTTCGTAACTGACAAGCCGCTCGGCAATTTGCGGCGCGAGTTCATCGGCAACCAGGGTCGCGTTCGGAATCCAGCTCGATAAGCTCCACCAGACGTTATTCAATTTTCCGATTACGCCGTTGGCTTCGTATTCGCGCAGACGGTCAATCGGAATCTGCGTGTTGCGATCTTCCGTAACCGCCGCCGCGTCATAGCCTTTTGCCGCGTACAGAAAATCTTCGGCTTCGACCTCGATGGGAAATTCCCGAAAGTTCGCGTCGCCGTCTTTTGACGACAGATCAAACGGGTCAGTGCCGTCAATATACGCGCCGGCGGATGAGATCAAACCTAAGTTAAGCATCGGAAGCGCGCGCTGCAAAGGCGTAAACGGCGCGTATGTATTTTCGACAAAAGGATAATTTGCTAAATTTTCGTTCGCGTTCCAATTTTTGAAGCGCCCCGAAAATTCACTGACTTTTTCAATCAATTTCATAGCACGTTATATAGTTAAATTTTAAATTCTTTATCAAAATCAAAATCTTTGGAAACGGTTTTCGGCGCAGGCGGTGCGCCGGCTTTACCCGAAATAATAAAAAACGCGATGATCGCGGCAATCATCGCGGCGATCAAAACCCAGACCGAATATTCGTGCAGATTGTTGAACTGAATTCTTAACGGATCATCAACCGCGATTTCGTCAATCGGTCTGCCCATTTGCGCTTTGACCGACGGAAGCCAGAATGTGCCGATAAAAAGCCCGATTGCGCAAGCCGTCGGCAGAATAACCAGCGAAATTCTTTCCGCCCAGAGCAAAAACAAGTTTGCGGCGGCTGTTTTGACAAAAGAACTCGCCAGCAAAATTGCGCCGATGACCAAACCGCTGAGATTGACGATCATCAAACTGCGCGACACAAGCGCACCGGCGGCTTCGCGTGAAGGCAGAACGGCAAACGCGCCCGGAGCAACCGCAAAACTGAAAAAAACAGCCGCGCCAAGCCACAAACCAATCAGCAAAAGCCTTATATCTGAAAGAAATTTCATCGCCTTAGAACAATTTTTTATTATGAAGTTTTTCCGCGAAAAGGGCAAAAGCCTAATGAGGTAAAAAGTAAAAAGTAAAAAGTAAAAAACGGGAAAATGTTTTTTAAGAGGTGATTTTTTGATAAATGCTTGTATTCAGCGCGGTTTTTAGTGCATAATTACGATTGGTGAACGACGGTTTGCCGCGCTTGAAGAAAACTTCATAAATTCCCGCCGAATCCGATTTCTTAAATTTCATTCGTATTTTATGGAAATTGTCAGAAGCAAAACTGTTTTTGTTTCCCTGCTGTTATCGCTGATTGCCGCGCTGCTGGCTGTTTTTGCGTGGGAATTCGTTTTCAAACTCAGTGTTTATCTGAGCAATTATCTGACGGTCGAAAAAATGTCGCTCAATTGGTGGAGTGCTTTGATGATGATTTCCGTCGCGTTGGCAATCGGCTATTTGAGCGAAAAATTCAGCGTCAAAAGAATTTTCAAATTCGCCGTTCCGTTTGTCGCCGTCTGGGCTGTTTTATCTTTCATCGCGGCGACTTATTTTTCGGTCAACTTGTTCTTTCTGCGGACAGCTTCCGTCATCTTGCTGCCGGTTTTCTTCGTTCATTTGAAAAAACTCTGGCTGATTGATTCGGAGCTGACGGAAAAATTGGTCGAACTCGCTTCAGCCGGACATATTCTCGAAGGAAAATCCGCCGATTTGCGAATCGAAAGCGGATTGCGCCTCCTCGAAACGGTTTTTCCTTTGTCCGAAGCGATTGTCTTCCGGCTTCATGAAAACGGCACTTTAAATCCGGTCGGACGCGCTCGCGGCGAACATTCGGACGATTCGGCGATGGCGCGGCAATCTGCCTGGCGCGAAAGCATCGCGCTCTGCGAACGCGCTTTGAAATCGCGGGCGACGGTTATTGAAACCGGGGAAAGCAAAACTAAATCCGCGCAAGTCGCGCTTCCGCTGATTTACGAAGGCGTTGCCGTCGGCGTTCTTTTTGTCAAGGTTTACCGCGATTTTGAACGCGCCGATCAATACGTGCTGGAATCTTTCTGCGGGCAATTGGCGCGAAACTTTCAACGCCGCGAACTGCGCGGCAAAGATTTGCCGAACAAATTCTGGTGGAGTTTTCTTTCGACAAATTCGACCGAAAACCGCGTCGGCACGACAAGTTTGATAAAAAGTCTGATGAAGGAACAATCGTTCAGCGCGGTGGCGAGTTCGTATTTGAAAGAAGCGCACGCGATTGCTTATCTTGACGGAACGCTTGCTTATCTTAACCGTCAGATGCGGCACCTGGCGGAACTGAATTCCGAGCAGATTTACGAACTCGACCTTTTCGGACTGCTCGAAAACTTTAAAACCGACATTTTCAGCGAACCGCATTTAGCAATCCGGCGCGTTCTGCAAACCGGCGATACCTATCAAAACGAATTGTATTTTCAGGAAAAAAATCAAACGCTCGATTTGCAGATTTCGCTCGTTAAAGTTCCGTCGGACGACGTTTCGATTCATGAAACCAACGTCGCGATGAAACCCGCGTGTTTTCTGATCACCCTGCGCGATATTTCCGCCATTAAAGAAAACGAAAAACTGCGTTCGGATATGACAAGCCTGATGTCGCACGAGCTTCGCACGCCGATCACGAGCATCAAAGGTTTTTCCGAACTGCTTCTGATGGACGACAAGATTTCCGAGGAACAGCGCGAATTTTTGATGATTATTTCCAACGAATCACAGCGGCTTTCAAAAATGATTTCGACGTTTCTTTCGGTTTCAAATCTCGAACAATCCGACAAAAAGGAATTTTCAAAAGTCGCCGTCAAACTCGATACGGTTGTCCGCGAAGTCGTTGACGAATTGCAGGAAACCGCCAAACGTAAACGCATCCGGCTGGTCGAGCAACCCAACGAAACCCTGCCGCCGATTGCCGCCGACAAAGGCTTGATTCGCCGCGCGGTTTCAAATCTGGTTGACAACGCGATTAAATACAGCCCCGAAAGAACTTCGGTGATGATTTCGACCGTTTTGGAAAGCGATTTTCTGCGCGTTGTGGTCGAAGACCGCGGCTACGGAATTCCGGCGGACGAGCAGGAAAAAATCTGGCAGAAATTCTATCGCGTCGCCCGCGACGGGCAGGACAAGGAAGAAGAATCAACCGGACTAGGGCTTCCGCTCGTCAAAGAAATCATCGAGCAGCACGGCGGAAACGTGACGGTCGAATCGGAAGTCGGACAAGGTTCGCGCTTCAGTTTCACGCTTCCGCGCCTTTAGTTCATTGAACATTTATCATTTATCATTCATCATTTATCGAAGCCGATGGTCAACGATAAATATTCAATGATAAATGTTTACGACGAGCTTTTTGCCTATTGCGAAGCCGAGAATTTTGCGGGCTACGACCCGTTTGACGGTCTGAACAGCCGTATTTTCCAAGCGTCGCCGCTCAAATATTTTCGAACGGCGCGGCTCGCGTGGCTGCAAATGGTCAAGCGTTCGGCACGAAACTTACGTCCGGCATTAAAGATTGAAAAAGGTGTCAATGCAAAAGGAATCGCGCTTTTCGCATTAGCCGAACTTTCAAGATTTCGGGCGACCTATAAATCCCAACACGCCGCCAACGCCAAAATTTTTCTCGAAAAACTTTCTCGGCTAAAAATCGAGCTTCCAAAGACCAAAGACCAAAGACCAAAGACCGCCTTCGGATATAATTTCGACTGGCAATCACGCGCCTTTTTCGCGCCCGAAGGAACGCCGACCATCGTGCCGACGGCTTTTGCGGCGCAATCTTTCTTAGAAGGCTTTGAACTTTTCGGCGATGAAAATTATCTTGAAACCGCACAGGAAATTTGCGCGTTTATCACGGAAGATTTAAATCGCATCGGCGAGTCGGACGACGAAATTTGTTTCAGCTACACGCCGCTTGATAAAAACGTGATTTTCAACGCGTCGCTGTTGGCGGGCGAAGTTCTGGCAAAAACGGGCGCGATTTTGGCGGACGAAAATTATTTGAATTTAGCTGAAAAGACGGCGAATTTTGTTATCAAAAGACAAAATGAAAACGGCTCGTGGCTTTACGGCGCAAAATCGAAACACGCGTGGGTTGATAATTTTCACACGGCTTATGTTTTGCTGTCGCTTTTTCGTCTGCAAAAAACGATTCCCGATTTTCGATGCGGCGAAACTATCGAAAAGGGCTTAAATTACTGGCTCGAAAACTTTTTTCCGGCTGACGGAACGCCGAAATATTACGACCGCGAAACGTTTCCGGTTGATATTCATTCGGCATCGGCGGCGATTGCCGCGCTTGCGGAATTGAACGAATTTGACGTGCGCTGTTTGCCTTTGGCGGAAAAAGTTGCGCGTTGGACAATCGAAAATATGCGCGACGAAAAAGGCTTTTTTTATTATCAAAAGCGAAAGGAAAAACTTATCAAAACTTCGTTTATCCGCTGGTCGAACGCGTGGACGGCTTTCGCGCTGGCGCGTTTGATTGAAACTAAAATCGAAAAAGAGCAAATATAAAATTTTCTGTAAAAGTGTGTTGATTTTTAGAAATTTATGAATATTTTTGAGCATAACAGCGCGGCTTGGGATAAATATTCCGAGAACGAGATCGAATGGAGCATTCCCGTCAGTCGGGAAGAAATCGAGCGGGCGCGAAATGGTGATTGGGAAGTTATTTTAACGCCGATCAAACCGGTTCCGCGCGAATGGTTCGGTGAAACCAAAGGCAAAGACGTTCTCTGTCTGGCATCGGGCGGCGGTCAGCAAGCGCCGATCCTGGCGGCGGCGGGCGCGAATGTCACGTCGTTTGACGCATCGGTGAAACAGCTTGAAAAAGACCGTTTCGTCGCCGAAAGAGATAATCTGGAAATCAGGACGGAAAAAGGCGACGCGGCGGATTTGTCGCGCTTTGCCGACGAAAGTTTCGACTTGATCTTTAATGCCTGTTCGAGCTGTTTTATGGCTGATGTTGCCTCCGTTTGGCGCGAATGTTTTCGCGTTCTACGGCGCGGCGGCGCTCTTCTGACGGGTTTTAATAATCCGTTTATTTATATTTTCGATCTGGAAACCGAAGAAAAAGAAGGCATCTTGAAATTTCGTTATAAACTGCCTTTTTCGGATGAAAAGGATCTGACCGAAAGCGAAAAACGGGAAAAACTGGAAAAAAACGAACCGTTCGAGTTTAGCCATTCTTTAGACGCGCAGATCGGCGGGCAGATCGCGGCGGGTTTTCTGATCGCCGGCTTTTACGAAGATTGGTGGACGGATGAAGCGCGGCTTTTAAATAAATACGCGCCGACATTTATTGCGACCAGAGCGATTAAACCGTAATGCCGAATTAATCAGTATAGTGAGCCGTAGCGAACGCGTTTGCCTACTGAAAATTTTGAATTGAGAAACAGACTCGTCATCGCTCGCTATAGTGATTGATTGGTTAAACCGTAATGCCGAATATTGCCGAAACGCTTCAGAAGGCGACAGAACTTCTTCAAAAAAGCGGCGTTGCCGAACCGCGCCGCGAGGCGAATTCTTTGCTTGCTTTCACTTTGCAAAAAGACCGGACTTTTCTCATCACGCACAGCGATTACGCGCTTTCGGACGAAGAAGAAGCAAATTTTAAGACTGTTTTGCAGCGCCGCGCGCACCGTGAACCGCTGCAATACATCACGGGCAGACAGGAATTTTACGGTTTGGATTTTACGGTTACGCCCGACGTTTTGATTCCGCGTCCTGAAACGGAGATGATCGTCGAAAACGCAATCGAGATTTTGAAAACGCGAAAAATCGCGCGGTTCTGCGAGATCGGTGTCGGTTCGGGCTGTCTTTCGGTGGCGATTCTGCACAATGTCAGAACGGCTTCGGCGATCGGTCTGGACGTTTCGGAAGAGGCTTTGAAAGTTGCGAAACTGAATGCGGAAAATCATCGTGTTTTAGAAAGGTTTGAATTGAAAATTTCGGATGTTTTCGATTCTTTGAGCGAAGAAAAATTCGATCTGATCGTTTCGAATCCGCCGTATATACCGCGTCGGGATATTGAAAATTTACAAGCGGAAGTGCGTGATTTCGAGCCTTTTAACGCTTTGACGGACGGCGGCGACGGGCTTTCGATCATCGAAAAAATCATCCGTGACGCGCCGCGATTTTTAAAGCCGGAAGGCTTTTTGCTGATGGAGATCGGTTTCGGGCAGGCATCTGACGTGAAGAAATTATTCAGCCCGAAAATCTGGCAATCGCTGGAAATTTTGCCCGATTTACAGGGAATTCCGCGGATGGTAAAATCGCAAATCTAACGATTAAAATTTTTTATTGGTTTTATGGCGTAAATTTTGCTATATTTCAGTTATCGAATCAAACGTTTTATTTTGATACATTTCAACGAAAATTATCGGAGGTGATTTTATGGGAAACGAATACGATAGAGAAGAAACCAGTGCGACCACGAAATTAACATATTTGATTATCGGCGGCGGAATCGGCGCGATTCTGGCATTGCTTTTTGCCCCGAAATCGGGCGAAGAACTGCGCGGCGACATTGCCGACGTGACCCGCAAGGGAATCGAAAAAAGCAAGGAAACGGCAGCACAACTGCAGGAAAAAGCCGGTGAATATTACGAAGTTACGCGTGAAAAAGCGGGCGAATATTATCACACCGCGCAGGAAAAAGTCGGTGAACTGAAAGATAAAGCCGGCGAATTGACCGAAAAAGCGAAAGGCGCGGTCGCACAGTCGGCAAATCCTTTTACCGCCGCGATTGAAGCCGGAAAAGAAGCCTATACGGAAGAAAAACGCAAAACCGAATCGAAGGCGATTACCGAAGGTCGTCCGACGTATCCGGTTGAAAAAGAAGGTTAATAATTTATGGATGCAAGCAAGCCGGAATTTTGGATGATGATTGCGTCAATCGTCATTGCGATATGTTTTATCGTGATGGCGATTGCGATGATTGCGATTGCGCTTATCGTCCGGCGTGTTGTCGGAACGGTCAAGCGCGTCGAAGAAAAGGTTGACCCGATTCTTAACCAGATCGAGCCGTTAATGATCAAAGTCAACGCCGTCGGCGAACAGGGCAAGCTGATCTCGGCGCAGTTTAACGAGATTTCGGAAAATCTCTCGACCGCGACGAAATATTTTGCCGAATCAGCTGGTTTGGTGCGCGAAGAAGTTGCCGAACTGAAACTTCTGGTCGGTCAGACGGCTTTGGTCGCCAGGGATAAGGTCGAACTTGTCAGCAACACGATCGAACGGACAAACGATCAGGTCATTACGACGACCCAGTTCATTCAAACGAAGGTCGTCGAACCGGCGCGCGAGATCGCGGCGATCATGGCGGGCGTGCGCAAAGGCTTGGAAGTTCTGTTCGCGCCCGCGCCGAAACAGATTGACCGCGTTTATCTGGACGACGAAATGTTTATCGGCTGATTTTTCGGTCGTTTGTTGAAAAGTAAAAAGGCTCGGGATTTTGATCCCGAGCCTTTTGTTTCTTTAGAAAAGTGAAAATGAAGATTATACCAGGTAGCTGAATAAAAAGAGTTTCAAAATCTTAGCTAAAAGCTGTCAGCTAAGAGCTTTCGGCTAAAATTGAACCTCATTTTTTAACGCGATTTGGTATTAGTTGACCTCATTTTCCGGCTGCGTCGTCTGACGTTTTTGCTGACGAAGCAGTTTGCGTTCTTCCCGTTTCTGCTTCATTTCGGCTTTCTTTGCTTCGAGCTGCTGACGCTGTTCGGGTGTTAAAACCGCCAGGATTTGTGCCTGAACGACCTGCCCTTTATCTCTCGATTGCTGGCGGAGAGTTTTGAGTCTTTCTGTTTGTTCGGCGGTGATCGAACCGTCGCGTTTGGCTTGACGGATGGCTTTCATTTCTTCCATCGTTCCCTGGTCGGGACGATTGGCTTCCATAATTGTGCGGATCTGCGTTTTTTGCGCGTCGGTCAGATTCAAATCACGGAAACCGCGCATCATCATTCCGCCACCGCCGCCGCGAAATCCTTTACCCATTCCGTCGCGTTTGCCTTTGCGCCATTCGCGTTTTTGGGTGTTGTCCGAATCGGTTGTGGTCGTTTCCTGCGCCGCTGCGAATGTTGAAAACGCAACCAGTGCAACCGACATTGTAAGAGCCGAAAAGAATTTATTTTTAAGTGACATTTTGTACCTCTTTTAAATTTATTTGGAATTAAGCTTTCGCTTTTCACAATATTTGACGCTTATGATACCGCTTTAGTCGAATGTTTTTAAGTTTTTATCGTAAAGAATTGTAAAGAAAAATCGGATTTTGGTCTTTGGTTTTCGGTCTTTGGGAGAAAATTCAAATTCAAAGCCGGTTCAAATAATCGAGCGGCGAAACCAAAAAACACAACCAAAAACCAAAGACCAAAAACCAAAAACCAACCTTAGCATTTAACTTTTGCTTGCTATCACTGTAAAATGCGAAATTTGGGTAAGGAATCCAACAATAAAACAAATGAGATTTTTATCAGAAATAAATTCACCTGCGGATTTGCGGCAGTTAAGGGTTGAAGATTTGCAGGAAGTCGCCGACGAAGTGCGCCAGTTTATCATTGACACCTGTTCGCGGGTTGGCGGACACACGGGCGCAAGTCTCGGCGCGGTCGAGCTGGCGGTCGCAATGCACTACGTTTTTGACACGCCGGACGACCGGCTTGTCTGGGATGTCGGGCATCAGGCTTACGCGCACAAGATTTTAACCGGCAGGCGCGACGAACTGCACACGATCAAACAATACGACGGACTTTCGGGCTTTTTGCGCCGTGACGAATCGGAATACGACACGTTCGGCGCGGGACACGCTTCGACATCGCTTTCAGCCGCGCTCGGAATGGCGGTCGCGCGTGATAAAAAAGGCGAGGATTTTCACGTCTGCGCGTTGATCGGCGATTCATCTTTGGCGGGCGGAATGGCGATGGAAGCGATTAACCAAGCCGGACATCTGAAATCGCGTCTGATCGTTCTTTTAAATGACAACGAAATGTCTATCGCGCCGGCGGTCGGCGGATTGGCGCGATATTTAAACCGCATCAAGGGTGCGCAAAGCTACCAGCATTTGAAGGAAGAAATCGGCGATACGCTCGAAAGCGTTCCGGGTTTCGGACACAGTTTGCGCCGCGCCGCCAAAAGTTTCAAAGACGCGATTGCGGCGGCGGTTCTGCCGGGTGCGCTTGTTAACGAACTCGGTTTCAAATACATCGGCTACGTTGACGGTCATAATGTTCCGATGCTCGTTAAGGCTTTGGAAGAAGCCAAAAAGGTCGAAGACAGTCCCGTCATCGTTCACGCTTTGACAACGAAGGGCAAAGGTTTTCCAAATCCTGAAAAAAATTATTACGCCTATCACGCGACCGGACCTTTCGATCCGAAAACCGGCTTGCCGTATAAATCTTCAAAGGTTGCGCCGCCGACTTATACGGAAGTTTTCGGCAAAACGATGTGCGAATTGATGGAAACCGATCAAGCAATCGTCGCTTTGACCGCCGCGATGCCCGACGGAACGGGCATTGATCACGTTTTGAACAAATTTCCCGAACGCGCTTTTGATGTCGGCATCGCCGAACAGCACGCGATTACGTTTTGCGCGGGAATGGCTTGCGAAGGTCTGAAACCCGTCGCGGCGATCTATTCGACGTTTCTGCAACGCGCTTTCGATCAGGTGATTCACGACGTTTGTTTGCAGGATTTGAACGTGACGCTGGCGATGGATCGCGCCGGAATCGTCGGTGCGGACGGTCCGACGCATCACGGATTGCTCGACATCGCATATCTTCGCGGTTATCCGAACATCGTTTTATGCGCTCCGAAAGATGAAGCCGAACTGCGCGATATGATGCTGACCTGCATCGAACACGCGGGCGCGGCGGCGATTCGCTACCCGCGCGGCAATGGTTTCGGCGCGGATATTTCGGAAAAACCGAAAAAGCTGGAAATCGGCAAAGGCGAGATTTTGCGCGACGGCGACGGCGAGATTGCGATTTTGGCTTACGGTTCGATGGTTTATCCGGCGGTGCAGGCGGCTGAGTATCTGTCGAAAGACGGAATCGAAGCCACGGTTGTTAATGCCCGTTTCGTCAAACCGCTCGATACAGAGTTGATTTTAAACCTTGCGCACGACAATCGCGTAATTATTACGGTCGAAGAAGCTTATCTCGCGGGCGGTTTCGGTTCGGCGGTGATGGAACTTTTAGAAGAAAAAGGTTTGCTCGATAAAGTCAAAGTCATCCGAATGGGCGTTCCCGACAGAATTATTACGCACGGCGACGCGAAACTGCTGCTTGCAAAATACGGTTTGGACGCGGACGGAATTTATCAGAAAGCAAAAGAAACTGCTGAAAGTTTAGAAGAACGCCGGGTGAGTAAAAACCGGCTGAAAGTAGTCAAATAGTGGAAAGTGGATAGTGGATAGTGGAAAGTTAAATCTATTCACTATTCACTATCCACTATCCACTATCCACTAAATAAAAATGAGTAAAGGAAAAAATAATAACAGTGCTCTTCCCTTAATAATTATCGGCGCGGTCTTGATTGTCGCGCTCGGCGGCGCGTGGTGGCTTTTCAACCGAAACTCAAACACGAGCAAAACCGGAGTTGCCAACCGCGCAACCACGACCAACACGGCAAAAACGCCTGTGACGACAAATGTCTTAGGCGCGCAACCGCCGAATCTGCTCGGTTCGCCGAATGCGACCGTGACGGTCGAAGAATTCGCCGATTTTCAATGCGGCGCGTGCGCTTCGGTGCATCCGCGGATGAAGGAACTGACCTCGATCTACGGCAGCCGCATCAAATTCGTTTTCCGCCATTTTCCGCTTTCGATTGCGGCGCACGACAAGGCTTACAATGCGGCGGTCGCGACGGAAGCGGCAAGACTTCAGGGAAGATTTTGGGATATGCAGAATCTGCTTTTCACGAATCAGGGAACGTGGACAAATAATCCCGATTACCGACGGATTTGGGAAGAATACGCCGCCAAAATCGGTCTCGATGTTGAGAAATTCAAAACCGATATGGCGGGTTTGAACACCAAATCACGGGTTGATGCCGATATGCAGCGCGGACGGGCTTTGAATATCAGTTCGACACCGACGATCTTCATTAACGGGCAATCGGTTCCGTTCGAGCAGATGACGGTTGACGTGATGCGTCAGGTGATTGATGCCGAGCTGCGAAAGGCGAGCAGTCAGCAAAGCCAGACAAATCCGACTGCGCCGACCAATACGGCGGCGAACAAATAGAAAAAATAAATGAGCGACGCGGAATTTTTACCGGAAGAATCCGAAAATAAGATCGCCAAACTGCCTTTGGCGGCGGCGCTCGTCGCGCTCGTCGGGTTGGGCGACGCGATCTATCTGACGATTCAGCATTACACGGGCGAGAAAGTTCCGTGCAGCGTGACGGGCGGTTGCGAAGCGGTTTTGACAAGTTCTTACGCGGAAATCGGCGGAATTCCATTGGCGGCGTTCGGCGCGGCGGCTTATTTTATCGCCTTCAGTCTGGCAATCTTAGCGGCGTTCGGCAATCGCCTGATGTGGAAACTTTTCGGCATTCAGACGGCTTTGATGGCGGGCTTTTCGCTCTGGCTGATTTACCTGCAAGCCTTTGTTATTCTCGAATACTGCCAGTTCTGCCTGCTTTCGGCGGCAACTTCCGTGACGCTTTTTTTAATCGCTCTTTTTTCACGTTTCTGGCGGTCGTAAGCCGGAAGAAATTACTCGGGCTTTGCGAAATTATAAAATAACCGCAATATCAGGAACAAATCCTTCGTGACAGCGTCTAATCAAAAGCATTCAGGCGATTTTCAAGAAACGATATTTAAATGCGGGGGCGCAATTAAATATCGGCTTCAAGCCTCTTCTAACAGAAAACAGTTAAATAATTGTCTGATAATTATATTAAAAAAAAATTGACGCTTATTTATTTTTTATGTTATTTTGCTTTAGCCGGCAATAAAGGAAAATGTTTGACAATAATCTTAAAGGGGAATAGACTAACAAGGAATATTACAGAGAAAGACGGACTTTAAACTTTAAGTTGTCAAAAGTTTTGAAGTTTTTTTGAGCCGGTGGAGTTGGAAATTAACTTCATTGCATAGAGAGTCATTTATTTTTAGCGGTGCGTTCACGCTAATGAAAGCGTAGCTTTTAACAAATACCGTATGTCAAAGAGCTTCCATAATCTATCTATTTATAAAGAAATTTCCACGGAGTTTCTGACAATAGTTTTATGCGATAGATTATTAAGTTCACAACCGGCGCAAATCAGATTATAGAAATTAACAAAAAAGGCTTGCTGTTGCGAATTTAAACAGCAAGCCTTTTTTGTTAATTGAAATAAAAAGATTGTTTAACAAATTATGAAGACAAATTCATTGATAAGCCGAAAAAAAACGTCTGACTAATGATTAGCACTCATCAGTCAGACGGTTCGACTTATCTTTGGAACGAAATGTTCCGGTGATAACCCAAGCAAATTTATCCTAGTCATTTCGTTCCCGTAAATCAAGCTAAGACGCTTGCCGCGTCTGACGTTTGGGAGATGAAATGATAAAAACCGAGTCTAAAGATGCGGTTGCTTTGATAGCCGGGTTTCTTTTTACGCAATCAGGACAAAAAACAGCAATTCGTGCGACAGCGGTGGTTTTGATGATTGCTTTACTGGTGCCTGTGTTTTTGTTTAATCCTATTTATCGAGTTCAAGCTCTGGGGCAACCGCGCTCAGAGTTACCGGTTCGAGCATCTGCGCCGATTTTACCGCCGCCTCAAATCTTTATCGTTTCCGCCGTCAACTCTTTAAGCCGCTCAATAGCTTCCGTCTTTGGCAGTTTATTGTCTTTTTCCGACAAGACAAAAAAAACGCTTTTTGATAAACCGAAAGTTCCTGCCGGACTGGAACAAGCCGAAAATCAGCTTACTCCGGCGGCGAGTCTAACGGCTGAAAACTTAAATTCTGAAAATAACACGGCTTTGCCGCCACTTCCTTCGGGGAGTGTGCGGTTTGATTTTGACGGCGACGGCAAGGCTGATTTGGCGCGTTGGAAGTCTTCGGCGGCGGAATGGAAAATTAAGAACTCTTCTTCGGGAAATTATACAACTACAACCATCGGCTCATCTTCTTCGATCATCGTGCCGGGTGATTTTGACGGCGACAGCAAAACCGATGTAGCGGTGTTCAGCGGCGGAAGTTGGACGATCAAGCGGAGTTCCGACAATCAGACGATTACGGTTTCATTCGGCGCTGCGGGCGATCAGCCGGTGGTCGGTGATTACGACGGCGACGGTTTGGCAGATTGCGCCGTGTTTCGTCCCTCGACCGATACGTGGTGGATTTTGCAGAGCAGTAACGCGAATACGATTTCAACCGCCTTCGGCAGTTCGGGCGATATTCCGGTAGCGGGAAATTTCGACGGCGATTCCAAAACCGATCTTGCCGTTTTTCGTCCTTCGACCGGTGATTGGCACGTTCAGGGAAGTTCGGCGGGTTATTTTTCATTTCATTGGGGTGTCGCTTCGGATATTCCCGTGCCGGCGGATTTTGACGGCGACGGCAAGGCTGATTTTGCCATTTATCGCGGCTCTTCGGGAACTTGGTATGTTTCAAAGAGTTCGACGAATAACACGCAGTATTTTACGCAAGTTTGGGGCAATTACGGCGACCAGCCGGTGGCGGCGGATTACGACGGCGACGGGAAAGACGATTTGGCAATTTGGCGACCGACAACGGGTGTCTGGCATCTGATCAAAAGTTCCAACTCAAATTATGATTATCAAACTTTGGGTCAAACGGGCGATACGGCAATTTCTTCGGCTTATTTAAAACAAATCGGCGGCGCGGTTGCCGGATACGATTTGGCTAAAGCGCGTCTGTTGCCAAAGAATTCGACGGGCGGAACCGACCTTTATTCCAGAAATTTCAGTTGGGGAACTTCGCTGGTCGGACTTTCGGGCAGAGCCGGAATGAACGCGGGTTTCGGGATTTCCTACAACTCGCTCGTCTGGACGAAAGAGCTTGAATCGAACGCGATTTATTTCGATGCCGACACATCAAACGTCAGCCCCGGATTCCGTTTCGGATTTCCGACAATCGAACCGGTTTATTGGAACAAAGACGCGGAAAGATTCAATTATCTGTTGGTTACGCCGTCGGGCGCACGAGTCGAGTTTCGACAAATCGGCGCCAGCGACACTTACGAAACGGCGGATTCGAGTTATACGCAACTGAAGACCAACGGCGCGGGCAATCCGAACGATCCGGTCGAAGACATCTCGATCACGCTTTCGGGGACGAATGGCAGCAAAATGACGTATCTGTGGAAGGCGGGCGCGTTTCGCTGTGCGGAGATCAAAGACCGCAACGGCAATTTCATTACCATCAATCACGACGAACAAGGACTTTTGCGAACCGTTACCGACACGCTCGGCAGAGTCATCACGGTCAATTACGACGCGGAGCTTTACCCGACTTCGATCACGCAGACTTGGAAAGACAACAACGGCACCGGCTCGAACGTAACTTACACCTGGGCGAGTTTTACTTATTCAACCACCACCGTCAATACGAATTTCGCAAGCGGATTGAACATTGTCGGACCCGCCAATGAGACGGTTTTGAAGGTTCTGCAAAAGATTATCTTTCCGAGCGGAAGTTACACGACATTTGAATACAACGGCTACGCGCAAGTCAAAAAGGTCAACAATTACGCGGCGGACGAGCATCTTTTGAACTATGTCAAAACCAATCTCGACAATCCTTCAACCGCTCAAACGGATTGTCCGCGCTTTACGGAAACGCGCAGCTGGACGGAGAATTTCAATCAAAACACAAGCGGTGTCGCGCAAGAAACGATCATCACAAATTCTCTCACCGAAAACGCGAGTTACAGTTTGCCCGGAAATATCAGCGGCACGGCGACCAAGATCGAGGTTTCGATGGCGAATCATCCGC
>JALHNX010000055.1 GCA_022843305.1 Pyrinomonadaceae bacterium | reverse complement strand
ACAGCATGAGCGAACAACAAAAAGAAAAAATGCTGGAACTCCTTTCGGACAAAGCGATATTCGGATTGACCGACGTGGAATTATCGGAACTCGCTCAATTGGAGAAGGATTTTCCGGAACTGAACGACGATTCTTTTGAACTCGCGGCGGCATCAATCGGTATGTTGAATTTGGACACAAGCGAAGCTCTTCCGGCGCATCTGCGGTCAAAAATCGCATCGGACGCGGAACAGTATTTCGCGTCCAATAAAAAAGCGGTTTCCGTTTCTGCCGAACCGCCAGCCGAAAAAGAAGAATTCCAAAAAACTTTTGCTTTCGAACCCCGAAAATCCATCTGGAATTGGCTCGGTTGGGCGGTTGCGGCGGCGGCTTGCGTAGTCCTGGCGGTCAATCTCTACACGACGCGCGTTAGTCCGACTGATATTGTAAAAACCACTCCGACACCGACCGCAACGCCGAAACTCGAATTGACTCCGGCGCAGGAACGCGAACAGCTTCTGGCTTCGACACAAGACATTTTGCAGACAACCTGGGGCGATTTTGACCCGAAAACTCCGAGAAACGTGCAGGGCGATGTCGTTTGGAGTAATTCCGCGCAAAAGGGTTTCGTGCGTTTCCGCAATCTGCCCGTCAACGATAAAACTAAGGAAACTTATCAGCTTTGGATTTTTGACGAAAACCAGAAACATCCGGTTGACGGCGGCATTTTCGACGCTAACGAAGCGGGCGAAATCGTTATTCCGATTAACGCGAAAATAAAAGTGCAGAAACCGAAAATGTTTGCCGTAACGGCTGAAAAACCCGGCGGCGTGGTTGTTTCACCGCTCGAAAAAGTGATGGCGGTGGCGAAAGTTCCGGTTTAAAACCCATTCAGAGTTGCGGATTCAGCCGTGAGATGCGTTCGCATTTCACGGCTGAATTTGAACAATAAAGCAAAATTTGTAACCTAAAACAGGCTTTTTGCGTCTATCAAATCATTAATCAAAAAGGCGAATAAGGCATATAAAATCAGCCGAATTGCCGAATTTATTTATATCTTTAAGAAAAAATTAAAAGGAGTTTGCAATGAAATCAATGAAATTTTTTATTGCGCTGTTTGTTCTTGTTTCATTTATGACAACAATTGTTTCAGCACAAAAAAACGATAAACTGCCGAAGTTAAAATATCAGGAGTTTCGCCTGAAAAACGGGCTTCGCGTGATTATGCACCAGGATAAATCAACGCCGGTGGTCGCCGTCAACCTCTGGTATCACGTCGGCTCAAAAAACGAAGTCGTCGGACGCACCGGCTTTGCGCATCTATTTGAACATATGATGTTTCAAGGCTCGAAAAATTATAACGACGATTATTTCAAGCCTTTACAGGAAGCCGGCGCGAGCATTAACGGTACGACCAACGCCGACCGCACGAATTATTTTCAGCTCGTGCCGTCAAATTTTCTTGAACTCGCGCTGTTTATGGAAGCCGACCGTTTAGGCGGTTTGCTCGACGCGATGACGCAGGAAAAGCTTGACAATCAGCGCGATGTCGTCAAAAACGAACGCCGCCAGCGTTACGACAATCAGCCTTACGGAACGGCTTTCGAGAAAATTTCCGAGCTGATCTATCCGAAAGATCATCCGTATAGCTGGATGACCATCGGTTCGCTGACTGATTTGTCGAACGCTTCGATGGACGACGTAAAATCGTTTTTCCGTCAATATTATGTGCCGAATAACACTTCGCTCGTGATTGCGGGCGATTTCGATCCGAAACAGGCGAAAAAATTGGTCGAAAAATATTTCGGCACGATTCCGACCGGCGCGGCGATCACGCGTCCGAATCCGCCCGCACCGAAAATTGACGGCGAAATGCGCAAATCTTATGAAGATTCGGTGCAATTGCCGCGTCTTTATATGGTCTGGCATACGGTCGCTGCCAATCATCCGGACGAAGCCGCGCTCGATATGCTGCAGTTCGTGCTTTCGTCGGGTCGCGGTTCGCGTCTGCAATCGAATCTCATTTACGGCAAACAACTTTCGCAGGATGCCGGAGCGACGCATTTTTCGCGCGAGATCGCCGGACAGTTTCAGGTAATTTCGACGGCTCGCCCGCAGAAATCTCTGGAAGAAATCGAAAAGGAAATCAACGCGGAAATCGAACGCCTCAAAAAAGAACCGCCGACGGCTGAAGAAATGACACGCGCTTTGAACGTCATCGAATCGCAGACGATTTTCGGAATTCAAACCGTTCTCGGTAAAGCCGACCGGATGAACAGCTACGCGACGTTCACGGGCAAACCCGACGGATTTCAGTCGGATTTAGACCGTTACCGCAAGGTTACGCCCGCCGATATTCAGCGCGTGGCGAACACCTATCTGAACGGCAATCGTCTGGTTATGAGCTTTGTTCCGCGCAAGGGCGACCGACCCGCAGCGCAGACGGATAATCCGGCAAACACGCCGACTTCGGTCGCCGACAAAAAAGAAACCGAAAAGAAAGATTATTCGGCGAATCTGCCGAAGCCGGGACCGAATCCGTCGTTCGCACTGCCTTCGATTGATAAACAAAAGCTTTCCAACGGAATGAACGTCTGGATTGTTCGTCAGGCGGAATTGCCCATTGTTTCGATGAATATGGTCTTTAATTCGGGCGGCACGGCTGACCCGCAAGACCGCGCCGGTTTGGCTGCGTTCACGGCGAGCCTTTTAAATACGGGAACGAAAACGCGTTCGGCGGTTGAAATTGCCAATCAGCTTCAATCAATCGGCGCGAACGTCAATTCAATCTCGGGTTGGGATTCGGCAAATGTAACGATGCAGACTTTGACGAAAAATCTCGACAAAGCACTCGAAATTTATTCGGATGTCGTAACGAATCCCGTATTTCCCGAAACCGAATTTAAAACCTTGCAAGGTCGCAGTCTGGTTGCGCTTCGCCAACGCCGGGACAATCCGAACGCGATTGCCAATGTCGCTTACAGCAATTTGCTTTACGGAAAAAATCATCCTTACGGCAAAACTTTGACGGGCGACGAAAGTTCGATCAAGGCTTTGACGAAAGCCGAAATCGAGAATTTTTACGCGACTTATTACCGTCCGAACAACGCGACTTTGATCGTCGTCGGCGACGCGGAAGCGAAAACTCTCTTGCCGAAACTCGAAACCGCGTTTGCAAACTGGAAGTCGGCGGAAGTTCCGAAGATTGAAACGCCCGAAACGGCAACCTTCGATAAACCGGGAATTTACATTGTTGACAAACCGGGCGCGGCGCAGTCGGTTTTGAGCATCGGGCAAATCGGTGTTTCACGCGACAATCCCGATTTCTTCCCGCTTCAGGTGATGAATTCTATCTTAGGCGGACAATTTTCGGCGCGTGTCAATATGAATCTCCGTGAAGAGAAAGGCTACACTTACGGCGCGCGGACGAGCTGGAGTATGCGGCGCGGCGCGGGACCGTTCGAGGCTTCGGCTGATGTGCAAACGGCTGTTACGAAAGAATCCGTGCAGGAATTTATGAAGGAACTGAGCGGCATTCGCGGCGCGATTCCCGTTACGCCTGTCGAGCTTGAATACCACAAGCAAGGTTTAATTCGGCGTTTTCCGGCAGCTTTTGAAACGGTCGGACAAATTTCCGCTCAACTTTCAAACCTCGTCGTTTACGATTTGCCGGATTCGTATTTTAACGAATACCTCTCGAAAATCAACGCCGTCACGGTTAACGACGTGAATCGGGTTGCCAACAAATATTTAACGCCCGATAAAATGGCGATTTTGATTGTCGGCGACCGCAAAGTGATTGAACCGAAACTTAAGGAAATCGAAGGTTGGGGAAGCTCGATCCGCTTTCTCGACGCGGAAGGCAATCTGATTACGGATTAATTTCGTGATTTTTACTCAATTAAAAGGGCAAAGCCGTTATGCTTTGCCCTTTTAATTTTGATAATGTAAAAAAAACCTTCATTTTTCGAGGGATTCAATTTATTAAGGAAGGAATAGAAAAAGTGCATTTGAAAAATTTATTTAAAGTATTGTTGCTGACAATCGGGATTTTGTCGGGAACTTCCGGTTTGGTATCGGCGCAGGACGATAAACAAGTCCAAATCAAAGTATCGGCGGATGAAGCGAAAGCGATAAAAAAAATTGAGGATGCCAAAACGCTCGCCGATAAAATAAAGGCGACCAATGAGTTTTTAAAGAAATTTCCGAAAAGTCCGGCGCGCGGTCAGGCTGCCAATTATCTTGCGGGTCAGATCACGCTCGTGAAAGACGATGCGCAGATTGTTCAAAACGGCGAAACGTATTTGACGATGTTTACCGAACCGGCAGAGGCAGACTTGATTTTGCCGGGTTTGATCTATTCATACGTTGCGGTCAACCGCGCAAAAGACGCTTTTGCCGCTGGCGAAAAATATCTGGCGCGGCATCCCGAAGACGTTAATATCCGTTTGAAGTTATCAACTGAAGGCTCTAATTTACTTCGCACCGGCACGAAAGATTTTGCCGGACAGTCGCGCAATTATGCGGAACAGGCAATCGTGCTGATTGAAGCCAATAAAAAACCGGCAGATATTGACGATGCCGGTTGGAAAGAATACCAGACCAAATGGCTGCCGCAGCTTTATCAAAGTCTCGGGATAATAGATTTTTACGCGGGCGATAAAACGAAAGCGCGCACCAATTTTGAAAAGGCGACCAACCTCGATTCGGGTAATGTAAACGGTTGGGTTCTCTTGTCAACTATCGTTGACGAAGAATATCAGGATTTGGCGACTAAATATACCCTTGCCGATCCCGGCGCGGCACGAAACGAAATCTTAAAACAAGCTAACGAAAAAATAGATCAGGTAATCGAGATGTTTGCGCGAATCGTTGCCTTAACCGAAGGCAAACCGGAAGCCAAACAGCTTACTGAGCAGATTCGGCAAAATCTGGAAAGCTACTACAAATACCGTTATAAGAATCTGGACGGTTTGCCGGGATTGATTAATAAATACAAAAAATAAAAATCGTTCGATTGATTTTAGTGTAACGGCGAAAGTCGCCAAAAAAGACAAGTTCACGAAAACTTGCTTTTTTTCAGCTTCTTTATAAAGATTTATTGAAGATTCAACGGTCGCGGCGTGATTGCCGGTTGTTTTTCGCCTTCACGAATTTTTTCGCGTTCCTGTTGAAATTTCTGCCATTGTTCGGGCGTTAAAACCTTTTGCAGTTTTTCGTCGTTCTGCAGACGGATTTCCTGCAGGCGCGGTTCGGTTTCCTGGCGCATCTTTTGAATGTTTTCGCGGGTTTCGCCGAAAATGTGTTGGACTTCGGTTTTCTGCGCGTCGTTCAGATCGAGACTCTTAAAGGCTTCCTCGTATCTTTCCTGTTTGGTCACGGGTTTTGCCGCGCCGAACCATAAATGATAGGCATTAAGCGCAAACGCGCCCGCGACGAAGCCGAGAACGAAAATCGCGAGCGTCGCAAAACGGATTTGCCATTTACTTTTGCTTTCAATATTCATCATCTTTTTACTGCGTCTCGACGTTCGGTATAAATTACTTCCAAAGCCTGCTCGGTCGTTAAACTGCGCGGCGGTCTTTGATTGAGAATGACCGAATCGGTCGAGTAGAGATTATACGTCGAAACCGCCTGATCGGCATTCGATTTCGGCGCGAAAACGGTTAAAACCGCGAGCGTGGCAACGATAAACAGCATCGAGCAGACCAGCGGGTAAGATGCCTGCCACCAACGCCAAAAAGCAGCGATCGGTTTTCGCAAGTTCTGTTTTTCGCGCTGAATGGCGTTCAAAACCTTCGACTGGAAAAACGCCGACGGCTCGATTGCCGGAACTTCGGCGGACGCACTTAATAAAACGGAAGAAATCCGCGCCGCTTCAAACGCCTGCCGGCAATCCGCACAGATCGCGTTGTGCGCCTGCACGGTTTTCAACTCGTCGCCTTTGATCTCGGCAAAATTTGCCCGGTCGAGAATATCTAAAATATGTCTGTCTTTCATTTTACTGCTTTATCGGTTTTCAAAAGTTTTCCGTCTTTCGCATTCAAAAGTTTTTGCACGGCTTCGCGCATTCGCCGCCGCGCTCTGAAAGCCTTAATTTTAACCTTCGATTCGCTCCAGCCGGTCGCCGCCGAGGCTTCCTTGATTGACGCGCCTTCGCCGTCAATCAACTGTAAAATCAACGAATCTTCGGGCGGCAAAGTTTCCAGAACGCGGTTCACCAAATCGGCGGCGATTAATTTATCTTCTTCGTTTTGGTAATTGACGGATGAAACGTTTGCCAGTTTATTTTCGAGCCAGATGGTTTCGTCTGCGGTCAAATCGGAAACCATCAATTCATTTTGCGGCTTGGTCGAGCGCAAAATATTGATGCACGTCGTCACCGTAATGCGCGTCAGCCAGCCTTCGAGCGAGCCGCGTCCTTCAAAATTTTTGAGCTGCGTAAAAGCTTTTAAGAAAACTTCCTGCGCGGCTTCTTCGATCAAATCATAACGGCGAAAAAAGCGCGACGAAAAGCTGAAAACGCGCGGGCTGTAACGGCGCACAATCTCGGCGAAAGCCGCTTCGTCGCCCTTCACGGAAGCCCGTGCCAGTTCCGCATCGGTTAAATTTTGGTAATCGTCCGCCAAACCGTTTCCTGCTTGAAGTTTCGGCAAACTATTCAAAAATAATATATTCTCGCGCATTTGCCCCATAAACGATTCTAAGCGCGTTACGCCATTTTTTCAAAAAACTTAACTTGTTCCCGACAAATTAGACACGCAAAGCAGTAAAATGGTTACAGACTGTTTATTTTTACGCTTTACAATTTTTTGCAAAAGTCCTTTGCGGGAAGTTGTAAGGTCTAACTTGAGTGTATTTAATCGGGAAATATCGAATTTTCAGCTTTTTCGCGCGGCTGCTCCGGATTTTTTAATATTTTAATGCGGCAAGTTATTTGTAACCGTTTCGGCAAACCGCTTGTCTAATTTCTATCGAAGAGGATTTGGGAAATTAAATTTGTAAAGCCCTTTTCTCGGATTGAGTAATCATAATTATGAATTTTGTAAACTTCGGACGCGTCAAGGCTGTCCGATTATTTCTCTTGACCTTAATAATTCCGGCTTTGTTCGCGGCGTGCGGCAGTTCGGAATCGAAAACGCGCGACGTGAATGTAAATGTTACAACGCAAGAACAGGTTGTAACCGTCACGCAGGCGAAAGCCGAATCGCGGCAGATTCCGTCGGTTATTCAGGCAACGGGAAGTATGGTCGCGGATGAAACTTCGAGTGTCGCGCCGAAAACCGCCGGAAAGGTCGTCAATGTTTCGGTCAACGTCGGTCAATTTGTTTCGCAGGGCGCGGTGATTGCCAAAATTGACGATAAAGACGCGCTTTTGCAGCTTGCCCAAGCCAGAGCCGGCGTGACGCAGGCGCTGGCGGGGGTTCGTCAAGCCGAAGCGCGTCTCGGACTTTCTTCCGGCGGAACTTTTACGGCTTCGACGATTCCCGAAGTTCGCGCCGCCGGTGCCAATATCGAACAACTGCAAGCCGAACTTCGTCAGGCGGAAGTCAATCTTCGTCAAGCTGAAGTCAATGAAAAGCGTTATCGGGAGTTAGTCGAAACCGGCGATGTGCCGACGATTACTTACGAGCAATATCGCACCGCTCGTGATGCTGCCCGCACCGCCCGCGATACTGCCGTTGCCCGTCTCAACAGCGGGAAACAGCAGCTTGAATCCGCCCTCAATACGGCGCGGCAGAATAACGAGGCGATAAAAGGGGCGCAGGCAAACGTTGTCGCTGCACGAACGCAGGTCGGCACGGCTGAACAGGCGGTTGCCGATACGATTGTCCGCGCACCGTTTTCAGGCTACATCAGCGCACGCCCGATTGCGCCCGGCGAATATGCAACGTCCGCCACTCCGATTGCGACGATCGTGCGGACAAATCCGATTAAAGTCGAGATTCAGATTGCCGAGTCCGATATTCCGTATATCGGACTCGGGCGCGGCGTTGCGATTCAGGTTGACGCTTACAAAGACCGCAGTTTCGGTGCTGTGGTAACGGCGGTCAATCCTTCGATTGATCCGAATTCGCGTTCGGCGATTGTCGAAGCGCAGGTTGAAAATAACGACAACGCACTGCGCACGGGAATGTTTGCGACCGTCAAGATAACGCGCGACGGTGGAAGTTTGGGCGTTTTCGTGCCGAAAGAAGCAGTATTGAACGATCAGGCGACGCAGAGCCAGCGCATTTTCGTGATTGTCGAAGGCGTGGCAAAACTCCGCACCGTGCAGATCGGCACGGAAGAAAGCGGAATGATTCAAATCTTAAACGGCATTGCTGCCGATGAAATGGTTGCGACAAGTAATCTGGAACAGCTTTACGAAGGCGCAAGGGTATCTTTCTAAGGATGAAGGATGAATGATGAATGATGAATAAAAATGCTTTAAATCATCATTCATCATTCATCCTTCATCCCTCAAAAAATTATGCAATGGTTAGCTGAAATTTGTGTTCATCGTCCGGTTTTCGCCACCGTTATCGTGATGTTTTTGACGGTCGTCGGCGGGTTTAGTTTTTTCACGCTCGGCGTTGACCGTTTTCCGAAGATTGATCTGCCGACGATTTCGGTTTCGACCTCGAATCAGGGATCGGCTCCGGCGGAAATCGAAACCGAAGTAACGGACATTATCGAAGGCGCGGTCAATACCGTTCCGGGGATTGACGAAATGCGTTCGTCGTCTTCACAGGGTAGATCGAACGTGACGATCACTTTTAATCTCGAAAAAGACCCCGATCAGGCTTTTCAGGAAATTCAGCAGAAAATTTCGACGGTCGTCAATCGTCTGCCCGAAACGGCTGACCCGCCGCAGGTTCGCAAATCCGATCCCGATTCGCAGCCGGTTTTGATTTTTGCCATCAGCGCGCCGCGCAATGTCGTTGACCTCAACGATTTTGTCGAGAGAAATATTCAGGAGCGCATTCAATCGGTTGACGGCATCGGCGAAGTCGTCATTTTCGGCGGTCGCCAGCGGCAAATTAAAATCTATGTTGACCCGGCGCGGCTGCGTGCCTTTAACCTTTCGATTACGGAAGTTTCCACCGCCGTTCGCAACCAGAATTTAGAACTTCCGGGCGGTAATTTGATTGAAGGCGCACGCACATCGGGGCTTCGCACGATCAGCAAACTGACGGAAGTAGAGCAGTTCAGCGAAATCGTCATTACAACGCGCAACGGATTTCCGATAAAAATCAAGGACATCGCACGCATTCAGGACGGCGGCGCGGATGCCAACTCGGCGGCATCGCTCGACGGTGTCCAGTCGCTTTCGCTCGCCATTCGTAAACAATCCGGCTCGAACACCATCGCGCTGATTAAAGGCGTAAAAGAGCGTATGGATCAGATTATCCCGACGCTGCCGCCGGATATGAAAGTCGTTGTCACACGCGACCAGTCGGAATTTATCGAAAACTCGCTTCACGCGATCGAAGAACACCTTGTTTTGGGCGGATTATTTGCGGCGATCATCGTTTTCCTGTTTCTCTGGAATATTCGTTCGACAATTATTGCCGCGCTCGCAATTCCAACCTCGATCATCGCGGCTTTCGCAGTCATCGCCGCGCTCGGCTATTCGCTCAATCAGATGACGATGCTCGCTTTAACGCTAATGGTCGGCATCGTGATTGATGACGCGATCGTCGTTTTGGAAAACATTTACCGATTCGTCGAAGAAAAGGGAATGCATCCGGTTCAGGCGGCGATTGAAGGAACACGCGAAATCGGTCTCGCGGTTCTGGCAACGACTCTCAGCTTACTTGCCGTCTTTATTCCGGTCGGGTTTATGACGGGAATTGTCGGACGATTTATGTCGTCGTTCGGTTTAACGAGCGCGGCGGCGATTGCCGTCAGCTTAATTGTTTCGTTCACTTTAACGCCGATGCTCGCGGCGCGCTGGATTAAACCGCACAAGCAAAAAGAAGACGAAACCAACGAAGAAATTGAAAACGTCGGCGCGGTCGGTTCGGGCGAAGCAAGTAAAATCAAAGGCGACGGCAGTGTCGAGGCTCATTACGAAGAGCCGCGAACCAATCAAAACCAAGAAGAAGTTGAGAAAAAAGACAGTAAAGACAATTGGTTTTACAGCAAGATTGACGGCACATATACGTGGCTTCTGAAGCTTTCGATGCGTTTTCGCTGGGCGGTCGTGCTGATTTGCATTCTGGTGGTTGCTTCGATCTACCCGCTTTTCAATCTTGTCGGGATGGCATTTTTGCCTGACGAAGACGAATCGGCGTTTCAAATTTCGCTGCGCGGTCCGCAGGGAACTTCGCTTTCGGCGACCCAGTCAATTCTCGACCGCATCGCGCGCGACGTTCGGGATCAATTGCCGGGCGTAAGAAATACTCTGGTCTCGGCAGGTGCCGGCTGGGGCGGCGGAAACAGCAGTTCGGGCAGCATCAACGTGAGCCTCGTGCCGGTTAAAGAACGCGAATTTTCGCAAGCCGAATTGATTAACCGAACGCGCGGAATCTTGAAAAAATACCAATCGAAGGATTACCGCATCAACGCTTCGGGGTCGTCTTCGATTTCCGGCAGTCTGGGCTTGGGACGCGGCGGTTCGGGGGTCGGATATTATCTGGCGGGTCCCGATATGGAACAGCTTCAAAAATATGCCGACCAGCTGGTCGAAAAAATGAAGCAAGACCCGGCTTTCCGCGATCCCGACAGCTCGTATGATGTTGGAACGCCTGAAATTCAGGTGACGATTGACCGCAATAAAGCGGCGGATTTGGGTGTTAAGGCGGGCGATGTAGCGACTGCCATCAATACCTTTGCCGCCGGACAGCGCATTACGACGTTCAGCCAGAACAACAAACAATACGACGTAGTTTTGCAGGCGGACGACCAATATCGCCGCGACCGCAACAATTTGCAGTATTTTACGGTCGCTTCGTCAAACGGTGGCACGATCGGTTTGGAAAAGCTCGTTAAGATCGAAGAAGGTCGCGCACCGGCAACGATCAGCCGCCTGAACCGCCAAAGACAGATCACGGTCAGTGCCGGACTTCCGCAGAATGCTTCGGAATCGGACGCGGTCGCCAAACTCGAACAATTCGTCAGGGAACTCAATCTGCCGACCGAATACACGGCAGGCGTAACCGGACAGTCGAAGGAATTACAGCGCGCCTACAGTTCGTTTATGTATGCGTTTTTGCTGTCGTTCGTCTTTATGTATCTGATTCTGGCGGCGCAATTTGAATCGTTTATTCATCCGATTACGATTCTCTTGACATTGCCGCTTTCAATTCCGTTCGCACTGCTTTCGACCTTGATCGCCGGACAAACCTTGAATATTTTCTCGGCGCTCGGAATGCTGTTGCTCTTCGGTATCGTCAAGAAAAACGCGATTTTGCAGATTGACCATACGAACACTCTGCGCGAACGCGGGATGAATCGTTACGACGCGATCATTCAGGCAAACCGCGACCGTCTGCGTCCGATTTTGATGACGACGTTCGCGCTCGTCGCGGGGATGATTCCGCTCATTCTGGGAAGCGGCGCGGGCGCGGCGACCAACCGTTCGATCGGTATTCTGGTCGTCGGCGGTCAATCGCTCTGTCTGTTGCTGACGCTTTTGGCGGTTCCGGTTTTCTATTCGCTTTTTGACGACGCGCAGGAATCGCATATTTTCCAGCGGTTCAACAAGAGATTTGCACCGATCGGCGGATGGTTTCGCCCGATTACCGGCAAGTTAGCCGATGCGGCATCGCTTTTCACGCGGCGCAAAGAAGAACCGAAAAAAAAATCGGATGAAAAGTCAAAGGATGATTTTCGTGAACCGCGAACGAGCGAATAAATTATTTGTTAGTTTTTATAATATAGAGTTTTTGATATGAAGAAGTTTATTTTCAGCACGGCATTGATATTTTGCGTCTCGGCTTTCGTCTCGGCGCAAAATCCAACCTCGACACCGAATCCGTCGGCGACACCTCCTGTCGTCACAACGCCGAATCAACAGCAACAACAGCAGCAACAGCAGCAGAATCCGCAAACTCAGCAGCAACAGCCGCCGACCACTCAAAATCCGAACAGCCCGACGCAAACGCAGGTTAATCCGACACAGACTAACCAGACCCAAACAAATCCGGCGACACCGACGCTTACGCCCGGACAGTCGGTTGGAAATTCGACCGGCATCGCGCCGGCTGATCTGCCGCCCGAACCGCCGCCGATTGCACCGAATTTTGAAGCGCCGGTACGTCCTCTGCCGTCTACCGACCGCGTCGGCGTTGACGTTGCCGACCAACTGCCGATTTCTTTGCAGGACGCGATAACGCTTGCCTTGAAGAACAATAACGACATTGATTCATCGCGCATCGGTGTGCAGATTTCCGAATTTAATCTTCGCGCGGCACAGGGCGTTTACGATCCGGCTTTCGTTTCCGAAAGTTTTTACGAAAGCCGCACGACACCGACGGCTTCGACCATCGGCGGCGCGACCAACGGCTCGGTCACGCAGCGCAGTTTGACGAATAGTACCGGCGTCAACGGTTTTTCCCCGTTCGCAGGCGGTTCTTACAGCGCCGATTTTTCGTCGTCACGGACAAATACTTCGAACCAGAATGCAACGCTCAATCCGCAGTATCCGTCGCTTTTCTCGCTCACCTACACACAGCCGCTTTTTCGCGGACGAAGGATTGATAACAACCGCCGGACGATTGAAATTGCCAAAAAGAATCTGAGTTTGTCGGACGCGCAGTTTCGACAGCGCACGATTGAAGTCATCGCGCAGGTCGAGCAAGCCTATTGGGATTTGGCGTATTCTTTGAGAAATCTTCAGGTGCAGATTGATGCCGTCCGGCAGGCGCGGCTTCAGCTTGAAAGCAATCAGCGGCTGGTCGCGCAGGGCGTTCTCGCGCCGATTGACATTATCGCCGCCAACGCGCAGATCACGACCTTCGAGCAGAACGTTTACACGGCGCAGGAGAGCGTAACATTAGCGGAAAACACTCTGAAAACATTGATGCTGCCCGACCGCTCGAACGAAATCTGGACACGCGCGCTCGTGCCGGTTTCGCCGGTCGAAGTGGAAGTGCCGAAAGTTCCGCTCGAAACGGCAATCAGCGCGGCTCTCGTCAATCGTCAGGAAATCTCGCAGTTAAAGACGAGCGCCGAAATCAATAAAATTAACGAAAGATATTTCCGCGACCTGACAAAACCGCAGATTGATCTTGTCGGAACTTATCAGGCAGCCGGGTTGGCGGGCGCAGTCGTGCCGCGTGCGCCTTCAACGCCGTCGGCTTTAACAAACCGCGTCAACGAGCTTTCCCTGCTCTCCGGACTTCCACCGCTTGAAACAACGACGACAGTTTCGACCGTTCCGCCTAATCTCGTCGGCGGATACTTAAATTCGATCGGCAATTTGTTACAGCAGGATTATCCGACATACAACATCGGCGTGAGAATAAGTTTGCCCTTCGGCAACCGGACGGCGAAGGCGAATCTCGGAAGAACGCTTGCCGAAGGAACGCAGATTGAAAATCAACGGGCGCAAACCGAACAAACCATCGAAGCCGATGTCAGAAACGCGCTTCAGACGCTTCGTTCGGCGGAAGCCCGTCTGCAAGCCTCCGCCGCGACACGCGCCTCGGCAGAACAGCTTTTTGAGAGCGAACAACGCCAATTCCGCGCCGGAACTTCGACCGTTTTTCTCGTCTTTCAACGTCAAACAACGCTGATTTCGGCGCGTGCCATCGAACTTCAAGCGCAGACCGCCTTAAATAAAGCCGTTTCAAATTTTCAGCGCGTCATCGGCACAACGCTGACGGCAAACAGCGTCGAAATTACCGATAATATCAACGCGCCGCGCTTTAATTTCCGCCGTCCGTTCGAGTTCGGTTCGAGAATTTTTACAGCGAAGAAAAACGAAAGGTAAAAATAATTGTTAAAAAGGAAAATAGAAATATCTCGGAATAAGTGATAGGTGAAAAGGGAAAAGTGATAAGAAACCTTTCACCTGTTACTTATCACTTTTCCCTTATTCCGAAGCTCAATTGTATTTGATCGAATACTGCGTTATTTCTACAATTCCAGTATCTTCAGACTCTTCAAAATATTGCGCGTGATCTCCTTGCGCTTTGCCGCGTCCTCGTTTTTGTTTATATCAATTTCGGTCGCAAAAAAATAAACTTCCTTGCCGCGTTCGACGTAGCCGACCCACCAGCCGACCTGCGGCGTGTAAGCGTCCGACCAGCCGGTTTTTGCGTAAAGCGTGTATTTTTCGGTCTTTTCTTCCGTCATAATGTCTTTGACAAGAGAAATGACCTGCGGCGAAAACGGCAGTCGCTTTTGGTGAAATTTGACGAGAAATTCGATCTGTTCGCGGGGCGTCACGCGCAGGTCGCCCTTCACCCAGTAGGCTTCGCCGAAACCGTTCGTGCGGCGGTTGCCGTAGCCTGCGGCATCATAATATTTCTGCATTTTTTCTTTTCCGACGCGCTTTGAAACATCCGTGTAAAACCACACAGCGGAAACCTTAAAAGCCGAACGCAGATTATGATCTTTGTTCCAATCATCAACCCAACGCTTTACGCCGTCCCATTTCAAGGTTTCGGTTTCGTCCGCAATCGCGCCCGAATCGAGAAAAATCAGCGAGTGAATAATCTTCGAGGTCGAAGCCGGAACAAACCCCGTGTCCATTCGTTTGCGGTCGTAAATCGTGTAGCGGTTTTTATTTAAGTCGTAAATATAAATTCCGCCCGACACGCCCGCGTCGTCAAAGAATTTTTTCAGTTCTTTCTTTTCTACGATCTTCGCCGCTTTCGGCTTTTTGTCCAGACTTCCGGCATCGTCAAACGAAATGTCGTAAATCGCGTAACTTTGCCAATCTTTATAATCGAAATGCCACCATTCGTTCGCATTGACGGTAAAACCTTCGGCTTCCATCAATTTCCGAAGCAAATCGCGGTTTTGGGTTTCTTCTTTGGTGCCGCCTTTATAATCGGGCGACGCGCGTTCGGTGAATTCGTCGAAATCCGACGGCATCGGCAAGAGCTTGCCGGTTTTTAAATCGTAAAGGCTCAGATCAACCGCGCAGCCGCGATTGTGTTTCGAGCCGGTTTTCGGGTTTGCAACGTATTTGCGCTGCGCGTCGGGCGTCACTTCCCAGAAAAGTTTGGTGATCGTCCACGGACGGTAGCCGTCGAAAATGACGATTCCCAAACCCTGTTTTTTAAGTTGTTTGTGAACGCGCACAACGGCTTCGGCGGCGGGTCGCTGGAGAAAAGCACGCGCCTGCGGGTAAACGACTTTGCCGACAAAATTATCAGTGCGGGCGTAGCGAATATCGAGTTTGATGGTTTTATTGAGTTTGACGAGTTCGAGCAAATCAGCCTCACGTTTGTTCGGTTCTTGCAGCGGTCTGTTTTGCGCAAACGCCGCCGAAGAAAAAAGGATAAAACAAAAAGAGAGAGCCGTAAATCGCAGAAATTGTTTTTTCATAATTCAGCTAAACTTATTTATTGTTTGATTGAAAACTTCAAACAGGAGGTTTATTTTAAAAGTATGAACGAACATACGCAAAATGAAAAAACCGCCGTCCGATGGATAAAACGCTTCGGCGTCGCCGGTTTTCTCTTCTTTTTTATAAAAGGCTTGGTCTGGCTGGCTTTATTCGTCGGCGCGACATATTTCGGCTACGACTTTCTCAAATAATTATTTATTCTAATTATTGATTCGGTTGTATCTCGTCTTTAACTTCTTCTTCGTCGCCGTCCAGAATTTTGACTTCCGAGCCGTATTTCTGATATTCCCTGAAGCGAATCACGTTTTTCGATTCATAAATCTGCTTGCTTTCACGAAACGTCAGGCGAACGTCCGAAAGCGACGGCAGCAAAAAATTTTCATCGCTGATCGTTACCCATTCATAATCAATCACGCGCCGCGCCGAACGGATCGGGAAACTTTCGGGAATCTCGGTCGCTTCCGATTCGATCCTCAAAACACGAAAATTTTCGCGGTCAATCCAGATTTTTCCTTTCATTCCCGTGATGGTCGAATCGGTAAATGAACCCGACGCGATCAATAACTGTTTGGCTTTATCGCGCTCAATTGAATAATAAAAGACGACGGATTTTCGCCCGCGAATGACATCCGTATCCGCAACGTCGAATTTCGTTTCGCTTTCGGTTTTAAAGATCTTCGCCAGAACCGTAACAAATTCGCCGGTCGAACTCGTTCCGCCGGTTTCTTCATAAGAACCTTTGCTTTGCGGATTGTTTTGCAAAACTCCGTTGACCGATAAAATTTTGTATTCCTCTTTTCCTTCGGCGCGATAGCTGACGGCAACCACCAGACGGTCGAGATTGCGAAAATTATTCGTGCCGGCGTAAGCGGCGGAACGCTGAATCAATTGCTTGACGACGAAATCGGGCATTTCCTCGACCGCTGCGAGATTCGCTTCACGCGCTTTTGACAGAATTTCCGCAACTTCTTTCGGTTCGGGAAGCTTCGCGCCTTCGGGATTGGCGCGCCGGCGCGCCGCTTCTTCCAAGGTGCGTTTCAGTTCCGTGTTGTTGCGGCTTTTTGAAGTTGTCAGCCCGCGCAAACCGTCAGTCAATTCAAACCCGATGCCGCGTGTGCGGATTGCTTGAATCAATTCGTCCGTCTTCTTCGGATTTTTTTCCACATCGTAGAGCATTTTCACGTATTCGGCTTGCGTTAGTAATTTCTGCGGAACAGTCGGCGTTTCTTGCGCGAATACCAAACCGGATAATATTAACAGTAAAGTAACGAAAATAATTTTTTTCATTTGCACTTACAGAGATGCTTTTGCCGCATTTCAAGTTTGCTTTTACCAAAAATCAAAAACGGAGAAATTTCCCGTCAGAAAAATTTCTCCGTTTTGCCAAGTAAAATAAAGCCGAATGTATTAATTAACCCATTCTTCTTCGTAGTTAAGCTGCCAGTGCCGTGTTACCCAATTCTGGGCGGCAGTCATGACGATTTGCTTCCATTTCTTCAAATTATCCGAAATCGAAAGCGCGGCTAAAGGCTGGCTCGGATCGCGCTCAACGCGAATGACGTGAGTCGGAACTTCAATAATCTGTTCGTCCTCTTCAAAAATCCGCAATTGAACTTCGCTGCCGACCGGCGGAAGAATTTCGAGATTGACCAATGTGCTGGTTTCCCCGACATTTTCCGTGACTCCGTTGACCTGAACCGTTTCCCCGCTAACCGAATCTACCCAACTTGCCTGCACCGACAAATTCGCCATAATCCGCTGATTGAACGGCGACCGATTTGTTGATGTATTATGATCCAAATATGACATATTCTAATTTCCCCCTTTTTCGTTTTCCCACTCTTTGCCTCTAATACAATGCTATTGAATTAATTGCGCGTTAAATCTAAACTAAATTTACAAAAAAGTCAAGTTTACCAAAATCGCTCAAATCGCTCATTTGGAATTTTCGCTGAAATCAGTAAAATAGTCAAGTATAGTTGAAATTATCTTTAAAACTTGCATTTATTTATTAAATATGGTTAGATAAATCGCATAAACCGCTCATTTGGAATTTTTCATCCGTCGGGCGGAATTTATTCAATAAATATGTTTGTCGAAAATTTCAAAAATCAAAACGCCGAAGCACTGTTCTTTACAGACGTAGTTAGCATTCAAAAAGTTGCAGAATCTCGTCTGCCGACCGAAATCGGCGAATTTCGCATCGCCGGTTATCGTTCTTTGATCAGCGACGAGGAATTTGTCGTTTTATATAAGGGCGAATTCGATGAAAATATTCCGACGCTTGTCAGAATTCATTCGCAATGTCTGACGGGCGACGTGTTCGGTTCGACGAAATGCGACTGCGGTCCGCAATTGCAGAGAGCGATGGAGATAATCGAAAAAGAAGGTCGCGGCGCGATTGTCTATCAGCAGCAGGAAGGGCGCGGAATCGGGATTATCAACAAGATCCGCGCGTATGCTTTGCAGGACGAAGGCGCCGACACGATCGAAGCGAACGAACGGCTCGGACTCGGCGTAGATTTGCGCGAATACAATCAATGCGTCGAGATTCTGCGCGATCTCGGTTTGAAGAAAGTCAAGGTTTTATCGAACAATCCCGAAAAACTTCAGGCGATGCGCGACGGCGGGCTGGAAGTTGTCGAACGCGTGCCGATCGAGTTCAAACCGTCGAAAAATACGCTTAAATATTTGACGACAAAGAAATTACAGATGGGACATCTTCTGCAATTGGTCAGCTAGTTCATTTTTCTCTTCTTTTTTGCCCCGTAACTCGCGCGAATTACGGGGCTTTTTTCTAGCCAAAAACCATTTCGATAAGCTATACTTTTTCCTGCAAACCATAAGACTTTCTTAACTGAAATTTTCGATAGTTCAATATGAGAAAAAAATTGTTTATTCTGTTGTCGGGCGTTTTTTCAATCGTCTTTTTAGGCTTAAATCCGCAAAACCAAAAAGCGCAGGAGAACGCTTCTTTTAATTTTGCGACCGGCGGCGGTTTACGCCGCTTTGAAGCAAATTGGCAAGAGCCATATTTCAAAGACGGGAACTCGCAGACAAAAAGCTCAAATATCAAAGACATACAGGTTTTCGGCAAAAGATCGGGCATCGCCTTTACT
Source organism: Pyrinomonadaceae bacterium (assembly GCA_022843305.1). GTDB lineage: Bacteria > Acidobacteriota > Blastocatellia > Pyrinomonadales > Pyrinomonadaceae > JAFDVJ01. The sequence goes on along the minus strand of JALHNX010000055.1, from coordinate 10,695 downwards.
GCCGACACTCTTTTCAGAACCGACGACAACGGCGAAACGTGGCGCGAAATTGCGCTGCCGAGAGATTTTAATGAATCGGTTGCCGGAGTCTTGTTTGTGAGCGAGACACTCGGTTACGCGGTTTTGACAGACCGACAAAATTTGACTTTGCAACTCGCGAAAACTAGCGATGGCGGCGCGGTTTGGACAAAGAATCCGATAAATCTAAGAAATAACGATCTAACCGAAGCCGATTTGAATAAAATTTATATTTACGTCGAGAAGAATGAAATTTTGGGAATTGAGCTCAAACTGCCGACCAGTTCAAACTTCAAGCGTTCTGTAATTTATAAAACCGTTGACGGCGGTAGTTCGTGGGAGCGTGGCTATTCGTCTATAGAAAAACACGTCTTTGAAGAGAAAATAGAAAATCTCAGAGAATTTTATAAGGAAATGGAAGATTATTTTCCGGACAAGGTAAAAATCGTCGGCGAAATTCCTTCAGAAGGCATCATCGAAAATTTCGGCAATAATCCACACGCCGGAATTTATGATATTCATTCAACTTGGTATCTGACGCAGGACGGAAAATGCGAAGGATTCAAAACGGATTGCTGGCAAACGACAAAAATTTTTTTGAATATCTCGAGAACAGAGAACGACAAATATTTGCTCTCTGTCAAAGAAATCACGCCGCCGCAAATCAAAGAACTTTCACGAATCGAAAAATCAAACGCAAAATTGCTGGCGGGAAATTCGGTTTTCGCGCAGCCGCCCGGCGGGACGACGCGGATCAGTTTGCAGCGCGGTTTCGATAAATGCACGGCGGCGACGGTTTCGCAAATGCAGACTTGGTGGAACAGTTCGCCGTTTTATGATGTCAATATTTATATGAGCGGCAGAAATCGCGGATGTTCGCAGGCGCAGTTGACGGCTGCCTGGGTCAATTCCGTGACGGCGCAGGGCTGGGGATTGATTCCGACAATCGTCGGTTATCAAGCGCCGTGCGTCAACAGTTCAAACCCGAATCTCGCCAAGCACAGCTCGGATCCCGCAATTGCCGAACAGCAGGGACGCGGCGAAGCGGACATTGCGATAACGGACGCGAACAATCTCGGTTTAACGCAGGGGACGGTGCTTTATTACGATATGGAGCGCTATGACGAAACCGTCAATACGCCGGGCTGCCGCGTGGCGGTCAATGCTTTTCTCAAAGGCTGGACAGACCGTTTGAAAGAACAGGGCTATATTTCGGGCGTTTACGGTTCGCCTTTTAATGCCGCCGCCGACTGGGTAAATATTCCGCCGGCAAGTCAGCCCGACGTTGTCTGGATGGCGCGTTGGAACAATATTATGAGCGTTTGGGGCATCGCGCCGCTGCCCGACAATGTCTGGACGAATCATCAAAGAATTCACCAGTGGCTCGGACCGCGCGATGAAACGTGGGGCGGCGTGACGTTTAACATCGACAATAATATTTCGGATGCGCCGGTTGCGGGATTGGCAATTGCGAAAAACAAACGCGCCGATTTTGACGGCGACGGTAAGACGGATATTTCCGTCTGGCGACCCGAAACCGGCGTCTGGTATGTCACAAATAGTTCGAGTTCGAGTTACACGATTTTGAATTTCGGGCTCTCGACCGACGTTCTCGCGCCGGGCGATTTCGACGGCGACGGCAAGACGGATTTCGCGGTTTGGCGTCCCGACACGGGCGTCTGGCACGTTTATTCGCGTTCGATCTACCGCTCGTTCGCGTTCGGCACGAGCGGCGACATTCCCGTGCCCGCTGATTACGACGGCGACGGCAGAACCGACGCGGCGGTCTTTCGTCCCTCGACCGGCGTCTGGTATATCTGGAACAGCTTCGACAGCCGCGGAACTTCCTACACGACCGTACAGTTCGGCTTGAATGGCGATAAACCCGTGCCCGGCGATTACGACGGCGACGGGAAAGCGGATATTGCCGTCTTTCGTCCGAGCGACGGCAGTTGGTGGCTCAATCGCTCGACCGCCGGAACGATCGCGGCGACTTTCGGAGTTTCGACGGACAAACCCGTGCCCGCCGATTTTTCGGGTGACGGCAAGACCGATCTCGCCTTCTGGCGACCTTCGACGGGCGAATGGTTTATTCTCCGAAGCGAAGACGCGAGCTATTATTCCGTTCCTTTCGGACAAACCGGCGACAAACCGGCGGTCGGCGATTTTGACGGCGACAATAAATCAGACATCGCGGTTTTTCGTCCCGAAACAGGCGTTTGGTATGTTTCGCAAAGTCAGGCGGGCATTCTGATTACGCAATTCGGGATTGCCGCGGACAGTCCGCTTCCGACGGCTTATACCCCTTAAAGCGAGGAACTTTTAACATTTACTTAACCTCGAATTAATGAGTTGCTAACGGCGAAAGTTTATAAATAAATTTGCGGAACTCAATTTGCTTAAAAATTAATTGCCTAATTGTGATTAACCTTTGGCATTTTTTCATAATCTAGTTTATGAATGTGATAATTGTGTGTTAATACAACAATTAGGTTTTTTCTTGTAAAATTATTAACGGAGTTTTGGCAAGCTGATTTGAAAAGTTTTAACGGATAAAAATCCAAAAATCAAAATGTAAAATCCGAAATTCAAGATAGTTTTGCCCGAATAATTATAAAAACGCAATTTTGTTCTATACAATTTTAATAAAAATATCGAGGTTAAAAAGATAAATGAATAAAAATTTTTCGATAAAATTTTTAACAACTGCAATATTCTGCTTGCTTTTGGGCATCGCGCAAGTTTTTGCCCAATCACAAGGAAGTACGGGCAGCATTACCGGAGTCGTTTCCGATTCGACCGGTGCGGTTGTTCCGAACGCGACGGTTAATTTGGTAAGCCAAAGCACTAACCAAACGCAAACGGTTACAACCAGCAGCGACGGTATCTATCGCTTTGTTCTATTGCAGCCCGGCAAATACACGGTTAAAACGTCCGCCGCTAATTTTGCTGAAACCACACTTGATGTAGAAGTTCAAGTCGGACGTACGACAGACGCTAACTTTACTCTCGGCGCGCAGGATGTTTCCGCAACGGTTGAAGTTACGGCGGAAGGCGTTCAATCTACGACAAGCAACTTTGACGCGATTCAAAACGAAACCGCCATTCAAAATCTTCCGATTAACGGTCGCCGTTTTCAGGATTTTGCAACGCTCACACCTTCAGCTCAAATTGACCCGTCGCGTGGACAAATTTCGCTGTCCGGTCAACGCGGTATTAACACAAACGTCAACGTTGACGGCGTTGATTATAACCAACCGTTTTTCGGCGGCATTCGCGGCGGTGAACGATCAAACTCGGCTTTTACGATTCCGCAAGAATCAATTCGTGAGTTTCAGGTTGTTGCTGCTGGTTATTCGGCTGAATTCGGACGTTCTTCGGGCGGTATCGTAAATGCTGTTACCAAATCGGGAAGCAACGATTTTCGCGGTTCGCTTTTCTATTTGATTCGTCCGAAAAGTCTTGCCAGAGCAAATAATTATGCTGAGGCTCTGAAAGAACAAAGCTTAGGACCCAGAGGCGTTGACGCAACACTTGCTCCGACGCAGCAGCAGTTTGGGGGTTCTATCGGCGGACCCATCGTTAAAGACAGATTCTTCTTTTTCGGTTCATACGAACAGCAACGCTTCCGCGCTCCGCGACAGGTTTTATTCGGAAACTTGACGAATATCAATACAGCCACATTGAATCCCGGACAATTGGCTCTTTACAACTATTATCGTTCGATAGAAGATTCCTTTACCCAAACAAACGATGCATATGCGGCACTTGGCAGAGTTGATTGGAATATTAATAACGCAAATCGTTTCAACATTCGTTATAGTTATAGCCGCAACAATGCGTTGAATGCGGTTTCTACCGGTGAAACGGCACTTGACCCGACAACGAGCCGCGCACTTTCAAATAACGGTACGGAAAAAAACCGTAATAATATTGTTGTCGGACAGTTGGTCAGCAATTTTACCCCGACAGTGGTTAATGAATTTCGTTTCCAGTTTGCACGCGAAGATCGTCCGCGTTTAGCGAATATTGAGGCTCCGAATATTGATAATGCCATCGGCAGCTTTGGAACGCGCAACTTTATGCCGACCACACAATTTGATAAGAGATTGCAATTTACCGATAGTTTAACCATTATCAAAGGCAATCACAACATCAAATTCGGCGGTGAATTCAGTGATATTTATGCCAATCAGGAATTCGGCTTTAACCAGTTCGGTGTTTACACCTTTGCGGGTTTGACTAGCGCGACAGGCATTTTGGAAGCAATGTCCACTAATCAAACCGCAACAATTCGCGGAAGATTTGATGTCGCAACTGCCCGTTACCGTCAGCAAATCGGCAACTTAGCAGCCGCTTTTACCGTTCGTGAATTAGCTTTCTTCGGACAGGATTCGTGGCGCATAACGCCGAAATTGACATTTAACTTCGGACTTCGTTATGAAAAGCAATTTAATCCCTCGGCAGAAGCGAATAATTCGCCGGTTATTAATTTAATTAAAAGCACACCGTTACCGCTTTTCGGTGGAAGAACAATTGACCCGACACAGATTCCCGACAGCCAAAATCAATGGGGACCGCGGGTTGGATTTGCATACGATCCGCAAGGCGACGGCAAAATGGTTATTCGCGGATTTGCCGGAATGTATTATGCACGAACGCCGTTGCTTGTTTTGGCAGGACCTTTTAACAATTTCCGCGATCCGGCTGGCGATTTGTCGGTTGAGTTAGGTCCGGGCGCATTTTCTTCAACCGGATTTAGTCAGGCGGCTTTTGATGCCGCGAATCCGCAATATGTTGCGATTGTTGGCGGACCGGGATTTGCTCCGAATACGGTTTTCCGGCAGTTTGCAATTTTAGGTATTAATTTGAATACGGTTGCTATTAATAGTTTACCGACTTTGAGTACAACCCAATTATCACAGATTGCGAATGCTATTCGAGGTGCAACCACCAATCCGCCGACAAACCTTGGTGTTTTCCAAAATGCCAATATTACGGGTATTATGCCGGACTTCAAAAACCCGCAATCATTCCAATTCGGCGGCGGCGTTGAGCGTCAAATCGCGGAGGGATTGGTTATCGGAATTGATTACGCACAAGTTAATACGGTTAATTTGCAGCGTAACCGCGACATCAATTTACCTTCACCGACCGGAGTTGATCCGGTATCAGGTCGCGTTTTGGTAAATCGCAGCTCGCGCCCGATTCCGAGTCTCGGCACTATCCAACTTCGTGATTCTTCGGCACGTTCGCTTTATCGCGGCTTAACTTTCCGTGCGCTTGTTAATAAAAAATGGGGAAGAATCAATGCCTTCTACACGCTCTCAAAGAATACTTCGGATGATGACAACGAACGCGACGCGGGTGGCGTGCTTTACGCAAATCCGTATGATTTGCGAGGCGAATACGGTTTAGCCCGGATTGACCGCCGACATCAATTTGTCGCCAATCCGGTTATTTTCCTGCCGTATGGTTTTGAAGTTTCGAGCGCAATTCGACTTCGTTCGGGAACGCCGGTCAACTCAACCGTCGGTTCGGATTTAAATGGTGACGGTGTTAATTCGGAGCGTCCGATTCTCGTTCCGGGATTTGAAATCCGCCGTAACTCTTTCCGCAATCGAAACATTTATGATGTTGATTTGCGCGTCCAGAAAGGATTCAGTTTCGGCGAACGCCGCCGGCTGGTTCTGACAAGCGAGTTTTTCAATATCTTGAATCTTTCGAACATTCAGCTTACCAGTTTTGGCTCGACCAATTATTGCGCGTCTTCAAATGCGCGTTGCGGTTTGGATGGAATTACGAACTTTAACTTCCTTCAGGTTCGTGAACAACGTCCGGGTAACATAAACTTTGGTAAAATTATTGTCGCCAACTCTCCGGGAAGCCAAGTTTTCCAGATGCAGTTGGGCGCACGTTTTCAATTTTAGTTTTTCCTCATCGGAAAAACCTCTTGCGGCACGCTTTCTTTGTAAAGCGTGCCTTTTTTTATTTGCTAATTTTGTTCCGAACGTGAAAAAATTCATTCAATGCGAATTTTGCATATTTCATCAGTTAATACCTTCGGCGGCGGCGAACGGCATTTGATAGATTTGACGCGCGGGCTTTCCGAGCGCGGACACGAAATTTTTGTTGCGCTTCGTCCGACGAACGAATGGCAGGAAAGATTCGATTTTCTGCCGCCCGAAAACATTTTTCACGCCTCGATCCGCAATTCGTTCGGGATTTTCAGCGCCCAGCGGATCGCCAAATTCATCAGCGAAAAAAATATCGAGATCATCCACGCGCACGCCGCCCGCGATTATATTCCGGCAAGTCTTGTCTGCCGTCTGACGAAAAACTCGAAATTCGTTCTCACGCGTCACGTGCTTTTTCCAATGAAGCCTTTTCACCGCTTCACGCTGTCCAATCTTTCGCGGGCGATTGCCGTTTCGCCTGCCGTTGAGAGGATTTTGCAACCGATCATTCCGAAACGAAAAATCGAGATCATTCCGAACGGCATCAATACCGAAAATTTAACGGACGAGGAAAGGAAAAAACGGCGCGAAGAATTTCGTTTTCTGCACAATATTCCGTTCGACGCGCAGGTTGTCGGCACAATCGGCGAACTTAAGGAACTCAAAGGTCAGCGCGATTTCGTGCTTGCGGCAAATGAGATCGCCAAACGCGGCGACAGCGCGTTTTTCGTCGTTGTCGGAAAAGATAATGCAACAAATCAGCCGTTCCGCCGCGAACTGAAACGGCTCGTCAAGGTTTTTGGTCTGAAAGAACGTTTTTTGTGGCTCGATTGGGTCGAAGATATGCCGGGCTTGCTTGCCGGTCTCGACGTTTTCGTTTCCGCCTCGCATTCCGAAAGTTTCGGTCTCGCCATCCTCGAAGCGATGACCAACAAAACCCCGATCGTCGCGACCGAAACCGAAGGCGCGAAAGAGCTTTTGCAAAACAACGAAACCGGCTTGCTCGTCCCCGTGCGCAACCCGCTAAAACTCGCCGAAGGTATCGAAAGTCTTCTAAAATCAGCAGAAAAACGCGAAACTTTTGCTAAGAAAGCACAAAGTTTCGCTGAAAAACATTTTTCTTTGGATGAGATGATTGAAAAAACCGAGAGTTTATATAAAGAAATCTTACGCGGTTGATATTTCTAAAAAATGATGTTTGAATTATTCAATAAAACAATTCAAACATCATTTGCCGTAATTCTTTTTCTTATAGCGGCAATAATAAATGAAACAGAATAGATAAGCTTTAAAGATCACTCGTTTTGCCTATTTGAAAGCCGTCGCAGAAAGCCGGAGGCGATCCTGCAAAGACGTGACTCAAACTAGATTTATTAAGTGAAAAATGAGTCAAGGAATAGCTCAACATTTTAAATTTTATTGTTGCGTCAGAACTGTTTTCAAAAATTTTCTGAAAGAGTTCAAAATCCGTGTCAAAAGGTGTGCAGCCGGCACAATCATTATCAATATAAAGGAAATCGCCGTCTTCAAAAGTCATCGGAAAACCGGCGACCCCGTCAACCTTAACGGTTACGCTTCCTCCCGCGTTCAGCTCAATGTTTACTCCGATCAACGAGGCGGCTTCGCCTCTGATAGGTTTTCTGGGCGTACCGGCGGTTAGATTTTCAACATAGTTGTTGCGCTTTTTAGTTTCCGCCGGGTAAAAAAGCGCATTTTCAACTGTCATTACGGATTTCTTTATTTTCGGGTTTTTTATAAAACTTAAGCCATATTTATGAAAATCATCTGAAGTTAAATCAAGCACTAAATCAAAGTTATTGCTTTGGTGCTTATCAGGGCGAACGGCGTTATCGGTAACAATTTGAATTTCCTTATCTATCAAAGGAATCGGCGCATTGGGTATAGTCCCATTCTGTTTCTGGTAGCCAAACAAAACTCTGTGATTACCTTCGAGATCACATGGAAAAACCACGTTCCAAACCCCTCCTTTATGATACGAAGCTGAAAGTCCGTCAATAAATAAAAATACGTTTCCCATAGTTTTTTTTCTCCTTTTTTGTTATTAATTAAAACTCGGCTAAACAGCCGAAAGTAGCAAAAGCCGCCCAATAATACGGCTCTTTAAATCTGCCGTCGGGTGAATTAATCATTTCAAGCTGGGCGCGGCGCAAAGCAACTGCCGTCGAAAGCTGTTCCTGACGGCGCAGGCGATGAAAGTTTTCCATCAATTCGGCGGCGGCATCGGAATCAACTTTCCATTGGCTGGCGACAACGAGCGGTGCATTCATTATTAAAAATGTTCTGGAAAGTCCGATTAAACCTTCGCCGCTTAAATATGACTCAACTCCGGTTTGACAGCCTGAAAGCACAACTAATTTAACGGAAGATAAATTTTCTTGAATTAATTCACTGTTTGTTAGAATTCCATTATTTATGTCCCCGGGGCTTTTTGCCAATAACAAACCGGAATCCAGCGGTTGTTCCGGTTTTACTAAATAATGCCCTGCGAAATGAATTACCGTCGCCGTTTTCAGACGGGCTTGCAACGCGTCTTTAGTTGCTTGATCGTTCAACAAAATTTGAGGCGTATTGTAAAATCGGGCAATATTATTCGCTTCGGTTTCAGCCGCCGGTAAATCCTGCAAATCGCTAAAAGCTTTTTTATCAAATGAAGGATTTCCGATGCTTAAAAGAGTTTCCTGCGAAGAAATCTTTTGACGGGCATTTTTAGTACATAAAATGAAAACGTTTGTACTTGGAGCATAAAAAATTATGTATTCACTAATAAAAAGATCACTTTGAGGAGAAATAAGGGTTTGAAAGGGAAGATAAAAAAGCGATTTATGCGGAATAATGCAAATTTCTTTGCCCGGATCAAGAAAGTCTTTTACCGGAGCTATCAACGAATCATATAATTCACGCGATAGCTGGAATTGGCGGTTTCGAGAATCTTCATTTTTATCCTTTTCTATTAATAGTTGCAGATAAGTTTCAACTTTTTTGCCTAAATCATTCGACCCTATATTAAATTCTTTTACTAAAAACTTGTCTTTTGAAATCAACCAAATCAAAACTTTTTTCTCTAAGACCGTATATTGAAGGATTTGGACATTATGCGGAATTTCACTTCGTATTTCTTGAAATTTAAGGGGAATATTGTTTTCCTTTAATAGATGGTTTAGCAACGAGCGGGCATTTGAAATTTCTGCATAATTGAATGCCTGTTCATAGTTTCCACGCTTAAATTCCCACTCGGTAGCTATATCATAGACAGTCTGTTCATTACTAAAAAAGCTGTTTTTTTGCTGTTCCTCCAAAATTTCTTTCCGGTTCTTTTCCAGTAAGTCTATTGTGATTGGAATTTCCTTTTCCAGTTCGGTTTCATTGTCTAAACTCAGCTGTGACAAAAGTGTTCCTTTTTGAGTTTCGTATTGAAAATACGGAGAATCTTTTATCCGGCGGGATTGCGAATAAAACTCAATGGATTTTTCGTAATTTCCTGCTTTTCTTTCCAAATTTGCCGACTTTAAAAATAAGTAGGCTTTTAGGGTTTGTTGAGAAGATTTATCTTTTAAGTTTTCCATATTAGCCAAACTATTTTTAAAGAGGTCTCGTGCTTCAGAATAATTTTCGATTCCGGTATAAAAAATACCTGCCTGAGTTTGAGAAAGTGAAAGAAACGCAGGGTCTTTAATCTGTTCGGCAAGAATAATTGTTTCTTTGGCAACAAATTTGCTCAGTTCGTTAAGTCTGACCGACGCAAATAAATCAAGACAAGTGAAATAATTTCGCCATTTTTGTCTTGGACTGGTGTCGGAGTTTTCCATCTTTCGGAAGGTTTTGTCTATATAGTCAAGCCCCGCTTTTTTTTGTCCCAAAGTAGAATATAGTGAAGCCAGCGAAATTAAACTTCTTTGAGAAGAGTAAGCATCTTGAATTTCTTCGGCTAAAGCAGCTGATTTCTGAAAATTGATGATTGCGGCATTGTATTCCGCCAGATTCATTTGACTGTTGGCAAATCTGTAAAGACTCAAGCATTCAAGCCATTTATATTTATTGGCTTTAGAAAACTCGGCAATTTCTTTAACTATCTCAAGACTCTCATCAATCCTTTTTAATTCGTTAAGACAGTATGCCAGGTAAATTTCAATTATTTTCGCTTCCCAGACGTTTCCAATCTGATTCATAAGATTCCGGGCAAACTGAAATTTCGAGTAGGCTTGTGTGAAATCGGCTTTGAGGCATAATTGATAGCCTTCGCGGGTTGCAGTTTGCGCTTGGTTTAATAAATTATTGGCTGATTCCGCATTACCAATATAAAATTTACCTAAATCCGTAACAAATGAGTCGTTTATTCGCTCCCTTTCTATATTTCCGGCGTAGAGCAATGCCTTTAATAATTCGGTTCTTTTAGTTCCGTCCGATTTTACTAAGGACATTGCTATTTTTTGAGGAAGATATTTTTCTTGAATAATTTCTTTATTTTTAGACAGTAATTCCCAGGCTTTTTCGTTATTATTAGTTCGGAAAGCCGCAAGAAATTCTTCTTCCAATTCATCAGCCGACAAATATTTTGTTTGCTGCGATTCTAATGATTGCAAATTTTTTCTGGCTTCTTCTGCCCAGGGTGAAGTTGAATCACGTTTAAGATATTCTTGCCACGCTTCTTTGGCATTTTCGGTAGCCGGAATTAATTGAAGACAGAATGCCTTGTTGAAAT
>JALHNX010000054.1:2932-30046 GCA_022843305.1 Pyrinomonadaceae bacterium | reverse complement strand
CCCGAACCCGAACCCATATCGGCAATGCGTCCTCGGAGGGGAAAATGCGCCGTCGTGAGCGCGATCTTCTGCTGCATCGAAGCGTCCATGCCGGCGAAATATTCTTCGTATTCCGACAAATTTCCGCGGTCTTGTCCGGCGTATTTGTTCATAAAAGAAAATTAACAGGGATAGACAGGATAAACAGGGATTAAAAGATAATTTAATTTATCCCTGGCTATCCTGTCTATCCCTGTTAATTAATTTAATCAGCAGGCAGAATGCGTCCGCGGCATTCGCCGAAGCCGATGCGGCGAAATCCTTCGCGTTCGCAGAAGCCTTTCATAATTATTTCGTCGCCGTCTTCGAGAAATCTGCGCTCTTCGCCGTTCGGCAGCTGAATCGGTTCTTTGCCGCGCCAGGTTAATTCCAGAAGGCAGCCGCGTTCGTCCTTTCCTTTTCCCGAAACCGTGCCGGTCGCCATCAGATCGCCGGTTTGCAGATTACAGCCGTTCGAGGCGTGATGCGTCAGCATTTGCCCGATTGTCCAGTATAAATCTTTCATATTCGAGCGCGATAAAAGATGCGGTGCGATGTTTTCTTCGCGCATTTTCGGGGTTTGAATGTAAACTTCGAGCTTGATGTCGAAACCGCCGTGCGTTTTATTTTGTTCGCCGTTTAAGTAATCGAGCGGCTGCGGATCGTCTGCATCGCGTTCAAACGCCGGAACTCTGAAAGGCGCGAGGGCTTCCATCGTGACGACAAACGGCGAAACGGTTGTCGCAAAACTTTTAGCAAGAAACGGTCCGAGCGGCTGATATTCCCACGCCTGAATATCACGCGCCGACCAATCATTTACTAAACAAAGTCCGAAAATATGTTCTTCCGCGTTTTCGATGGGAATCGTTTCGCCCAATTCATTCGATTTGCCGACGAAGAAGCCGACTTCCATTTCGTAATCGAGATTTTTGCAGGGAATATAAACGGGCGACGCATCTTGGTCTGTGCGATTCTGACCTTTCGGGCGTTTTATCTCCGTTCCCGAAACGACGATTGACGAAGCGCGTCCGTGATAGCCGATGGGAATATATTTGTAATTCGGCAGCAGCGGATTATCGGGACGAAACATCGCGCCGACATTCGTCGCGTGAAAGATCGAGCAGTAAAAATCGGTGTAATTGCCGATTTCAAAGGGAAGATCAAAAGTGCAATTAGTAATTGGATGCAGATGACGGGAAACTTTCTGTTGAAGTTCTTGAGATGCCTCTTCACGGAGTAATTCGCTAAGTTTACGTCGAAATCTGAGCAATGTGTCGGCAGTTTCTGATTGGAAATAAACCAGATTTTCGGGAAGTTTTGTTACATCGTCAAGACTTCCCTCGAATTCATCAAATAATCCATCTTTAGAACAGCCGACTAAATTAAGAATTTCGTCACCAATGGCTACTCCAAAACTCCAAACCGCACTCCACGCCGCGCCTTCTTGATCTGTTTCATAGCCAAAATGACAAAAAGGCAAATTTTGAATCGGAAAATCCGTGTCGGGCGCGTTGGCTGATTCGATCCAGCTTCGTAAATTAACGTCGTGCGTTTCGTTGATTTCGTGCATAATTGTTCATAGTTGGTTGTTCGTAGTTCGTTGCAAAAACAGTGAACAACCAACTACGAACAACCTGCAAAATTTTAATTCAAAAACGGGTTTTTTCGCGGCTTTTGCCATTCGGCGACCATTTTTTGAAATTCGGCGATTTGTCCTGTCGTGAAAAAATTTCGGGAAACTTTCCAGATATGTTCCCAATCAATTTCAAAATTTAATGTAAGAACTTGTAAATCTCTTTCGTAAAAAAGAATTTTATTAAAATTTCCTTTTTGATAAAGATCAATGATCGCATCAAATCGCATCAGGATTAAGCCGTTCACCGTTGCAATCGGATATAATCCTTCTTCAAAATCGTATTCGGTCGTTTCGTGATTTTTGACGTATTCGAAAACTGAATTGGAAGTTTTCAAAAAATCAATCCGCATTCCTTCAAATAAAGCATTAGTAAAATTTGCATCCTCGTCAATAATTTGAACGCGATCAATAATTTTTTCCAATTCTTTGACGGAAATTAAAATATCGAGGTCTTTCGTGTTGCGGTCTTGAACGTATGCAAGATAAGCGATTCCGCCGACGATGGCGAAATCGACCTGTTTTTCCTCAAGCAAATTCAGAAATTTTGTAACCAGTTCGGGCAGCATATCGTAATCAATCGGAAATCCGTCGCGCCAATTTTGAATATTGAAAGCGTTTGCATCATAGATAGATTGGCTGATCGCCAATCGATGCGTTCGGGCGGCAAATGTCGGTTCGATAAACTGATAATTTCGCATTTTTCAAAGATGATTTTAGCAGTTTTCGCACATTTAAAGTAATCCGATTTCCTGCAGATCGGCGATCGGTTCGGTGAACGAACAGCTGCCGAACGAAACGATGCTTTTCTGGCGGACGAAGCCGAGCTGCCACGTCGTCAGAAAATAATCGCCGTGCCACGCGACGCCGTTTTCCGTAAACTCGAAACTTTCCTCGAATTCGTCTTCGAGAATTTCTTCTAAGATAATCGGTTTATATCCGGCGCGGGCGAATCCGGTCGCCAGAAACAGGTTCAAAAATCCGTTCATCGTGCCTTTCGGCGCGTCGGCTTCGTAGGTCAAAGCCTTGAAACAGCGCAGCGGGTGATGCAGTCCGGCGGTCGCTTTGAACGGCACGTTTGCCGCCAGACAGGTGCGGATAAAGCGGATGATCGTGCGCGTCGAGGGAAATTCTTCCTTGGTGATGCCGCCCGTCCGAATCTTGGCGCGCTGTCCGTGAATCGAAAGCGCGGTCACCATATCGGGAAGCCGTTCGTCCATCGGAATCTCAAAATAAGCCGTCAGAAAATCGGGCATCGCGCCGACCGTATTTTCGATCTTCGATTCGGTATTGGCGCGGACTTCCAATGTGTCGCAAATGACGCGCGGCGCGTATTTCGCGTTGAAATCCTCGATCTGCCGCATCGTCTGGTAAATATCTTCGCCCGCCAAAACCGACAACCGCCACGCGTCATTCGAATCGCGCGAGATGAATTCTTCGGCGGTTTCCATAAATTCGTCGAGCCGCGCCACCGGAACGACAAAACGCCCGAGCATCCAGCTGTAATTGCTGTTGCGGTAGGTCGCGTAATTGATAACGGCTTCCGGCATCGAAATCTGCGAAGGCGGAAAAAGTCCGGCGTAATCAATAATTTCGGCAAGCAGCGTGCGAACCGATTCTTTCGGTGTTTCAGTCATTTTCGTCAATTATATTGAAACGATTCTGTATTTCGGGAAACTCTACTCCCTCGTAAAGTTCCGATAATTCGAGTTCGCAGTCAAGCGAAGCCATGTGAAATTTGTCAGCAATCGAATTGAATTCCCGATTGAGCCAGTTATTCTCATCCTGTTTGATAAACTGCGTGACGTGCGGACGATCTTGCGCGATCAGAATATACTCGGTAAAACTCGGGATGGATTTGTAATATGTAAATTTATAACCGCGGTCAAATTCGGCGGTCGAATCGGACAAAATTTCAACGATTAACTGCGGATTGGCGAGCATTTCCTGCTTGCCGAGTTTTTCGAATATCGGATTTCCGCACAAAGCTGATAAATCCGCATAGCGATACGGCAGATAAGACGGAACTTTCAGGCGCATATCCGACGGAAAAACTTCGCAAGTTCTGCCGCGAAGTTTGTTTCCCAACGTGATCAGCGCATTTCTCTGAATCCGATTGTGGCTGACGCTCGCGCCGGCAAGCGTAAAAATATGCCCGTCCCAAAACTCGATTTTTTCTTCGCTGTTATGATCGAGTTCGAGATATTCTTCAAGCGTGTAGATTTGGTTCTTCGGCTGCAGCATAACGGAACGCCGTCATCTTGACGGCAATGAATGCGAATGCATTCAAAATACGTTTCATTCTAAATCAAGTTCGATACATCGCTCGCGCGATGTCTGCCGTCAGGATGACGGCGTTCCAATAATTTACATCTTAAAATTCTTTTTGAGTTTTTGCCAGACTTCAAAGTATTCGGGCTGAAGCTCCGAAGTTTCCATCGCAAAGCGCGTCGGGCGAATGATGTAGCGCGACTCGAACATAAATGCCATCGTGCCTTCTAACTTTTGCGGTTTGAGATCGGCGTTCGAGGCTTTTTCAAACGCATCGAGATCGGGTCCGTGCGCCGACATACAATTATGAAGCGAACCGCCGCCCGCGACGAATCCTTCTTCCTTTGCATCGTATTGCCCGTAGCACAAACCCATATATTCCGACATAACATTGCGGTGATACCACGGCGGGCGAAACGTGTTTTCGGCGACGAGCCAGCGGTCGGGAAAGATCACGAAATCGCAGTTTGCCACGCCCGCATCGCCCGACGGGGAAGTGAGAACGGTGAAGATCGAAGGGTCGGGATGATCGAATGAAATGCTTCCGATGGTATTGAATCTTCGCAGATCGTATTTATAAGGCGCGTAGTTTCCGTGCCAGCCGACGACATCGCACGGCGAATGAGTGACCGCGCACGACCACAGATTTCCGCCGAATTTTGCCGTCAATTCCATTTCGCCTTCTTTATCTTCAAACCACGCGACCGGCGTTTCAAAATCCCTTGCGTTCGCCAGACCGTTTGCGCCGATCGGTCCGAGATCGGGCAGACAAAACTGCGCACCGTAATTTTCGCAGATATAACCGCGCGCCTCGCTGTCGGGCAGTTCGACGCGGAATTTAAGCCCTCGCGGAATGACGGCAATCTCGCCCGAACCGATTTCGATGATTCCGAGTTCCGTCAAAAAACGAACGCGGTTTTTCTCCGCGACGACGAGCATTTCGCCGTCGGCGTTGTAAAAAAACCGTTCGGTCATATCTTTATTGCAGGCGAAAATATGGATCGCGATCCCGCTTTGCGCGAAAAGGTCGCCGTTTCCGGCAATCGTCGTCACGCCGTCAATAAAATCGGTTTCCTTTTCGGGCATCGGCAAAGGATTCCAGCGCAATTGATTCGGCGTGACGGGAAGTTTATTAAATTCGCTTTCCCAACCGCCGTTTTCGATTTGCTCGAACGGTTTATGCAGAACCGACGGGCGAATGCGATACGTCCAAGTCCGTTTATTGTGAACGCGCGGCACGGTAAAAGCCGTCCCCGAAAACTGTTCGGCATAAAGCCCGAGCGGTGCTTTCTGCGGCGAATTTTGTCCAACCGGCAACGCACCCTTGACCGCTTCGGTCGCAAACTCGTTGCCGAATCCCGATAAATATTTCGTTTGTTTTTCGCTTGTCGTCGGTGTCATCTTTTTATTTTATAACCTTGATCTTTAACTCATCCAGGTTTACGTTTATTTCAACAATTTTCGTTTTTTTGACCAATTTCGGATTTAATTTAAATGCGTGAATGGGATAGTTACTTATTTCTAATCTAAGCCGTGTAAAGTTTCGATCGGGGTTTTTGAGCCACTCGATTTTCGTGATTTCTCCTACTTCGCCCAAGTCATAAACCGCGCCGGTTACACCCAGACTGCCGTCATGAACTGCCAGAAAATACCTGTAACCGCAAATTACTTCAGTTTCAACTTCGGGCGTGCAATATTCCGATGAATCATCTTCATCATTGGAGATATCGTCGAGGGAATAAAGTCTTAGAAAAAAAACGCTTTCTACCGGGCGAGGCGGTTTAAGCTCTTTCATCTGACTCAAATTAAGAATTTTGACGAGAAGTTCGCTATCAATACGTTTGGAACTCAAATCCATGCGATCTTGGGCTTGAGTTTCAAACGATAAAAACATTATGAATAAAAAAACGAAAGTTAATTTCATACCGTTCATAAACTTCCTCGCCTTCTATGTTTTTCCTCAATCGAAACGAACAACGCTTTTGATGTCACTTCGCCCAGATTCCTGATTTTTCGTTTTTAGCCTTTGCTTCGGCTTTTTCCAATTGACAGGCGGTGCGCAGCGGAACGATGTTGGTCAGCTGAAATTGTTTGAACTTCGCCATTCCGTTTTCCAGAAGATATTCGCTGATTTCGTCAATTTCCTCATCATCCGCCAATTCGATCAGCGCATCTATCTTTTTTCCGTCGTCTTTTTTCGTATTTCCGATCAAAGTAACTTGCTTGTCGAGAACTTTCTCGAGCAAAAAGTTTTTAATTTCCGATTGATTGACGGTTTCGTCAATTCCGACCAGCGAGGCGATGATTATTTGCGGCTTTTTCAGCCTTCGTCCGACACTGTTGTCGGCTTTTTCGTATTCATCGTCCCAGACGTTATTGCTGCGCACGACTTTGACGATTATCTTATTATCGCCCGTAATTTCCAGCACCGTGCCGTAGCGGTAACTGTAAGTCTGACTTTCGGCAAACAGATTCCCGCAGCCGTCGTCAGAAGTCATATTAAATAAAGGCTCTTTCGATTTTTGCGCTTCTTCCGCCGATTTTCTGAATGTTCCGGATTTCGGCGATTTTTCCGGCTCCGGTTTTGTTATCTCCTGCGCGTTGACAATCGCCAAACCCGAAACCAAAATTATGAAAAAGATAAATATTTTCATACAACCATTATATTTTTATAAATTTCCGCGCCGTCGCTGTTCTTCTTCAATCGAAACGAACAACGCTTTGAAATTTCCTTTGCCGAAGCCTTTACAGCCTTTTCTTTGCAAAATTTCGTAGAAAACGGTCGGGCGGTCTTCGACGGGTTTGGTGAAAATCTGCAAAAGATAACCTTCGTCGTCGCGGTCAACTAAGATTCCGAGCCGTTTCAAATCTTCAATGTCTTCGTCAATCGCGCCGACTCTTTCGGGAATCTCGTCGTAATACGTATCGGGAACGCGCAGAAATTCAACACCGTTTGCCTGAAGTTTGGCGACCGATTCGCGGATGTCTTTGCACAGCAGCGCGACGTGCTGCGCGCCTGCCGAGCGGTAAAAATCGATGTATTCCTGAATCTGCGATTTTCCGCCTTTGCCTTCCGCCGGTTCGTTGATCGGGAATTTGATATTGTGTCCGCCGTCCGACATAACGATTGACATCAGCGCGGAATATTCAGTCGAAATGTCCTTGTCGTCAAACGTGATATAACGCTCGAAGCCCATCACGTCGCGGTAAAAATCGCACCAGAAATTCATTTTTCCGAGTTCGACATTGCCGACGATATGATCAACCAGAACGATTCCGACATCTTCGCCCGCCATTTCCTGCGCGGTAAATCCGGGCAGAAAAACGCCGTTGTAATTATGCCCGTTATTATTGTTATACGAGATAAACGAATGAATCGTATCGCCGTAGGTGTGAATCGCCGCTTTTCTCACGCTTCCGAAATCGTCATTCCAATCGTGCGGTTCGATATGCGCCTTTGCGCCGCGCTTGACTGCTTCATTAAAAGCGTGATCGGCATCTTCGACCAAAAATGCAATATCGCGCACGCCGTCGCCGTGAATTTTAATATGTTCCGCCGCCGCGTGTTCAGGCGTTAATGGCGTAGTCAAAACAAAATTGACGCGATTCTGCCGCAAAACATAACTCGTCGTCTCGCGATTGCCGGTTTCCAGCCCCGAATACGCAAGGCGCGAAAAACCGAACGCCTTCCGATAATAAAACTCCGCCTGCTTTGCATTGCCGACGTAAAACTCGACATGATGTATTTTTTTCAAACCTAATGGATTTTGTTCTGTCATAATTGCCTCTCTAAAAAATTAAATTTCTTCATCATTCGGGCTGATATAAATTTCGCTTTTGTAATCGTCCAAACCGATTTTGATAAGTTGAAGCCAGCCTTGTCTGCCGAGCAGATTGCGGCTCAACGCGTAATCGGCGGCGAAATAGACGAGCGAATCGAATTTTAAACCAAGCGTTTCGAGTTCGACATTATGCCCGAAAGCCGTCAAACCGCCGGACAAAGTGATAAGTTTTTTCTCAATGCCCGATTCAATGTCAATTTCCAAATACTCACCGATTTCCCGTCTAAAAATGCAGATGTCCGAACCTGTGTCAACCTTGGCACGAGTGGCGAATTCGATGCTTCCCAAGCGTAAGATTGCTTTAATCGTAATGCCTGTTTCTAATGATTTGAACCCGGCTTTTTTCTGAAAATTCAGTTGATACATTTAATAAATAAACTCCACAAAAGACGGAGCATTTGGATCTTCGACTTGATAAACCAGCGCATCGGGAAAACCTTTATCTCGCGCCTCGATCATCACTTCTTTTAAGTTTTCACCGCTGGTAATCAACCGATTGCCGTGTGTAGCAACATATTTTCCAATGTATTTTTCACGGTTTTCCCGAAGCCATTCGTCATCGCCCGAAAAATCGCGCGTTTCTGCCTTTCCGATATAACGCGGCTTAAAGCCTTCCGGCAGATAATTCTCTCGCTTTTCACTCGGCGCAAATCTTTCTTCAATAACATTTTTCGCCAAATCGTCTTTGCTCATTCCGTTGCGTTTCGCTTCGGCTTCAAGCCTCGATTCGATTTCCGGCGCGATTTCGATTATCAATGTCATTTTATTCACCTTGCTTTTTCAAAGCTAATGGATTTTTTTCGTCTGGCATAATTGCCTCTTTATAAAATTTTATCTTTTTAAACTATTGTCTTCTTGAATCATTTTCCAATAATAGCTTTCATTCAATTGATTTTTGAAATCTTCTCGAAAAATAGCTTTTCCTTGTTTTTGCGGCGACCAAACCAAGTCTAAATATTGCCATGCTAAGTCTTCATTGCCCGTATAAATTAAATCCAGCATTTCACCCCAAAAATCAGGCTCTCCGAGAAATTCTTCTTTGTAAATAACCGAATTTTCATTGTCAATTCCTTTATACGGTTCAAGACTGAGTTTTTGACGCACAAGTTGTGCTTTACGCTTCAAAACCGATAGCGATGGAGCAGTTTTTTTCATTTGGTAAAAATTCGGTCGAAGTTTGTCATTCTTAAATTCCAAAATTACAGTTGGAAAAGGTGAACTAGCAAAACTACCGCCCCAATAAGCAAAGGCATTGTCTGCCGTTTCGTAAAATAAGCCGCCTTTGGGATTCTTTGCTTTTGCATTCATTCCAACATGCAGCGTTCCTATTGAATCTACTAAATTTGCCCACTCACCCAAGTCAACAAAAAAATGTTCCGCACAACAATGCGCTCCGCCAGAATAATAGTTAATCATTATATCTGGAATTCCATTGCCTGTTTTATCAAGCGTATTCTTTATCAGTAAGACGCTTTGCTTATCTTCCTTTGAATATGCTCGTGTAATATCATCAGCAAAATAAAATCCGGCAATACTTCCATCTCCAAATGCTTTCATAACTTTTTGCAATTGCCCATTTTTCTCAAAAAGAACAACGGAATTTTGTCCGCCAACCATCTCCTGACCATTTGATAAAGGCGGCGTAGTCATAATTTTTATGTCAAAGCCGTTAATTTTTCTGGTGCCTGATAATTTTGTTCCAGCAGGTAATTTGAATTTGTTATTATATTGAAGTGATATTCTTTGTGCTTGAGTAAAATTAGCTGACTTCTCAAATTTGCAGATAATTAAAAAATCATCCTCTTTTGGCGCAACAAACCAAATAGAATCATCGGCGGCAGATGATTGTTCAAACAACTCTTTCCGATTTGAATCATAAATCTCAAATGAAAGTGGCAGTTCTTCGTTTGCTAACCATTGTATGTCAGCGAATTCGCCTTTTTTCATCTTCAGAACAAAAATCTTTTCTTGTTCGGGTGAAATTGAGAATGTTTTAAGTTCATTTAAATTTAGATTGGTCTTCTCCTGCGCCCCGACAAAAGACGCGAACAAAACCGTCAGGTAAATCAAAAGCAAAATTGAACGCTGAATGTGCCGCATAATTTTTTATTAAATCTCTTCGCTAACCTCGCGCGGTTCGGTTATCAATCTGATGCCGTTTAAAATCTCGTCAATTCGTTCTTTTGATAAAGTGCCGATTTTGTCAATCAGTTCAGATTTATCAATAGTCAAAACTTGTGTAACAACAATCACGCTTTGTTTCGGCAACTCTGCTTCGTCTTCATTCAGAAGAACATTTCCGGGTGCTTTGGCGCGACGGAGATTCGTTGTCAAAGCACAAGCCAAAACTGTGCCGAGCGGACTTCGGTTGAAAATATTGTTTTGAATGACGACCACCGGACGTGAATAAGCGGGTGACGAACCTCGCGGTTCACCTGCGTCAAACCGGAAAATATCGCCCTGATTTATTTCCATTCGTCCAAAATCTGCGATTGTTTTATTAACGCTAACCGCAAAAATTCCTTTTCTTCTTCATCCGAATCGTCCGCGTAAGCCTCGTTTAGCGCGTCAAGCAATTTTTGATTTTCCGAACGCGGCGGAAAATTGCTTTGCAAAGTTTGCAAAGCGAATCGCACGGCTGACGAAACTTTTTCCCTTGTTAAATGCGGGTTCTGCGACAAAATATTTTCAATGCTTTCGCCTTCTGCGAGTTTTTCCAGAATCAGTTCAACCGTGATGCGCGTTCCTTTTATCACAGGCTTGCCGAACATTATTTTCGGATTTGATTCAATTAAATTTTCCATAACTTTTTACTCTAAAACCAATTTATATTCATACCGCGCCTTGTGCCATTTCTGCCATTTTGCGGGGATTTTTCGTCCGCCATTTTGTTCGCGCATTTTCAGCATTTCGTAATATCGTTCTTGTAAATCAACGAGTTTGGCGATTTTTTCTTCGGGCGATAAATTTCGCAAAAATTCACGCGATTTTTTTTGCGTTTCGTTAAATCTTCGATGATTTCGGCTTGCAAATTATTCTTTATCGGCTAATCTCCACTTTTCTTTGTTCCATCTAAAAACTCTCAATATATTTGCGCGTTTGTTCTTTCAATTCCGCGTAGCTCGGAATGACGTATAAAATCTTTTGCATATCGGAATAGCTGTAATCTTGATTGATAACTTCTTCGAGATTGAATTTTCGGCGGTCAACCTGATCGGAAAATGCGTGTTCGAGTTCGCCGAAACTTGAAAGCAATCCTGCGCCGTAAGCCTTGATGTCGCCTTCGTGTTCGACTATTCCGAATTCGACCGTGAACCAGTAAAGTCTGCCTAATTCTTCGAGTTGTTGATCGCTGGCGATGCGTGCGCCGTGTCCGATGAACTGCGAAAAATCGGCAAAGTTCGGGTTTGTGAACATCGGAATATGACCGATTGCTTCGTGTACGATGTCGGGTTCGGGCGTATATGCCGGATGCGAATGATGACGAATGTATTGTGTGCAGAGCATCACACGATATGAAAGCCACGAGAGAAACCCGCGTGTTTCGACCAATCCTTCAATCGGCGCGAGCCGGAAACCCGTCAATTCTTTCAAACGGCGGTTCATTTCCGTCAGTTGCGGAATGCGCTCGGTCGTGATTCCCAAATCTTTTTTCGCCCGCAGATAAAACGGACTCGCGTATTTCTGCTGTAATTCTTCCAATTCTTCCGCAACATATCGCCAAACGCGCTGTTCACGAGGACTGTAATCAACATCCGTAATGATGCCCGTCTCACGGAAATTTTTCGCCAGACCGGCAATATAATCGCGGCGTGTGCGGTAATCTTCATCCTTCGCGCCCGGATGATCAAGGTGAAGTTCGTTAATATTTTCAAATTTCATATCACGAAACGTCGGCAAATCTTCGTCCTTGACGGCATAATTTGAAATTTCGAAGGCGGGTTCGACTTTTGAAACGGTTTCGGTCAGCATAATTTTTCTCCTTTTTACCACCTTTTTACCAAATGATGCTTTTCGCAAATAGAAAGTTATCCGCAAATAACTAATTATAATGGAAATGATAAATTAACTGAATAGGAATGGTTAGTTTGTATGTTAAGATTTGTTTAGATTTTAAGTTTATTTTACCGATTGGCTTTAAAATATAAATTGATATGATCCGCCCGCTCCCGCAGGCGGTTCTGACTGGAAGATGATTGACGAAATTGACTGGAAGATACTTAAAGAATTACAGATCAACGCCCGCATCACATTTGCCGAACTCGGTCGCCGCGTCGGTTTAACAACGCCCGCCGTGATCGAGCGAATCCGCAAACTCGAAGATGCCGGAATCATCACCGGCTACCGCGTCGAAATTGACACGGCGAAAGTCGGTTTGGCAATTACGGCGTTTGTGCGGATGAGCATCACGGGCGTGGATTATTCGCACATAATCGAGGTTGCCAAAGCGGCGGCGGAAATTCTCGAATGTCATCGCGGCACGGGCAACGATTCGTTTATTATGAAAGTCGCCGTCGCGGATGTCGGGCATCTCCAAACCTTGATTGACCGGCTTACTCCTTACGGCATTACGACGACCTCAATCGTCCTTTCCTCGCCCGTCAAAAGCCGCGTCATCGAAAAAAAATAACCCCGAATTTAATAACTTTTGCCGTTTGTTTCTTTGAATTTAAGCGCGATTTATGTAATATTTACGGCATAAATCAAATACCCGAAACCGAATTGAATTCTATTTTACCGGGAGGAAAAATTTTCAATATTAACGGCAATGGAAGGCAGCTCGCCGACTATTTTTGGAGAAAATAACAATAAATATTACGTTTGGATCGCATATATGCAGACCAAACAAGCGCACAAAATATATATTCCGGGACCGGCGACGATTTCCTGGGGCGCGAGCGGAATAAATATCAGAAAAATGGCTGACCGCGCGGCGCAGTTTGTCAAAGGTTTCGACAGTCAGATTTATCTGATCGGCTGGAGCCGCGGCGCGGCGGCTTGTATTCAGCTTGCGCTGGATTTGAAACGCTCGGGTTTTGAAAAGAAGATCGAAGCGATGTTTTTATTCGACCCGGTTGATCAGGATGGCTCGACGGGCGATTTTCTCGACACGATTCCCGATAACGTCGTCAATTGCTACCGCGCCAAAGCACTGAAAAAAGAAGGCATCTGGGCGAAGGTTTTTCCGACCTGCGGAAATTCGTATGAAAAGGGCGTTAATTACGTTTCGCAGGATTTCAACACGACGCACGGCGGAATTGCCGGAACCGAAGGCGGCACGCAAGGCGACGACGGGGCGGGCAACTGGATGTGGACGAAGATGGCGATTCACGGCGTTGTCTGAGTTTTCCGGTCGGCGGATAAATAAAAATACCACAAAAGACGTGCGGCGGCGGCGCGAAAAGGCTTCCACGCTTCGGCGATCTGCTGAAATTCATCAGCGTGCGGCGCGTGTTCGAGTCTTTTTAGTTTTTTATATGCGACGTGCAGAGCCAGATCACCTTTCGGCATCACGTCGGCGCGAAGCAGCGCCATCAGCAGATAAATATCCGCCGTCCAATCGCCGATGCCTTTGATCTTTTTGAGTTCGTGTTTGGCTTCGGCGTCAGATAAATTTTCCAGAGCTTTCAAATCCAAACTTCCGTCCAAAATCGCCTTCGACAATTCCCGCACATAGACGGTTTTCTGGCGCGAAAAATAACACGCCTTTAATTCTTCGTCCGACAATTCCAGAACATTTTCGGGCGTGATTTCGATCAATCTTTTCTTCAACTTATTAAACGCCGAAGCGGCGGAGGCGAGCGAAACCTGCTGTTCGAGAATGATCTGAACGAGCGTCGCAAACGACGCTTCACGCGCCCAGAGCGGCGGCGTTCCGTAAGTTTGAAAAATAAAAGCCAGACCGGAATCGGCAACGGCTAATTCTTCGCAAATGCCGGTAAGATTTTTTTCGTCGAGGGTTTTGATCATAAAATTTTTCCGCGTTTCGTTATACAATTATCGGAGATGATAAAGCGTCTCGTAAAACTGCCGGTTTCGTTTTGGCTGATTTTGATTTTTTCGTTTGCCGTCGCTGCGCAGGATTCAAGCGATTGCGCTTTGACGGACGCGCCGCGTCTGCACGGTTTGCGGCTCGGAATGTCGCCGACGGAAGCGCAGAGCGTTTTCGGTAGAGACCTGAAGATCAAGGTCAAAGCCGACGGCGACCGCACGTTTTTTCAAAATTATATCGGAAAAAAAGCATCCGGAACGCTTCGCGGCATCCGTGCGCTTTACCTGCGGTTTCTCGACGGCAGACTTTACCAGATCGAAATTTTTTACGAGGAACGCGCCGACGCGCCGACGCTCGAAATTTTCGCCGCCAATCTTTCCGCCGCGATGAATCTGCCTGCCTATCTGAACTGGCAGTTCACGAAAAACAAAGCCGTCATTGACTGCCGACGGTTCACGCTCGTCGCCGACAAACCGGTTGATCCGCGGGTTGTCTTTACCGACACCGCAAAACTTGCGGAAGCCGAAGCGAGACGCAAAAAAAGTGACTAAAGTTCGGGCGGGAAATGAACGGGTAATTTAGGCTGATTTCCAGCAAATGTCAGTGGGATTTTGTTTGCTGAGAGTTTTTATTTGATAATTTTGGCAGTCGCTGATTCGTTTCTTAAACAGACTTCACATAAGCGTCCGCCAATTTAATAGTTGTTTTGACATCATAGGCTTTACTCACAAGAATTTTAACCCGGTTTGTCAAGAGAAAATTTGGATTTTCGTCAATTCGTTATAGAATTAACGCGGTTTCATTCCGTTTTGTGATAAATCTGCCGATGAATAAAATCCGTCTTTCCGCTTCCGTTTATTTTGCTTTGCAGGGCATCGCGGTTTTGGCGTGGTGGATTCTGCTTTTTTTATTTCCGCCCGCGCGCAAATACTTTCAGATGGGCGGCGACGAAACAGTTTTGCTGGCGTTTTGGCTGCCCGATCTGGCATTGCTGGCGATCGGTTCTTTGCTGGTCAGCGCATTTTGCTTTTTCGACGGCAAATTTTTGCAAATTGCGCTCTGGTTCGTTGCCGGCACGATCAGTTACGCGTCCTTTTATTGTCTGTCATTTGCGATGCTGACCGATTCGGGATGGCTCGGCGTGGTGCTGATGTTCGCGGCGATGATCTTCAGCGGAAATTTTGCGGTCGGTTTATCGCCGGAGTTTCGGGAAAAGATGTTTCGCAATTCGGTCGAAGCTAAAACGAGCTGGATTTTAATAAAAACCTTCACCCAGATCATTATCGTCTGGTCGCTGATTTTGTTCGTTTTTCCCGCGCTGATCGTATGGGTCGAAGCCAGACTCGGAATTCCGCAGTTCGTTTTTCCATATCAAAAAGTGATTTCGCCGATACTGTTTCTATTGATCAGCCTGATCGGCGTTTCGGGTGCGGTAACGATGGCGAGAATCGGACGCGGAACGCCTTTGCCGCTCGATTCGGCAAGCAAACTGGTCGTTGCCGGAATTTATTCGTATGTCCGCAATCCGATGGCGATTTCGGGTATCGGACAGGGTTTGGCGGTCGGTTTGTTTCTCGGTTCGCCGCTTGTTTTGCTTTACGCTTTAATGGGCGGAACGATCTGGCAGCTTATTTTTCGCCCGCTCGAAGAAGATGATCTGTCGAAGCGCTTCGGCGCGAGTTATGAAAATTACCGGAACAATGTGCGTTGTTGGATTCCGAATTTGAAACCGTATAATTAATCGTCCTTTGTTAAAACATTATGAAAGAAATAACAGAAACGGATAATTCACCGAAATACGACGAGCGACCGTGGGGAAGTTTTACGGTTTTGGACGAGGGCGAAGGTTTTAAAGTAAAACGCCTCGAAGTTTTGCCGAAAAAGCGTCTGAGCTATCAGCGGCACAAACACCGCGCCGAGCATTGGTTCGTCGTCGAAGGCACAGCAAAAGTAACGCTCGACGGCGCGGACATTATCAAACGCGCGGGCGAGAGCATAGATATTGCGGTCGGCGCGGCGCACCGCGTCGAAAATCCGGGCGACGAGCTGCTCGTTTTCATCGAAGTCCAGCGCGGCGATTATCTCGGCGAAGACGACATCACGCGCCTTGAAGACGATTTCGGACGCTGATAAAGAGCCAAACAGTATAGTGAGCGGTAGCGAACAGGTTCGCTGCCTGAAACTTTGAATGAGAAACAGACTCGCTACCGCTCGCTATACTGATTATGCCCGCCAATTACCAAATTGAAGTCACCGCCGCTTCGTCGAATTCCGTCGAAGCACCGTTCGGCAAGATGTGGATGATGCGCGACGCGCCTTTTGTCCTGAGAAGCGGCGCGAGTAGTCCGACGCGATGACAATTGGCGCGGGGAATTTTATGATTGGTCAAAGGCTGTGATTCGGAACACATGATTGCCGTGCGCACTTCCGCCGCGATCTCTAAAATCCTTTCAATTCCGCTGTTCAATTCATCGGGTGCGGCGATTTTCTTGCCGCCCGTTTCGGGCAGATGCTCGTAGCCGATGCCGTTCTCGATTAAATTCGCCTGTAAAACCGCGCCGTTAAACTGCACCCAGCGCGACCGCGCGACGCTCCGCACATCGCACAAAAAAGCGATCTCATACTTTTGTAAAAGCGCGAGAAAATCCTTCCAGGCGTGTCGTCCGTGTCCGATCGTGTAAACTGTCATCCTTATTGCCGCTCGCTTGTTTTTTCGCTTTTCGGCGAATTATCCAAAACCGTCTGCAGATTTTCGATGAAATTGTTTTTTTGCCATTTGCCCCACAGGCGAAGCGCGGCGCGGTAATGTTTCGTCCGCTGCCGGACGAATCCCGATAAAAGTCGGAAATCGGCACCATGTTTTTTGCCTTTTTCTTTGTGAAGCCGGCGGCTCAAATCTTCGATCCAGATGTCGGCATCGTGAAGCTCGCCCAAGAAAGTCTGCATTTGAGAGATTTCTTCGGCAAACGGCGCGATTTGCCCGTTCCAGACGACATCGAAAAGCTCGACCGCATAGCGCAGACGTTTGGCGGCAATGCGGAGTTCGTGGAGTTTTTCGATCTCGAACGGGTTGTAAAGACTTTCGCTCAAATCGCAGAATTCGCGCCGACCGTTTGAAATAACTTCGCGTCCGGCTTCTTTTGCCGTGAGGTGTTTTAACTTTCCTCCTGGTTCGGCGGCTTCGTCGAGCGCTCTCAGAAAACGCTCGCGCAGGGCTTCGATCTCTGACGATTCGAGCGTTTCGATCAAAACGGCTTGCGCTTTTTCACGCACGGCGCGGCGTTTTTCAATCATTTTTTCGACCGCTTTCTTAACGCTTTCGTGTTTGGTTTTCCCGCGCAGTTTTTCGAGCGCGGCAATCGCCACGTCTTCATCACGCGCCGCGCCGAGCGCGTCCGACAGCCGTTTCAAATCCTTTTTCGATTCCTTAAGCGGACGCTTTTTGAGCAAAGGCGAAAAATCGCGCAAAGCGCTTCGCAAACGCCGAATCGCCACGCGCATTTTATGTACGCCTTCGATGTCTGCCGAATTGAACGCGGCAGCGCGCAGTTTCAGGACTTCTGCAAGCTGCCCGCGCAAAACTTCCGCCGCCCATTCAAGCGCGCTCGCGGTAGAAAAATCTGTGCCGACAACCTGTTTTGTCATAGAGTAAAATTAAGAATGAAAAGATTTGATTTCCTCAACCGCCTGCGGATTTTCGAGCGCCGACAGATCGCCCGCGTCTTCGCCCAAATATGCCGAACGTATGACGCGGCGCATCACTTTGGCATTGCGCGTTTTCGGCAAAGCGGAAACGAAATGAATCCGTGACGGCGCGAGCGGTTTGCCCATATCTTTGGCGACAAGCGCTTTGAGTTCGGCAGCTAATTGGGGCGCGGACGGCTCGTTCGCATCGTCGTCGGCAGACGGCGAAATTACGTTCGGAGATTCGGCGGTTTTTTCGCGCTTTGCGCTTATTGCGGACGAGGAAGGTTCCGCGCTCCGACTTAAGACAACGAACGCGACCATTGCCGTGCCTTTGATCTCGTCGGGAACGCCGATGACGGCGGCTTCCCTTACGAGCGGATGCGCGACGAGAAGGCTTTCGACTTCCGCCGGACCGACGCGTTTGCCGGCGACTTTGAGCGTGTCGTCCGAACGTCCGAGAATATAAAAATGCCCGTCTTCGTCCTGCATCGCCCAATCGCCGTGAACCCAAATATCTTTAAAGCGCGACCAGTATGTTTCGATGTATCTTTCAGGCTCTTGCCAGAATCCGCGTGCCATTCCGATCCACGGTTTGCGGATTGCAAGCTCGCCGACTTTGCCGCGTTCGACCTCTTCGCCTTTATCATCCAATACGCCCGCGTCAATTCCCAAACACGGCGCGGGAAACGAACAGGGTTTGATCGGCAAAAGCGGATTGCCCATCAAAATTCCGCCCGAAATTTCCGTGCCGCCCGAATAGTTGATGATCGGAAGGCGCGAATCGCCGACCTTTTCAAACAGCCACCACCACGGCGCGGGATTCCACGGCTCGCCCGTCGAAGCAAAAGCGCGAAGCGATGAAAGATCGTGTTTTTTCGGCAGATCATCGCCTTTCGTCGCGAGCGCCCGCACGAGCGTCGGCGAGATTCCCAAGATCTCGACCTTATGTTTCGCGCAAAATTCCCATATTCTGTCGGCAGTCGGATAATCGGGCGCACCGTCGTAAATGGCGATCGTCGCGCCGTTGATGAGCGCACCGTAGATCAGCCACGGTCCCATCATCCAACCGATGTCCGTGACCCAGGAAATGCGCGTTCCTTTGCCGACATCCGTGCCGAACGCCATATCCTGCGCCGCCTTGACGGGAAACCCGCAATGCGTGTGCGCGATGCCTTTCGGCTTGCCGGTCGTCCCGGAAGTGTAAAGAATAATCAGCGGGTCTTCGGCGAGCGTCGGTTCGGAAAATTTATATTCTTCGCCACGGCGACTTTTGAAATAATGCTTTTTGATGTTCTCGTCGTGGGTTTTTCCCATTTCCAATAAACTTTCCCACCAAATAAAATCTGGTGAAGGACATGCGAACATTGGTTTGGAATGCCAGACTATAAAAGTTTTTTCAATTGTCGGGCAATTTAGTATTGCTTCAGAGGAAATTTCGTAAGCATTAAAAAACTTTCCGCGCCTTGGAAACCCATCACAAGTAAAAATCGCTTTCGCTTGAACAGCATTCATTCGGCTTGCAATCGCATCAACTCCATAACCGCTGAAAACCGGAACAGCAATCGCTCCAATTCGATTGATTGCCAGAAGCGCGACAACCGTTTCAATCATCATCGGCAGATGGATGCCGATTGCATCGCCTTTCTTCAGTCCGTTTGCACGCAATCCGGCGGCGCAAAATTCGATTTGTTCGAGCAATTCTGTGTAAGAAACTTGTTTTACTTCGCCTTCTTCGTCTTCCCAAATGATCGCAAGCTGATTTGCGGTTGCTTCATTTTTCGCCCAGCGGTCAACGCACATTTCAGTGATGTTCAGACCGCCGCCGACGCACCATTTCGACCATTCGATGCCGTCCGATGTGTCGAGCAGTTTCTCGTAAGGCGGATTGAATCTGATGTCTAAAAACTTTAAGACTTCAGCGGTAAATTCTTCGGGCGATGCAATGGATTTTTGGTAAACTTCGTCGAAATTCTTCGCGCCCGTCTGCCGCATAAAGCGCGTTAATTGGGCGCGTTCGATAATCTCGGCGGTCGGTGTCCACGCGATTGGCTGATGCTCGAAAGTGTTTTGGTCGTTCATAATTTATAAAAATAAAAGTATTGAATAAACCATTATAAATCCATTATCATATTTAGAGGGAAACCCGCTCGATAAAAATTTGAAGACGGCAGGTTTCCTTCTTTTCCTCAAATTTCAAAAAATCCAAACCGACAATCCCGATCCGAGAGAATATTTTTATGAAATACTGTCCCGCTTGCCGCAGTCAATACAGTGATGTTACGCTTCGTTTTTGTTTGCAAGACGGCGCGACGCTCGACGACGGCGAAGCCAAACAAAGCACAATCGAGACGGTTGCGTTCAGCAATCCTGTAACTGCCGAAAATATTTTGAAAACCGAGGAATTGAATCTTTACGCGCCGAAAAAGGAATTGGGCAAAACCCGCGCGTGGAGTCCCGAACCGCCGAAAAGTGCGCGGCGGCAGGAATCAAAAAAGAACGAATCTTCCGCGAAAAATCGGCTCGCGGTTTTCGGCGTTTTGCTCGCGCTTGCCAGTGTCGGTTTCGGCGGCTGGTTTTATCTCCAAAATCAAAACAATCCGTCGGTGCGAGCCGCGAATCCCGCCGCAGCTTCAACGCCCGAAATCCCCCCAAAAAATCCGCCCGCGAATAATTCGGCTTCCAAAATTGTTTTGGATGACTTGAGCGCACAAACAAATTCAAATTCCGAGCCGTCGAGCGTTTCCGGTTCGGAAGATGCGAAAAAAGAAATTACCGAAACCGTCGAACTTTGGCGAAAAGCAACAGAAGCGCGGAAATTAACCGATTATTTAAGCAGATACGCCGAAAAAGTTGATTATTTTGACAAGACCGGCGCGAGCGCATCGGAAATCCGCGCCGAAGCGCAGAAAATGTTTGACGCTTACAGCGAGATCGAAATTACTGTGACGAATCTGCGCGTCGCGGTTGATGCCGACAGCAAACAGGCGACCGCCGTTTTTGATAAAGAATGGTCTTACGAAACTGCCACCGATCTTCTGGACGGAAAGGCGCACACGAAACTGCGTTTTCAAAAAAGCGGTAAAGAGTGGAAAATCGTCAGCGAAAAATACCAGAAAATCTATTACATGGAAAATTAAACATAAAACGCGGCGGAACGACCGTTTCAATGATTTGTCGTAAATTAGTTATAAACTTTGCGCCTCAAATAAAATGAAAAAAACAAAGATCGAACAGCGAATAAATAACACGGTCAACGCCTTTTTTGATGACGAACCGGAAACTTTTGGTGAAAACAGTCTGACTTTCGCGTCCGATTCCGCCCTGCTCAAACCGGAAACTGCCGCGCAATTTAACGAAAAAGGCGACCGTTTAATAAAAATACTGAAACGCGCCTTTCTGTTTCTTCCCGGTGCGCTTTATTTATTTTTCGGAACGCTTTCAATCCTTTCGTTTGATTTTCTTTGGAGTTCGCTGACTGTTTTAGGCGTGCTTCTGATCGGCAGTTTTTTGACGATTTTCGGACTGGGAAATCTGAAAAATCCGAAGCATATGGCGATTCCGCTTTCGATTGTCGTGGTCGGAATAACAACTTTTTGGCTTTTTTCAACGCTCGGCGGTCTAAAATATGTTTTCGAGTATGGCATCTACTTTTTTCCGCTCGCTTTGATCGCGCCTCTTCTGGCAAAGACTTTGGTTGATGACAAAAAGTGATTTTGGTAAGTCTTGGTTTTGAGATTTGAAAAGAATTAAGGCATATTTTATAACACAAAGTATTTCTTAAAAAATTCATCAAAAATCCCGGCGAACTTTGCAGAACTCGTTTCATGCAGAGCCGCAAAGCTCGTTGGGAGAAAATCTATGACCGAAAAACCTGTCGAAATCAAACTTCCCGCGAATCTTTTTCAAGGCAAAACCGCGATTGTGACGGGCGCATCGCGCGGCGTTGGTCGCGCAACTGCCTTGCGTTTAGCCGAATCCGGCGCGAACGTCGTCGTCAATTATCTTAAAGAAGAAGAAAAAGCCAACAATGTCGTCGCGCTCTGCAAGGAAAAAGGCGTTGACGCGATTGCGGTGCAGGGCGATGTTTCCGAATGGCAGGCGGCGCACAATCTCGCACAAAAAGCGATTGAAAAATTCGGCAAGATTGATTTGCTCGTTTTGAACGCGGGAATCTGGGAAGGTGCGCCGATCGAGGAAATGTCGGAAGAAACGTGGAACAAAGTTTTAAATACTAATCTCAAAGCCGCGTGGGCGATGACCAAAGCGTGCGTGCCTTCGATGAAAAAGCAAGAACGCGGCGCAATCGTTTTAGTCAGCTCGACCGCCGGACAGCGCGGCGAAGCGAATTATTCAAACTACGCGGCATCGAAAGGCGGACAGATTTCGTTTACAAAGGCTTTGGCAAGCGAACTTTGCCCGAAAATCCGCGTTAATGCAGTCGCGCCGGGATGGATCGAAACGGCGATGGTCAGACCTGTTTTTGAAGACGAAAATTATAAAGCGAAAGTTTTGAAATCGATCCCGCTCCAAAGAATGGCGGCGACCGACGATGTCGCGCTCTCGATCTGCTTTCTGCTCTCGGATTGGTCGCGCCACATCACGGGCGAAATCCTGAACATCAACGGCGGCGCGGTTTTGTGCGGTTAGAAAGTGAAAAAGTGAAAAAGTGAAAAGTGAAAAGGTTTGATTGCCAATTATTCAATCTACTTTTTCACCTTTTCACTTTTTCACTTTACAATTCAATTGTGAGTGAAAATATCAAACCAACTGTTATGAAATTCGGCGGCACAAGCGTGCAGGACGCGGAGGCGTTCGCGCGGGTCGCCGCGATCGTTGCGGGCGAGCAGGAAAATTCGCCGGTTGTCGTTACATCGGCGATGTCGAAAGTGACGGATGCTTTGCTGAACGCGTTTGATCTGGCGAAAAAAGGCGAAGTTGAGAATGCGATTCTCTCGCTTGATTCGCATTTTGAACGGCACAAAGCGGTTGCGCGCGAATTGACAAACGAAGCACATCAGCGGCTTTTTCAGGTCGAACTGGACTTTGCCGAAAAGGAATTGGGCGATTTGCTGATGCGCGTTTCGCGCCGTTCACTTCCTTTGCAGATGCTCAAAGACGCGATCGTTTCCTATGGTGAACAGCTTTCGTCGCGTCTTTTGGCGTTTGTTTGCGCCGCAAAAGGTTTAAATGCAAGACACGCCGATTCGCGCCGTTTGATCGTTACCGACGACGAATACGGTTCAGCCGCGCCGATCCGGGACGAAACCGAAAAACTGATTCAGCTCGAACTCCAATCTCTCATAAACGCGGGCGAAATTCCCGTCATGGGCGGATTTATCGCGGCGAGCCGAAGCGGCGAAACGACGACTTTGGGACGCGGCGGTTCGGATTATTCGGCGGCGCTCGTCGGCGCAGCTCTCAAGGCGCGTGAAATTCAGATTTGGACGGACGTAACCGGCGTTTTAACCTGCGACCCGCGAATTTGCTCCGAAGCGCGAACGCTGAAAACCTTGTCTTATGAAGAAGCCGCCGAACTTGCCTATTTCGGTGCAAAAGTTCTGCATCCGAAAACCATCCAGCCAGCGGTTGATCTGCAAATTCCGGTGCGCGTCTGCAATTCGCATCAGCCGCAAGAAAAAGGCACGATGATTTTGCCCTCGTCGCAGGCAACGTCGCGTCTGGTCAAATCCATCGCCTATAAAAAAGGCATCACCATTTTGCACATCACGTCGGCGCGTATGCTCGGCGCGTATGGTTTTATGAGCGCGATCTTCCAGATTTTCGAGCGTCATCGCACGGTCATTGATGTCGTGACAACCTCGGAAGTTTCCGTCAGTTTAACGCTCGACAACACCGATTCGCTCGAAGCGGTTGTCAAAGACTTACAGCGCATCGGCACGGTTGACATCGAACCGAATCAAGCGGTCGTCTGCGTCGTCGGCTCGGGCTTGCGCGACACTTCGGGCGTTGCCGGACAGATTTTTACGGCGATTGCCGATTTCAATATTTCGCTCATCTCACACGGCGCGTCGAGCGTTAATATGACGTTTGTGGTCGAGGAAAACGTGGTGAAAGACGTGATAAAAAGATTGCACGACGAGTTTTTTAAATAGAGAATAAAGATATGAAGCTAATTGAACAACTTTTTGGTACTGGAAATGTTCTTAAAGATGATGAGAATTTAGGAAAAGTTAATTACCGCTTGTATGTTTATCAGGAAATTGTTGAAGGCGAAGAAGGCTTGAAAAATACTGTTGGTAAAATTGATTCTGACAAGGCGTTCGCGCTTTTCGATAAGGATAAGTTGATACTTAAAACGGAAGACGGTCGTAGTATTAGGTTTATTGTTCTTAATCTCGAAGGCGACATAAAATGTGCAGGAAATTTTTTTAAAAAAAAAGGAGTTTAAGAAAATGGCGGAAACACTGGTTGAAGAAAAAGCTGTAAAAGAAACGCCGAAAGCGCGATTGGAGAGACTTTTGCGGGAAAATAATATAAAAGTGTTTACCGCTAAAGATTTTGATTTTCCGAAAGATGAGGAAACGCAAGCGAAGATTCGCGCTGAAGTTGACGAATTTTTGCAAATGCTTGAAGAAGATAGAAAATTTTCGTTGGAGCGTGATAAGTTGCGTTTGTAATTTCGGTCGCCTTATTGTTAGATATTCCGCTTGTAAACAATAACCGCCGGCATTTCGAGAATGTCAAAAATCTGAAAATCACTTCCGAATCCTGAATATGCGATAATTCTCGGTAAAGAAAAATTACGGGAGTTTTCGCTATGAACAAGGGGAAGGAAATCGCACAAAAAAAAATTTACCGCGAGCGGTTGGAGATTTTACGGCAGTTGGAAGACTGGCTCGAGATGCCGATGATCGTTTTGGGCATCATCTGGCTGGCACTTTTTATCGTCGAAGTGATCTGGGGAACAGGCGCGCTTTTGGACGCTTTAAGCACGGGCATCTGGATCGTTTTCATTATTGATTTTACGGTTAAATTGATTCTCGCGCCCGACAAGACGGATTATTTGAAAACGAGCTGGCTGACGGCGATCGCACTTTTGATCCCGGCTTTGCGCGTTTTCCGCATCGTCCGCGTTTTTCGGATCTTTCAGCTTTCGCGGGCGGCGCGCGGGCTTCGTCTGGTGCGGCTTTTGACTTCTTTAAACCGCGGGATGAAGGCGCTCGGCGCGTATTTCAGCCGGCGCGGTTTCGGCTACGTCCTGCTGCTTTCGATGATCGTCCTGTTCGGCGGCGCGGCGGGAATGTTCGCTTTTGAAAATGAGGCGGAAGGTGGCGGTTTTGCGAGTTACGCCGAAGCCCTGTGGTGGACGGCGATGATGTTGACGACGATCGGCTCGGATTATTTTCCGCGCACCGTCGAGGGGCGCGTATTATGTTTTATTCTCGCGCTTTACGCTTTTACGGTTTTCGGATATATCACGGCGACCCTGGCGACGTTTTTTATCGGGCGCGACAGCGAAAAGCGTGAGGCAGAAACGGAAAAAACGCAGAAATTGAATCAACTGCAGAGTGAGATCGGCGAGCTGCGCGCCGAGATTAGACAACTGCTGGCTGAAAAGCGCACACAATCTTAAAATTAAAACAATGAATCTTTTTGAATTAACCAGAAATTTAATGAACATTCCGTCCGTTTCGGGCGACGAGCAGGCGGTCGGATTCTACTTGCGAGATTATCTCGAATCGCTCGGTTGGACGGTCGAATTGCAGGCGGTTTCGGCGAATCAGAATAACGTGATCGCTTATCTGAACGACACGCCGCGCGTTTTTCTTTCGACGCATATTGACACCGTGCCGCCGTTTATTGCGGCAACGGAAGACGACGAAAAGATTTACGGGCGCGGCGCGTGCGATGCGAAGGGAATTATCGCGTCGCAGATTTTTGCGGCGGAAGAACTTAGAAAACAGGGCGTTAGCGACATCGGTTTGCTTTACACGGTTGACGAAGAGCAGGGAAGTTCGGGCGCGAAAGCGGCGAATCTGCATCCGCTTGCCGACCGCTGCGAATTTTTGATCAACGGCGAACCGACCGACAACGATCTGGCGATCGGTTCGAAAGGAACATTTCGCCTGAGAATTATCGCCGAAGGCAAAGCCGCGCATTCCGCTTATCCCGAAATGGGCGAATCGGCAGTCGAAAAACTTCTCGACATTCTGCAGGATATTCGCCGCACAAAATTTCCCGACGACGATTTTTTCGGCGAAACGACCGTCAATATCGGAACAATCGAAGGCGGACTGGCACTCAACGTAATTCCGCCGCGCGCCGAAGCCGGCATCGCCATTCGCCTCACGACAAAACGCGCGCCCGTTGAAGCGTTGCTCGAAGAAATCGTCGAAGATCGCGCTAAAATCGAAGTTTTGTCTTGTTCAGAGCCGGTGAAAATGCTTGAAATAGAAGGTTTCCGGCAAAAGGTCGTGCGCTTTACGACCGACATTCCGCATCTGCCGAATTGGGGAACGCCTCTGCTTTTGGGCGCGGGTTCGATCCTCGTCGCGCATACGAAAGACGAATTCGTGCTGAAAAAAGACCTGGAAACGGCGGTTGATTTGTATGTAAATTTGGTGAAGAAATTATTAACCACATAGGAACATAGAACACATAGGATATTTTTAGATTGGCTTTTAAAATTATTTTTAAGAATTAGAAATTCATAAAAAATCTATGTGTTCTATGTTCATATATAGTTCAAACAAAATATGGTTACGAAGAAGTTTCTCGATAAACTGACTTACGATGTAATTGGCGCGGCGATTGAAGTGCATAAATCTATC
Source organism: Pyrinomonadaceae bacterium (assembly GCA_022843305.1). GTDB lineage: Bacteria > Acidobacteriota > Blastocatellia > Pyrinomonadales > Pyrinomonadaceae > JAFDVJ01. The sequence goes on along the minus strand of JALHNX010000054.1, from coordinate 3,811 downwards.
GGCGCAGGATTGCTTGAAAGCGTTTATCACGATTGTCTGAAATACGAGTTGTCATTGAGAAATGTCAATTTTTTGACTGAGATGATCGTCCCTGTCCATTTCAAAGGACTTGATTTAGAAACTGATTTGCGCTGTGATTTGTTTGTTGAAAACTGTTTAGTTATCGAATTGAAAGCAGTTTCATCTCTTGCGCCGATTCACGAAGCACAACTTTTGACATATATGAAGTTGTTGAAAGCCCCGAAAGGAATTTTGATGAATTTCAATTGCGTAAACCTTTTCAAAGAAGGACAAAAAACATTTGTGAATGAATTTTTAGAAATTTACCGGAGGTTTAAAACACATAGAACACTTAGATTTAAAGGAAAACTAATATTGCAGTAAAACTTAAACTTTATTCTAACGCCAAATCTCTTTATCTATGTGTTCTATGTTTCTATGTGGTTCAAATTCTTATGAAAATAGCACTGATCGGTTTCGGCGCGATGGGCAAACTCATCAAAACCTTAGCCGAAAATAAAAATCACGAGATCGCGGTCGTCATAGATGAACGGGATGCTGTTTTTTCTGCCGAAGATTTGGCGGAAAAACTAAAAGGCACGGACGCGGCGATTGATTTTTCGGTTGCCGATGCCGTTGAAAGAAATGTCCGCGCGTGTCTGCTGGCAAATGTTCCGCTCGTCGAAGGCACGACCGGCTGGAACGCGGAAAAGGAAAACATTAAAAATCTAATTGAAGAAAAACAAGGCGCGTTCGTGTTCGGCGCGAATTTCTCGGTCGGCGTTAATTTATTTTACCGGATTACGGAATTTGCTTCGGAACTTTTTGCAAAATTCGACGATTACGAAGCCTTTATCGAAGAACAGCATCATTCGCGCA
>JALHNX010000054.1:0-2922 GCA_022843305.1 Pyrinomonadaceae bacterium | reverse complement strand
CGGCTTTGAAATTAAAAGATGTCGTGGCAAAACATATCACCAAAGATTTCAGCGTTTCTTCAACCCGCGCCGGAAATATTCCCGGCACGCATCGCGTCGGTTTTGACGGAAACGCCGATCAAATTCTGCTTGAACATTTTGCCCGTTCACGCGAAGGTTTTGCGTCAGGCGCAATTCTCGCGGCGGAATGGATTGTCGGCAAAAAAGGTTTTTATGAATTCACGGAGGTGATGGACGAGATTTTAAGGCAAAAGTAAAAAGGCAAAAGGCAAAATGAAAAGCAAATTCTCACAATATCAATCAACTTTTTGGAAGATTAATTATCCAACGGAATGGGTTGTTGAAAAACATCCTGAATGCGTTTCGTTTTATGCCGAAGATGGATTTGGAGCACTGCAATTAAGCGCGTATTTGAAAGATGAAAAAGTTACGAAAGCGGATTTGGATGAATTGATAAACGATGAGATTCCGCAAGAAACACAAATAAACGATATTGAATTAGAAGCATTTACGGGAATAGCCGCAGAATTTCAATACGAAAACCATTTTTGGCGAACTTGGATTCTCAGAAAAAATAAACTGCTTTTGTATGTTACTTACAATTGCGAATTTGAAGACCGTCAACTTGAAAGGGCAATTGTAAATCAAATTGTAAATTCGCTTAAATCAATAAATTAACGATTTTGATCAATAAAATCCGACGGGTCGAGCCAGCCTTTATTATCCGCCGAATAACCGCCGCCTGCCTGATTCCACATCGGACACTTCTCGTCGCGGATTTCAAAATGCAGGTGGCATAAATAACGTCCTTCGGCGTTGCCGATCTCGCCGATCTGTTCGCGGAATTTTACTTCGCCTGAAGTTTTAAGGATTTTTTGCAGATGCCCGTAAAGCGTCTGAACTTTTTTGCCGTCGGGCAAAATATGTTCGATGATGACGACGTTTCCCCAGCCCGCGCCGGCGTTTTCGGCGTAAACTATGCGTCCGTTTGCCGCCGCATAGACGGGTTCGCCGCAATCGGTGTTGCCGCCCGAATTTTTGTTCCAATCTTCGCCGAGATGATTGTTTTCGCCGAAATCCTGCGCGTTATACCATTCGTCTTTTTTGTCTTTTGCCTGCGTTACATATTCGGTTTTGCCAATCGGATACGCGAATTTTTCGGCGACGATCTTCGGCGCGTCAGGCATTTTTGCGGTGTTTTGATTCTTCTGCGCTTCCGATGTGTTGCAACCCGCGAGCGTGAAAAAACAACCGGCGATGATAGAAAGTCTTATCAATCTCATAACTTTTGGCGATGCGTTTTTGTAACTTTGCCGTTGAAAATCATATACTTTCTTTTTATTCCGGCAAAGTTTTTTTTAGAAAATTATGACGATAAAACTCGATTGGATGCGCGGCTGCGGCACGGCACTGGTAACGCCGTTCAAAAAGGACGGCTCGGTTGACGACGAATGTTTCAAAAAACTGGTCGAACGCCAGATAAAAAACGACGTGAAATTGCTCGTTCCGTGCGGCACGACGGGTGAAGCCGTAACGATGTCGGAAGAAGAAAAACTGCACGTTATCAAAATGTGTGTCGAGGTTGCGCACGGTCTGAAAGCGAAAGTCATCGCCGGAACGGGCAGCAACAACACCGCCGCCGTGATTGAAATGACGCGAAAAGTCAGAGAATTAGGCGCGGACGGCGCACTTGTCGTCGCACCGTATTACAACAAGCCGACGCAGGAAGGAATGTTGGCGCATTTCGGCGAAATTGCGAAATCGGTCAAAAATTTTCCGATTATGCTCTACAACGTGCCTTCGCGCACCGCGTCGAATATTTCCGCCGAAACGACTCTGAAACTGGCGGAGAAATACGAAAACATCGTCGCGACGAAAGAAGCGTCGGGCAATTTTTCGCAGATTATGGAGATCATCGCGCATCGCCCGAAACATTTCGCGGTTTTTTCGGGCGACGACGCGACGACTCTGCCACTGATTTCAATCGGCGCGGATGGTCTGGTTTCGGTCTGCTCGAACGAAATTCCGAAAGAAACTTCGGCGATGGTCGAAAAGGCTCTCGTCGGCGCGTGGACTGCCGCCAGAAAAATTCATTACAAAATTCTGCCTTTGATGGAAGCGAACTTTATCGAAGCCTCGCCCGCGCCGTGCAAATTCGTGATGAAGGAAATGAATCTTTTGGAAGAAAATCTGCGCCTGCCGCTTGTTCCCGTTACAAAACTGACGCGCGAAAAACTGCGCGAGATTTTGAAAGAGTTAAAATAACGAAAAAAGCCCGCTACGATGGCTGGTTGATAAAATGAAAAGCCGAATAATCACACGCCTCCGGCACGGCACGACAAAAGCCGAAAAGTCGGACGAATATCTCGAATTTTTGGTAAAGACCGGCGTTGCCGATTATAAAAACACGGAAGGAAACTTAAGCGTCGAAATCCTGCGCCGCGTCGAAAACGATGTTTGTCATTTCCGGACGATAACGAAATGGAACAGCTTTAAAAGCATCGAAAAATTCGCGGGGCGCGATTACGAAAAAGCAAAATATTACGCGGAAGACAAGCAATATTTGCTCGAATTCGAGCCGCACGTGATTCACTGCGAGACGTTCGGGTTTTAGAAAATCGCATTTAAATCTCGACAAATTACAATTACAAAATTATGAAAAAACTACTTTTCGTCTTTGCAGGAGAAAATCGAGTTTCCCGCAAAGCTGTTAAGAAATCTTTAACGGTCGGTTTCGATCACTGTTAATCAGAAAGAAATTACAACTTAATGATAATTTCATCCGTATAAAAAACGAGTTTTACAAAATTACTAACCCAAATTTATTCTGAGGTCAAAAATGAAAACCAGCAAAGGAAAAAATTTCCTGATTATTCTTTTACTTCTTTCTTTAACTCTGCCCGGTTTCGCGCAGACGACACC
>JALHNX010000053.1 GCA_022843305.1 Pyrinomonadaceae bacterium | reverse complement strand
GGCGCGAACAAACCAATTTGATGCTTGCCGTATCAAACGTTCAACCTGTTCGCATCCGCCTAATTTCTTTAATAACCGAAAATAGGAGAATTTTCTATGAATTTTTTACGATGCAAAAATTTTGTTTTGGGGTTGGTTTTTCTGTTGGTTTTCGCAATTTGCCTGAACGCGCAAACTGCGGCTGAAATGCGTGAAAGCGTGAAGTTTGAACGGCAAGCGGCGGCGGATTACAAGGCGAAAGATTACACGAAGTTTCTCGAAAATATGAAACGCGCCAACGATTTGCGACCGAATCATGCGCGGCTTCTTTACAATCTCGCCGATGCTTACACGCTCAACGGCAAAACGGACGAGGCTTTGGCGGTTTTGGAACAATTAGCAAAAATGGATTTGTTTTTTGCGGTCGAAAAGGACGACGATTTCAAATCTTTGCTTGATTTGCCGCGCTTTAAGACGATTCAAAACGAATTCGCGCTCAACCAAAAAGCCGTCAACGCAAGCGAAAAGGCTTTCACGATTCCAAACAAAGATTTGATTACCGAGGGAATTGCTTACGACGTGGCGACGAAACGATTTTTTGTGAGCAGTGTTCATAAACGCAAAATCGTTTCCGTTGACGAACGCGGCAAAGTCGCGGATTTTTCGCTCGAATCCGACGGTTTATGGAGCGTTTCGGGAATGCGCGTTGACGATGCACGGAAAATTCTCTGGGTAACGACGACCGCGTTTCCGCAAATGCAGGATTTTCAGAAAGCCGACGACGGCAAATCGGGCGTTTTCAAATATGATTTGCGAAGCGGAAAACTTTTGAAAAAATATCTTTTGTCGAATGCTGACGGCAAACACGCGCTCGGCGATTTGATAATTGCGAAAAACGGCGACATTTACGCTTCGGACAGCGTTTCGCCAAATATTTACCGCATCGAATCGAAACGGGACGAACTCGAAGTTTTTCTGACGAGCGATAATTTCGCGTCGCTGCAAGGTTTGGCGTTTTCAACGGACGAAAAAATTCTGTTCGCCGCCGATTATTCCAAAGGCGTTTTCAAAATTTCGATGATGGACAAAAAGATTTTGCAGATCACGCCGGACGCAAACACGAATCCGATTGGCATTGACGGAATTTATTTTCATCGCGGCAATCTGATTGCGATTCAAAACGGTTTTCGCCCGCATCGCGTCGCGCGTTTCGTTTTGAATAAAGATTTCAGCGCGATCACCAAAAGCGAAACGCTCGAAGCCAATCACGCCGATTTTAACGAACCGACGCTCGGCGTAAAAGTCGGCAACGATTTTTACTACATCGCCAACAGCCAATGGGCTTTGACGAACGAAAACGGCACTTTAGCCGAAGACAAATTAAAAGAACCCGTAGTTTTACGGCTGAAATTATAGTTTAAGAATAAAAATTAGGCTTTCGGTTAGAAAGCTGAAAAGGAGTAAACAAAATGACAGAAATTAAAAAAGACTATCAAAGAGTATTTGTGCTTGGGGCTGGATTTTCAAAGCCAGCGAGATTACCTCTTTGCGCTGACTTATTCAAAGAAATTAAGGAAGAAGCAAAGAAAAGAGATTTGTATGCTGAATTAGAGGAAGATATTAACTCTTTTATCGAATACCAATATAAAGCAAAGGGCAAGAAAATCACTCCAGACGAAATCAATATTGAAGATTTTATTTCCTACTTGGATATAGAGCATTTTCTGTGCCTGAAAGGATACGATTCTTACTCTGATGAAGGTTATCCGAGTCAACTTATTGTTAAAAACTTAATTGCACAAATTCTTTATAGTAAAGAGTCAGCAATGCAGGACGAAGATTTCGCTTTATATGAAAGTTTTGCAGAAAGATTAAAGCCCGGTGATACGATAATTACATTCAACTACGACACCATTCTTGAAAACACTTTCTCAAGAAAAAACATTCCGTATCGCCTATTTCCGAATAGATACAAAGAAGTTCATCCCTATGGCGGCATTTTGGCAGACACAAATGACGAAATAATTTTGTTGAAAATGCACGGCTCGATAGATTGGTTTGACATTTCCGCATACGATAGGGAGCTAAATTTATTTAGAGATGAAAAATTTTATGTTCCTCCGTCTAGTCATAACATTTTTAACAGAAATGGAAAACCATTCGGTTTATACAAAATAATTGATGAACCATACTTTGCTGAAAGTCCGCTTCAAAAAATATACAGAAATTTTGATTTAGAAGATTATTTAGCAGAAAATTCTTATCAAAATCCTCCACTAATTATTTCACCTTCTCATAGCAAAATGGTTTATCTAAATCCGCTAACTGAGTTTTGGGAAAGTTATAACAAAGCCGGTCGTGCTAGTGGAACTGTAACAATAATTGGTTTTTCTCTGCCTGAACACGATGAGTATATTAGGCAACCTCTTTATCATTTAGTGAATAATTTTCAGAATAATGATTACGGGAAAGGTTCTTTAGAAAAAACTAATCTTAAAATGATTGATTTCAAACAAAATCCGAGTGAGATTGAGCAACATAAAGAGAAGTATGGTTTCGTTGATTGGGACAGAACCGACTGCTATTTTAAAGGATTTAATGAGGAATCTTTAGAAGTGATTTTTGGTAAATAATGAAAGTTCTTTGGAGAAACTGAAAATAAATTTAGGCTTTCGGGTAGAGAGCCGAAAATAGGAGAAAATATAAAAATGTTTGAAATAAACAGAATAATTGACACGGATTCGTATAAAGCAAGCCATTTTTTGCAATACCCGCCGAAGACGACGCGGGCGTTTTTCTATCTCGAATCGCGTGGTTCGGAGCGGGATTATACGAAAACCGTTTTTTTCGGTTTGCAGTATATTTTGAAACGATTTTTCGTTGAAAAATTTACGCAAGATATGGTTGAAGAAGCGCGGGAAGTAATACGAGCGCACGGTTTGCCTTTTAATTACGAAGGCTGGACAAGTTTGATAAAAAAACACGGCGGAAAACTTCCGCTTCGGGTGCGTGCGGTGGCGGAAGGCGCGGTCGTTCCTTTGAAAAATGTTTTGATGACGGTGGAAACGACCGACGACGAATTTGCGTGGCTCGGTAGTTGGTTTGAAACTCAGATGATGCGCGTTTGGTATTCCTGCACGGTTGCGACGCAAAGCTATTACATCAAACGCAACGTTTACCGGTTTCTGCAGGAAACCGCCGATGATGCCGATGCGGAAATCGGTTTTAAGGTTCACGATTTCGGTTCGCGCGGCGTTTCGTCGCAGGAAACGGCGGCAATCGGCGGCGCGGCGCATCTCGTTAATTTTATGGGAACCGATACGATGTCGGCGCTGCTGATTCACCGCGAATTTTATAATTGCGAAATGGCTGGTTTTTCGATTCCTGCCGCCGAACATTCGACGATTACGAGTTGGGGACGCGAAAACGAGGTCGAGGCTTATCGAAATATGCTGAAAAATTTCGCCAAACCCGGCGCGACGGTCGCGGTCGTTTCCGATTCGTGGAATATTTACGAAGCGGTCGAACAAATCTGGGGCGAGCAGTTAAGGCAAGAAGTAATTGATTCGGGGGCGACGGTCGTTATTCGTCCCGATTCGGGCGAACCGGTCGAAGTCGTTTCGCGGGTGGCGCATATTTTGGGCGAAAAATTCGGGACGACCGTCAATTCGAAAGGCTTCAAGGTTTTGAAAAACGTCCGCATCATTCAGGGTGATGGCGTGAACGAACAATCAATTCACGCGATTCTTGAGCGTTTGAAAACGGAAGGTTTTTCCGCTTCGAACATCGCTTTCGGCATCGGCGGCGCGTTATTGCAGAAAATTGACCGCGATACTTTAAGGTTCGCTTATAAATGCTCGGCAATCGTCGCGGACGGCAATCTGATCGAAGTTTATAAACAACCGATCACGGATTCAGGCAAAAACAGTAAAAAAGGACGGCTCGATCTGATCAAAGACGAAAACGGCGAATTCAAAACTGTTAAACTCGAAACCGCCGAACAAATCGCGGCGGAAAATTCGCAAATGCGGACGGTTTTCGAAAACGGCGAATTGCTGGTTGACGACAGTTTGGATGAGATCAGAAGCCGGACGAAGTAAAAGAAGTTAATGGTTAATGGTAAATGGTTAAAAGCCATAAAGCGTGAAAGTTTCGCGTTATCTGTCAACCATTAACCATTAACCATTAGTTATTTCAAACCTTTGAGCAAAACAGCGTCGTGTCGCCAGGTGCCTTGCGCGATGGCAAAGGTTTTGTTGTCCGGAGCAAGCGCGAATCCGGTGCCGGTGATATATTCGCTGCCGAGATTAGCAATTTTTTGCGGTGCATCTCCCGCTAATGGCTGCCTCCACAGAATTTTATTTCCATTTTCGCCGACGGTGGAAATATACATTAAGTTCGCGCCGTCAGCCGACCATTTTAACAGAACCAATTCGGATCGTTCATCGGCAAGTTTGAAAGTTTTGACTGTTTGCCCATTTTCGAGCGATACGATCATCAAGATATTCTCCGCGCCTTGTGCTTCCCGGAAAGCCGCCTGCGAACCATCCGGGGAGAGCGCAAGCTGATGTTTTCTTTTATCTAATACCAACTGTTCTTCGCCGCCGTCAGACGGCACACGCCAGAGTGTCTTGTGGAGACTATGATGATAAAAAAGCCAGCGTCCGTCTGGCGAAACCAGCAGCGGCGTGCCGCCTTCTTTGTGCGTGATTTGCGTTTGATCGCTGCCGTCCGCACTCATTTTCCAGATTTGAACTTCGCCCGTGCGGTTCGAGGCGAAAAATATCGAATTGCCGTCGGGTGCAGACAAGGCGGAGCTTTCGTCAGCCGGATTGTTGGTTAATTGCCGCCGTCCGCCGCCGTCGGCATTCATGCTCCAAATTTCCTTGTTTCCTGAAAGCATTGAAGTAAAAAAAATTTTCCCGTTGACGGCGAATACGACGCTTGTCGCATCGGCTAAAATCCGATTTTCCAGCGGGTTTTCGGTTTGAAAAAGGCTTAAGCGAAAATCTTCTTTGATTTGCGTGGAAACAATCTGATTCGCCCGTCCGTCCAAACTCAAAGTCGAATAACTTTCCGAATCTTTGGTCAGCGGCGCGGATTCGCGCGTCGTGCGCGAAACTTGCCAGATGCGGTAATTTGTATTGGGAATCTGCGAGGCGGTAAAAAGCAGCCCGCCGCCGTCGGGCAGCCAAGCCAGATTTCTGACGTTGAAAAACTTTTGGTCGGTCAGCGCGCGTTCGGTTCGCGTTTCGATTTCGATCTCCATCAATGCCACTTCGTTGGCGGCAGTTTCCGATTGTCCGACAGCAAAGGCAATATAATTTCCGTCGGGCGAAAAACGGTTGTCGCGGATGCGAAACGGGCGCGGGCGCGAAAGTATTTTTTGCTCGTTGCGCCCGTCCGCCGAGTCGGCAACGAAAAGCGAACAATATTCGTTTTCGTCGCTCGCGCAGCGGACAAACGAAATGCGTTCGCCATCCGGCGAAATACTAATCCAGCCTTCGGCTTGGCTGAGGATTTTTTGAGGAATACCGCCGAAAATCGAAACGCGGTAAATGTCGAATCTACCTTCCTGCAAACGCTGACGGCGAACAAAATAGAGGAAATTTCCATCGGGCGAAAGCGCAAGTCCGTAATAAAAATCATCCGAAGGCGGAATGATTTCAACATTGTTGCCCGTTTCGAGTTGTCTGAGCCAGACGCTTTGTTTATCGCTGCCGGTGCCTTGGGTATAAACTACATTTTTGCCATCGGGAGAGATAACGGCGTTCATTGTTTTGCCGTTGGTCGTCAGCGTTTCGAGCGCGAACGGCGCGGACAAAATCGGCGCGTCCGTGTTCAGATTTACGCTCCGTACATACCAAAATCCGAAAATAATCGTTCCGATAATCAATGCCGCGGCGGGAATCAGAAATATTTTGGGTCTTGCCCAATTCGCCTGCGCGTTTTGAGGATTCGCCTGCGCCGGAACGATTTCTTTCACTTTTTTGCGGACATCGGCAATAAAACGATAACCGCGGCGCGGCACGGTTTCGATAAATCGCGGGTTAGCAGTATCGTCGCCCAAAGCCTTTCGAAGCATTTTGACATTTGAGGTTAAATTGCTTTCTTCAACAAAACGGTCTTGCCAGAGTTTTTGCATCAGTTCGTCTTTTGCGAGCAAATGTCCGGCATTTTCAACTAAAACTTGCAGAGTTTCAAAAACCTTCGGTGTGAGCGGAATCAAATTGTCGCCGCGCAGTAGAACTTTTTCCGAAACATCAAGGCGGAAATCGGCAAATTCATAAAACTGTTTTGATTTTGGCGACATAAAATTCTTTCACTTATTTTTCATAAAAAATCCATCGTTTTTTCAGGACTTTTCCGGCAAATAAATTTTACTTTTACTGTCGTAATCGGCGATATGCAAATGATAACACAATTCGGGACACGCCGGAACTACTATCCGCAATCGTAAATTTGAAAAAAAGGAGAAAGTCGAAATGAGTCTTAAACTTGAAATTGGTTTAACGCAAAAATCCAAATCTAATGCTACTGATGGCAGACCACCGGTAATTTCTATTATCAACGGGAACGAGACAATTGTTAATGATATAGCTCCCAGTTCCAACTCAATAAAAGAACGGCTTAACACCATCAAAGGTGAAAAACCGCCTAAATTTAAATTTCGATGGGCACCTCCTGAAAAACATAAAAATCTATTTCTGAACTTGAAAAAAGCGGGTAAAAAAGAATTGTCCGAAATTAAATTTTACATTTTTATTAAGGATGACACTCAGTTGAATTGGTCAGCAATCGCTACAGGAACTGATTGTGAGGTCATCAATTTTATTCCGGGAAATATACAAACCGTTGAAATCAAATGTGTAAATTTTGATTACGATTAGAACCTGAATATTCAATCAAGGTCGTAATTAAAAATAAAAAACTAAAATGAGAAAACTTTATGAGTAACAAATGTAATTGGGAATTGTTTGAGCTTCGGTTAGCGATATTTCAGCGAGGATTGAAGGTTTCAACGACCGGAAATTTTTTGGGCGAAACATCTTGGGAGTTTTTTAATGTTTGGGTTGATTTAAAGTCATTGGGAATTGGTGGTTTTCAGGCGACATCAAATGTTAGTTGTAATTTTGAAACTGTATTTAGGAATTTAATCAAACAAAAAAAAATTCGATTCGGGTTTTTGACGCAAAATATCGCCGCAAACAAGCTTAATTTCGACAATTTACAATCGGCAGAGCGTAATAAATTGACCTTAAAAGCTGCCAAATTGTATGTCATTGAGCGTAGGTATGGTGATTTTACAGGCAATGTCATAGGAGTCGGTGTTTTGTTGGAGAACGTAACAGTTTCAAAGACAAAAGCAGAAAAAACCGGATATTTCGCTGAATTGAACGGAGGTTCGGCTAATGCCGTCAATTTTTAAATCTACTCCTAAGCCGCAAACACAATTTCCGACAAGGCGACTATTATTTTTGGAAAAGCGGTTATGGATATTTTTTATGATTCCCGCAATGAAACCGTCGAATTAGACGGGGCGATGAATTGTTAAGGAGATATTTATTATGCACGATCTAATGTTTTTATGGCTTGCCGATGTTCACGGTGATTCGAAAGACCCTCGGCACCCTGACGAATTTGATGTTGAAGGTTATTTTAACGAGCCGGGTCCAAGACGGTATATGAGCAAGCTTACTAAGCCGGGACCAGACATAGTGATGGGGAGCTGCGATGTTGCTTTGAAAAATGATAGACATGATTTTCAGAAGATACTTGCATTAGCTAAGACAAAACAGACCATCCGCACGGCGGTTTTATCAATTGAGAAAAACTTTGCAGGGCGAAGTTTCGGACTTAAATTGAGATACAGGATGGATAGCGTAATTATATTCGACATGCCTCGATCGCATAAATCATACAGAATTAGCGAGATTAGTCTGGGCTATGAAACTCTTTATGTAACCAAGTATTGATGACCGGAATTTATAAACGAAACAATGTGCGGCGCCTATTATCAGCGGCAAATCCGGTAATCAATAAATCCTATCAAAGCGGTTTTATCGGATTGCTGACGGCGGCGTTTGGGCGTTGAATCTTTCGGCGTGATAACGATTAATCCGTTCAAATATACAATGTTGAAAGAACATTTTAGAAAAATCCTCCTTGTGCCAGTCTTTGCAACTTGTCTTTTTTATGGCGGCTGCAAAGACACGGTGCGAAATTATCCGGTTGATTTGATTGACCGCCGCGCCGTTTTATTAAATAAACAGCCGAATCCGTTGTTGCTCGTCGTTGAAATTGACGAAAGCGGACGGTTGAGTTTGAACAAAATCGAAACGGGAACGATTTCCGACCCGGACAATTTGATTGAAAAGATCGAAGTGATTTTTGAAGACCGCGAGAAAGCGGGACATAACGAAAGAGAAGTCATTATTGATCCGCAGGGCAATGTCAAAAGCGAGGATTTAGAAAAACTGATCGAGAGTTTGGCGGCGATGAAAGCCGCGCCGATTCGGGTTATCAAAAATAATTTGTAGGAAAAAATGAAAGAAAGATAAGGAGAATCAAATGTCAGAAGAAAATATTGAATTAATAGCAGTCATTAAGCCTGATATACGAAATCCGTTCGATAAATTAGTATTTTGGACTAACTTTATGGGAAGTAAGGCAAACCATACGAAAGAATCTATTCTAAGAGCGTTTCGGAATATAAGTCGTGCCGGAACTCTGACTCTTATTATTTCAGCCGGGGAAATAAATGCGGTGCATTCCATGCAAGAAATATTTGTTCGGGAAACAGAGATAAATGAAATAGAACTAATTGCCGAAAGTAATTCTGATTACGAATTTGTGATTTCTCCGACTAACTATCAAATTAAGAAGCCTGCTACCACAACCGTGGCAACATTAAAATTGCCCAAAGCAAAAATATTCAGTATTCGCCCAAGGAAAAGTGAGGATCAACTTTTATATCTAATAACATTTGACCTCAGCGGAGGATCGTCCATGTTTTCATATTAAAAAGTGAATTTTAATCGGAGATAGCGATGAGCAGTAAACAGACCTTAATCATTAAAAATTATCACAACAGCGGCGGCGATTTGAGCATTGGGGTCAGGCAGTCGGTAATTTCCGAAAAAAACGACGGTTCGAGCAGTGTCGTCCGTCTGAAAATCACCCGAAAACCCGATAAACATTCGACGCGGCTCGGAATGTTTGCTTATCTTCGCAACAATCAGCCGAATTATCAGAGTCTGGGATTTTCGGAAGTGACTTTGATTTTTGAACAATTTACGGAAAGCGGCAAATTTCTCTCGCGCACGTATATCGTCTTTTCCGGTGTCGCCGTCGAAAAAAGCGAAAAAAAAGGCAGCGAAGAAGAAATCACTTTTATTGCCGCCAAAAAGTCAGGCGAATTCGCAATTTCGAACATCGTCGGATTTCCCTGAACAGTTTAAGAAAAAAAATCAATTTATGTTATGAGTGAGGAAATTATGAAATTACATCGCGGGATTTGTGAAATGCTGTGGAAGACTATTTTTCAGGGCGTTTTTATTATTGCGGCTTTCGCCTGCTTTTTGCCGAACGAGGCGCAGGCGGTGACCTTTCGCGTCAACACGACCAGCGATACGATTGTTGTCGATGCGTGTTTCCTTCCGCCATCCCCCGGCTGCTCACTGCGCGGAGCAATCGCAGCGGCAAACTCCACCGGAGCTTCAGACGACATCGAGTTCGCTATTCCGGCATCCGCACCGGGCTGCTCCGCCGCCGGAGTTTGCACCATCAACATAACTCAGGCGCTCCCTGCTATCAGTTCGGACATACGCATTCTCGGTCCCGGCGCGAACAACTTGATACTGAGAAACCTGACGGGCTTACCCGGTTATCTTTTAACATTCTCTAACCCGAGCAGCACCGGCAGCAGCACTTTACGGGAAATTACGATCAGAGACGGCTCCGGCGGAGGCATCCGCGCCAATACGCCCGGGAACGTAATCATCCAGGCTTGTGTCATTAGGAATATAAATTCGAGTTTGAACAGCAGCGTTTCAGTCCTGCAGGGATTGGTGATCATCGAGTTCAGCCTGATCACCGGCAATACTTCGGGAGCGATACTGCACAATAACGGCGGCATCCTGAGAATCAACAACAGCACGGTCAGCGGCAACAACGGAATCGGCGTTCAAAACACCGGCAACGGCACCGCAGATCTTTCGAACAGCACCGTCAGCCATAACAGCGGAAGCGGCGCCGAAAGCAGCAGCGGCTCGATTTTTGGCGTGAAAAGCACCATTATCGCGCGGAACGGGAACGCCGCCTCAGCGGACGTTGCCGGAAGTTTTTCTTCCCGTGGTTTTAATCTGATCGGCAAACGGGACGCAGGCACAGGGTTTAACGCCGCCACCGACCAAACAGGAACGATCGCCGCGCCGCTCGATCCTAGATTTGATCCGGCAGGTCTGCAATATAACGGAGGATTCAACAACACCATCAATCTTTCGAGCGACAGTCCCGCGATTGACAAAGGCTTTGCCGATGGGGCAACAAGGGACCAGCGAGGAACCGGATTTCCGCGCATCTACGATGACCCCGGCGTTTCAAACGCGGTCGGCGGCGACGGAGCGGACATCGGTGCTTTGGAGCGTCGGGAAACGCCCTTCGATTTTGACAGCGACGGCAGAACCGACATTTCGATTTTCCGTCCCGCGTCCGGCGAATGGTGGGTCTATCGCTCGACCAACGGCTCAGCTTTCGTCGTCTCGTTCGGCGCATCAACCGATAAGATCGTGCCCGGCGATTTTACCGGCGACAGCAAAGCGGACTTCGCCGTCTTTCGTCCGGGCACGGGGCAATGGTTTATTTTGCGAAGCGAAGATTTTTCATTCTATGCCTTCCCGTTCGGTTCAAACGGCGATATTCCCGCACCGGCAGATTACGACGGCGACGGGCGGGCTGACCCGGCAGTCTTTCGTCCTTCGACCAGCACCTGGTTTATCTTAAATTCCGGAGGTTCGGGAACGTCGATCGCGCAGTTCGGGACGGCGGAAGACAAGCCGGTCGCGGCGGATTTTGACGGCGACGGGAAAGCCGATATTGCGATTTTCCGACCGTCGGACGGCTCGTGGTGGTATCTGCGTTCATCGGATGGTCAGTTTCGTGTCTTTCGGTTCGGCGTCGGAACGGACAAACCCGTGCCGGGCGATTATACCGGCGACAGGAAAGCCGATATTGCCGTGTGGCGTCCTTCGACGGGCGAATGGTTTGTCCAAAGAAGCGAAAATAATTCGTTTTATTCGGTTCCCTTCGGCGCTTCGGGCGATATTCCGACGCCGGGCGATTACGACGGCGACGGCAGATTCGATACAGCGGTTTTTCGTCCTTCGAGCGCGACCTGGTTCGTTCAGCGCTCATCGGCGGGAACATCAATTCAGCAATTCGGCAGCAGCGGCGATTTGCCGACTCCCAACGCTTTTGTGCCGTAAGAAAATTCAATTCTTCGTTTCACGCTGGATTTTGGCATTCGACAGCTGATATTTTTGAAAATATACAGCGCGACGCAAAGAAAAACTGCTGAAGTTATTGATAATTCAGCAGTTTTCACCTTTTCGATACAATTTTCCGGCTTTTTTATTTGTTTAAATCGGCTCTGCGCCGAGCGCGCGGTTCAAGTAATGATAAAGATCGTTAAAATCCCGCAAAGCGCGATTCATGATCAGCGGAAGCTGCGGAATGTCGCTCGTGTTGACGACCAGATTCAAATTTCGCAAAAAGGCTTCGTGCGCGTTCATCGTCGTGCCGGCGTCTTCGAGCGAGATCAGAAACAGGCGTCTTCTTTCGGACGAATACATCGCGTTGACCTTTTGCTGCAGAATCGCGGCGCCGCCGAATTCGGCGGCAAAATCGGGCGAAAATATCAGAATTTCCGTCTTGCCTTCGCGCATTCGCTCGTTTGCTTGCGCGGGCGTTTGCGCGACGTAAACCTTAAAGCCGGCGTCAACCAGAACTTTGCCGACATCATCGCGTTTTTGTCCCAGACACAAAAGGACGCGGCGCGGTTTTTCGCTTTTTTCGTCGTCCGTATCCAAAACCGTCGTTTCTTTTTGCAGCGCGGTGAGCAGTGAACGCATCGCGCTGTTTATTTGAAATTCCGATTCCTTGACGGAAAACTGCTGCGCGCCTTCGACGACCGCGGGCGCGGGCTGATTTGCTTCGAGCTGCTGAACGGTCGCCGAACCGTGTCCTTTCGCGCCCTTCTGGACGCGAATCAAATTCTGACAGCGCGGACACCTGACAGTGAAATTCTGGGTCGGAATTTTACCTTCGTCAAGCTGTAAAGAAACTGAACAATTATCGCAACGAATAATCATAATAGTGGTCAGTGGTCGATGGTCAGTTGTCAGTGGCGGATTGTCTTTGCTGACAACTGACCACCGACCACTGACCGCCGTTTTATTCAATCATATCTAAGACCGAATTCGGATTCGGAGTCGGCGGCGGCACGTTGAGCATTTGGTTTTGCATTTGCTTCGGCTGTGCGTTGTCATAATCGTCGCCGCCCGATAAGCCTTTGAGCTGGAGCAGAAGATTGTTTTGATTGGTGGCGAACGAAAGCCCGTCTTCGAGCGTAATGGCTTCGGTTTCGATCATTTTGCGGATAACCGAGTCGAAATCCTGCATTCCGTCAATTTCACCGTCGCGCATCGCGTCGAGCAGTGATTTGCCTTCCGATTCGCCTTTTTCGATGTATTCGCGCGTTCGCGGATTCGAGCGCAGAATCTCGACCGCCGCAACGCGACCTTTGCCGTCGGCGCGCGGTATCAGACGCTGTGAAATGATGTATCGAAAAGTTTGCGCCAAACGCATACGGATGATCTTTTCCTCGTTTTTCGGATACAAACCGATAATGCGGTCAACCGTTTTCGAAGCGTCAATCGTATGCAGAGTTGATAAAACAAGGTGTCCCGTTTCAGCCGCTTCGAGCGCGATTTCCGCCGTTTCCAGATCGCGCATTTCGCCGACGAGGATGACTTTCGGTGCCTGACGCAGCGCGGCACGCAGCGCCGACGCAAAATCTTTGGTGTCCGAGCCGACTTCGCGCTGATTGATCGTTGATTTTTTGTGATTATGGAGAAATTCTATCGGGTCTTCAATCGTCACGATGTGATAGGCTTTCGTTTCGTTAATATGGTCAATGATCGCCGCCAGTGTCGAGCTTTTTCCAGAGCCGGTCGGACCGGTCAGTAAAACGATCCCGTTGCGGATATTACAGATTTCCGCTAAGTGAGGCGGAATATTAAGCGATTCAAAACTCGGAATTTCGTGCGGAATGACGCGCATAACGATTGAATACGAACCGCGCTGCTGGAAAATATTAACGCGAAAACGACAACGCCCGGGCAATGCGTAACTCAAATCCGCCGTGCCGAATTTGACAAGCTGGACGGCGGCTTCCGGGTTGTCCCGTAAAATCGACATCGCGATCATTTCGGTCTGATAGCCGGTCAATTTCCCCAGACCGAGCGGCGAAGCCGAATAAAGGCTTCCGCTGATTTCGACCTGCGGTTTTTGTCCACACGAAAAATTAAGGTCGCTGACATTATCGGAAATGAGCAGCATCTGCTCAATTATCGGTGCTACATCAAGCAAACTCATTGATTTTGGATTAACTCCCGAAGAAAAATATTAAAAAGATGGTAGGAACCGGATTTGAGTTTCAGACGGACTAAAGTTTCAGCCGTCTGTCAGTTTTCTATTTTGACGCATCGGCTGACAAAAAAGCAAGTAAAATTTAACATCAAAAAACATTTTTTAACTATTGCGGTAAAGCTGTCACAAAAGATCGCAGATTTTCTTCGATCTTTGCCGGCGGAAAAAGAACGGATTTGATAATTGCCAAAGAATCCGCGCCGGCACTGAAAACTTCCCGAAAATTTTCTGCCGTAATTCCGCCGATGGCAACGAGCGGAAAATTGCCGATTGCTTCGCGCACCATTTTAACGCCTTCAACGCCGACAATTTCATCGGGATTTTCCTTTGTTTCGGTCGCAAAAACAGGACCGATTGCCGCGTAATCAATCGGCAGTTTGACGGCTTCGATTGCCTGTTCCACGCTGTGCGTCGAAAAACCGATGATCGCTTTTTCGCCCAGAATCAGACGCGCTTTGGCGGGCGGCAAATCGTCTTGCCCGAGATGAACGCCGTCAGCTTTTAAGACGAGAGCAATATCTACGCGGTCGTTAATAATAATTTTTACGGAATTTCGCCGTGCAATCTCGATTGCCACTTTCGCGTCTTCGTAAAAATCATTCGGCGAAGCGTATTTTTCGCGCAGTTGGATAAACTTCGCGCCGCCTTTAGTTAGTTTTTCAACCTGTTCGGTGTGCGAAAGTTTGGTCAGCCGCGTGTCGGTTATCGGATAGATTTTCGGTAAGATTAGTTTCAAAATTTAAGTAATCAATAAAGCGATTTGACCATCAAAAAAGCGTCTTCGCCGTTGTTATAGTAATTATTCAAACGCTGGACGATAATATATCCCAAACCGCGATAAAGGCTTTGCGCCGCGAGATTGCTGACGCGGACTTCGAGCGAAACGGTCGCAATTTCACGTTTTCGCAGCGATTCTTCAATACGCTGAAGCATTTTTTGCGCCAATCCGCGCCGGCGATGTTCAGGCGCAACGCCGATTGTCGTAATATGTCCCGTGCCTTGACTTGTCATCACGAAAATGAAACCGACGATTTGATTGTTCGGCGTTGAAACGCGATAACTGAGCGTTGTCGGCTCGTTCAGCAAATATGAAAAAGTATGTTTCGTATAATTTTCGCCTTTTTTGAAACAGCGCAAATTAACGCGCATCACTTCCTTGAGATGTTTTTCCGTCAGCGGGTGAATTGTGTAAGTAGTCGCAGGCGCAGGGACAATTATTTCCGGTTCGACCGATTCGGTCGGAACGAAAAGACTTCGGATTATCTGCAAAACTGCCATTTTTAGTTTATAGAGTTTATAGAGTTTTTAGAGTTCATAGAGTCGGAAGAATTTTATAAACTCTACGAACTCCACAAACTCTAAAACTCTATAAACTAAACGATCAGCATACAATCGCCGTAGCTGTAAAAACGATATTTTTGCGCGACGGCGTGTTTGTATGATTCCATTATAAGTTCGCCGCCGCCGAAAGTTGAAACCAAAACGAGTAAAGATGACTGCGGAAGATGAAAATTTGTCAATAGCCCGTCAATTGCTTTGAACCGATAACCCGGCGTAATCGTCAAATCCGCGAGATTTTTTTCGCTGATAAACTTCCCGTGTTTTGAAATCGCGGTTTCCAAAGTCCGCGTCGTTGTTGTTCCGATTGCAATAATTCGGCGGTTTTCTGACTTTGCCTGATTCAGAATTTCCGCTGTTTTCGCTGAAATTTCATAATTTTCCGGCAAAACTTTATGTTCCGATAAATCGTTGACGCGCACCGGCTCGAATGTTCCGTAACCGACGTGCAGAGTTATTTCGGTAATCTCAACGCCTGAATTTTTTATTTCTTCCAAAATTTGCGGCGTAAAATGAAGTCCGGCGGTCGGCGCAGCAATCGCGCCTTTTTCTTTGGCGAAAATTGTTTGGTAACGCTCACGGTCTTTGTCGAAATCTTCGTCGCCACGTTTGATATACGGCGGCAGCGGCGTTTTGCCGATTTTCTCTAAAAGCTCGTCAAAATCGCCGTCGGTTTCAAACTTAACAAAAACGTGCCCTTCTTCGGATTTTTCCAAAACTTCCGCCCGCAAATTTTCGCCGAAAAGAATTTTTTTTCCCGTTTTCAAACGCCGTGCCGGACGCGCCAGCGTTTCCCACACCCGATTTTCGGTTTCCCGGACAAGAAAAAGCTCGATCTTCGCGCCGGTTTCTGACGTGCCGAAGAGTCTTGCGGGAAAAACTTTCGTGTTGTTTAGCACAACAACATCGCCTTTTTTCAGAAATTTCGGAAAGTTATAAAAATGTTCATCCTTGTAGAATTTTGAAGTGCGGTTGACCGTCAGCATCCGCGATTTTTCGCGGCTTTCCAAAGGCTCTTGCGCAATCAGCGCGTCGGGAAGTTCAAAATCGAAATCGGTGATCAGCATAAATTCATTTAAAGTTAAATCAAAAGAGTTTTCAACAAGAAAAAGTGTAAAAATATTAAGATGCAAGTTATAATTATCCGTCATTTCTCTTAGCTTAATGAAATTACTTATAACGCAAGAAGATTTTGCCAAAACTCCAAGTAGAGGAATGGTTAAATTATATTGTTTTAACTGTAAGAAATCTTTTGAAAGAGTTAAGAATCAGGTTCAAAGAGCAGTAAAAAGAAGAACTGCAAAATATTGCAGTCGCACCTGTGCAAGACAGTCAACCAGTCTTTCTAAAAATGTTGTATGTGAAAATTGTGGCAAAATGTTTTTGAAACAAAACGTAGAAATACTGCGCTCGTCAAAACATTTTTGCTCACTTTCCTGTGCGGCAAAATATAATAACCGTAATAAAAATCTTGGTAAGGGAAGACTTAGTAAAGCCGAAGATTATTTATTTAATCTTATTCAAATAGATTTTCCAGAACTTCAAATAATTCAAAATGAGCGAAATCTTTTGTCTTCGGGATTAGAGATAGACATTTTAATTCCAAACATTAAGTTGGCAATTGAATTAAATGGACCAACACACTACTTTCCATTATTCGGAGAGGAAAAGTTAAAACGGATTCAATTATTTGATTTGCTAAAACAAAATGAGATTATTGATTTGGGCTATAAATTGATAATCGTTGACATTTCTTCTCAAAACTATTTCAAAAAAATCAAGGTAATGCTTGATAAACATTACCTTGCGAAAATTAAACCGATTATCAAACTAAGTATGCCTAGGGACGGAGTCGAACCGTCATGGGATTGCTCCCGCTAGATTTTGAGTCTAGTGCGTATACCAATTTCGCCACCCAGGCGCGAACTTTAGATAATAAAACTCTTCTCGGTTAAGGTCAAGAACAGCCGCGCTTATTTAGAATCCCGACGGCAAAAATAATGCGCGGCGAAACAAAAATCTTGCAAACAGCGGTTGGTTTGTGGTTAAATTTTTGTTGTCAAAATAATTCCGTTTATTTTGATTTTTTCCGACCTGATTTCTACCTATTTCAACAAATAATTCGTTTCCTTAAAGCCTAAAATTTATGTTTGACATTGATGAGAGCGAGAAAAATCTGCTGATTATTGATCAGGATGAAACAAAGCGTAAAATTCTGACTTCCTTTTTTTCGTCAAAGTATAACTGTGACGAAGCCGATTCATTAAACACGGCGGTAGATAAAATCCGTGGAAAAGAATATTCGGTTATTCTGACGGCTTTTAGTTTGTCAAGCGCGAATGCAATTGATTTAATGCCTTATTTGCAGGAACTTTCGCCGCGCACGATACCTGTTTTTATCAGCGACAGCGACTTGGCGGGAAACACCGTCCGCGCCTTTCGTGCCGGGGCGTTTGAAGTTATCCAAAAACCGTTCGAGCTGAAAAAAGCGGACATTGTTATCGAAAAAGCGTTCGGAAAGTTTGAAATAAGATCACTCAAAGACCGCTATCAATATCACTTGGAAGAACTCGTCGCCGAACGAACCGTCGAACTCGACAAGGCTTTGGAAGAAGTCGAAAATTCCTATCGAAGCACGCTTAAAGCACTCGTGCAGGCACTTGAAACCAGAGATTTTGAAACTCACGGGCATTCCGAACGCGTTGTCACGTTCAGTCTGCGGCTCGGCTACGAACTCGGGCTTGAAAAAGAAGCGATGCGCGATTTGGAACTCGGCGCACTGCTGCACGACATCGGAAAAATCGGCGTTCCCGACGCGGTTTTGCGAAAACCCGCCAAACTCAACGAGGATGAATGGGCGAAAATGAAGCTTCACCCGCAGCACGGACAAAAGATTTTGCGCAATATTCCTTTTCTCGAAGGCGCGTCGCGGATCGTCGCCCAGCATCACGAACGCTGGGACGGCGGCGGTTATCCGTTCGGTTTGCGCGGCGAAGACATTGACATCGGTGCGCGGATTTTTGCGGTCGTGGACGCTTTCGACGCGATGGTTTCAGACCGCGTTTACCGCAAAGGCTGTTCGTATCAGGACGCTTTGGAAGAACTCGAACGCTGTGCCGGAACGCAGTTCGACCCGATGATCGTCGAAGCCTTCAAAGCGATTCCGAAAGATGATTGGGAAATTCTGCGCCAGCGTTCGCTGATGGAAAAACAGGAAAATTCGTCATTTCAGACAGTCGTTTCCGAACTCGTTTACTCGCGCCAGCAGTTTGAAATGGTGCATTAAAGCTATGAAAACTTTTGATTGACGATTTTTTTCAAACAAACACGGCAAACACTTCGTTTGAATAAACCATTCCTTTGCACGTTAATTTCAGACAATCTCCGGCGTATTCTATCAAGCCGAATTCTTCCAAACGCGCTAAATCATCAGCCAAATTTTCTTTCAGATCAATTCCGAAACGCGATTTATATTCATCCAGATTCAAGCCTTTCGACAAACGCAGATTAAGAAACGCAAACTCGCCGGCAAGCTGTTTTTCGTCGAGTTTGTTTATTTCGACAATCGGCGATTCGTCTTTTTCAATGAGCGAAACATATTTGTTTGTATCGCGTTCATTTGACCAACGCTTTTTGCCGTCAAACGAATGCGCCGACACGCCGAACGCGAAAACGGGTTCGCAAAGCCAGTATTTCGAGTTATGTTTAGATTCGCACGTCGGCTGACAGAAATTTGAAATTTCGTATTGCAGAAAACCATTTCCGGCGGTTTTTTCGATTATCAATTCATACATTTCCGCCGCTAAATCTTCATCGGGAAGCGGCTGGCGTTTTGAACGAATTTGTTCGGCGAGCGGCGTTCCCTCGTGAATTTCGAGCAGGTAAAGCGAAAGATGTTCGGGTCTTAATTTCAACGCTTCGTCCAGATTTCGTTCCCAATCATTCAAGGTTTGATTCGGCAATCCGGCGATTAAATCAAATGAGATATTGTCGAAATCGCTTGCCCGCAAAAGTTCAAAAGTCTTTCGCGCATCTTCCGCGTTATGTCCGCGGGCAAGAATTTTCAACGCTTTATCATCAAAAGTCTGCACGCCGAAACTTGCCCGATTTACTCCCAAACTCTTGAAATCCTTGAGTTTTTCAAGCGAAACCGTCGCCGGATTCATTTCTAAAGTAAATTCGATATTTTCTTCAACTGCAAAATTTTTATGAATTGAATTTAAGATTTTTTCAAGCTGTTTTGCCGACAAAAGCGAAGGCGTTCCGCCGCCGAAATAAATCGTGTCAATTTGGTCTGAGGTCTTCGGGTTTTGGTCTTCGGAATTTGAAATCTGAAATCTGAAATCTGAAATTTCCGTGCAAAGCGCGTTGACATATCTTTCAACCGCTTCATTATTTCGATAAACGTCGGTCGCAAAATCGCAATATGAACAGCGCGATTTGCAGAAAGGAATGTGAATATAAATGCCTGCTTTCATTAAATTTAACTGCAAAAAGCGCGGAAAGCACCAAAATTAAAACAAATAAAAACCGCAACTTTCTGCATTTCCGTGCTTTTCGCGGTTAATCAAATTTCCAGCTGTTTTTCAAGCGAGGTTTTCCACGCCGTTTCGAGTTCGGCGATTGAAACTGAAACTTTTTCTTCATCGCCGATTTTTATTTTCAAATCCGAACCTGAAACTTTACCGGTAATTTCAAACGGCAGATCACCGACAATTTCTTTTACTTTTTCCAGATTTTCCGGCGCGAATGAAATGACGATGCGCGACGGTGTTTCGCCGAAAAGCATAGATTCTGCCGAAAGATTGTCGCTGTTTGAAAGCGAAATTTCTGCGCCGTTTGCCGGATTATTGAGCGACGAAAAACAGCTTTCGGCGATTGTTACAGCTAAACCGCCGTCGGCGCAGTCGTGTGCAGATTTGAGCAAACATTTGTCGGCGAGATTTAATAAAGTTTGCTGAACTCTGACTTCCAAATCCAAATCAATTTCGGGCAAAATACCATTTTCGATGAGTTCATCGGTCGTTAAACCCAAAATCGTCTGCGCGTATTCGCTCGCCGCGAGATCGTCTTTTGTTTCGCCAAGAATTGCGATAATATCGCCTTCCGTCTTAAAACCCTGTGTGATGATCTTGCGGACATCTTCGAGCAGTCCGACCATTCCGATTGTCGGTGTCGGCAAAATTCCTTTGCCGTCGGTTTCGTTGTAAAAAGAAACATTGCCCGAAATCACAGGCGTTTCAAACGCTTCGCAGGCTTCCGAGATTCCGTCAACGACTTCCGAAAAACTCCACATCACTTCAGGGCGTTCAGGCGACGCAAAGTTTAAACAATTTGTGACCGCAATCGGTTTTGCGCCGACGCAGACGTTGTTTCGCGCCGATTCGGCAACGATCAATTTTGCGCCCATCCGCGGATTTATCGCCGCAAATTTGCCGTTGCCGTCCAGACACATCGAAATCGCGCGGCGCGTTTCCTTGACGCGCACGACCGCCGCATCCGCACCCGGCAAAATCGCCGTGTTGGTGCGAACCATCGTGTCGTATTGTTCATAAACCCAACGTTTTGAACAAATATTCGGCGCGGCGAGCAAGCGAAGCAAAGCGTCGTTGCAGTCAAGAGTCGAGAGTCGAGAGTCGAGAGAAAAAGTTTGACTCTCGACTCTCGACTGCTTTCATCGGACGCGAATATTTCGGCGCGGCATCCGTCACCGTATCAACCGGAATTTCGGCTTCCAACACTCCGTTATGAAAAACTTTTAAATAATGACCTTCGACGACCTTGCCGATGACGACCGCGTCCAATTCCCACTTTTTGAAAATATCAACAACCTGTTTTTCGCGTCCCGATTTAGCGACGATGAGCATTCTTTCCTGCGATTCCGAAAGCATCATTTCATACGCTGTCATTCCCGTTTCGCGCTGCGGAACGAGCGTCAAATCTAATTCCAGACCCGTTCCCGCCCGCGAAGCCATTTCGACGCTTGATGAAGTGAGTCCTGCCGCGCCCATATCCTGAATTCCGGCAATCGCGCCCGAACGCATCGCTTCGAGACACGCTTCGAGCAGAAGTTTTTCCAAAAACGGATCGCCGACCTGCACGGTCGGACGTTTTTCCAAGGCTTCTTCGTCAAATTCTGCGCTCGCCATCGTCGCGCCGTGAATTCCGTCGCGCCCCGTCTTTGCGCCGACATACAAAACCGGATTGCCGATGCCTTCGGCTTTGCCGAAAAATATCTGGTCTTTGCGGACGATTCCAAGTGCAAAAGCATTAACGAGCGGATTTAAATTATACGCGTCGTCAAAAACGACTTCGCCGCCGACGGTCGCGGTGCCAAAACAATTGCCGTAATGCGCGATGCCGTCAACACAGCCTTTCAAAATTGACTTGTTGCGTCGGTAGATGTGCGCATTGTCAGAACCGCCTGCGGTAGCGGGCGGGTTTTCTTCAATGTCCTTTAACCCGCCCGCTACCGCAGGCGGTTCTGACAATGGACCGAATCTAAGCGAATTCATCAAAGCGATCGGGCGCGCACCCATCGTGAAAACGTCGCGCAAAATTCCGCCGACTCCTGTTGCCGCGCCCTGAAAGGGTTCGATAAACGACGGGTGATTATGCGATTCGACCTTAAAAGCGACGCACCAATCGTCGCCAATATCAACAACGCCCGCGTTTTCGCCGGGCGGCACGATGACGCGTTCGCCCGTCGTCGGCAGACGTTTCAGGTGAATGCGCGAAGATTTATAAGAGCAATGCTCCGACCACATGACGGAAAAAATTCCGAGTTCGGTCATTGTCGGAGTGCGCTGCATTATTTCCAAAACTTTTTCGTATTCTTCGGGTGTAAATCCGTGTTGAGCGACAATTTCGGGCGTGATTTTTGTTTCGTTCATCAGTTTGTATTTGTCAAGAAAAATGAAACTGACATTTTAACTGTTTGAGAGTTTGATGTCGAATCGGTAACAAAAAAGAAAGGATTTTGGAATTCGGCTTTGTGTTTGCAGAAGAGCCGAATTCCAAAATCCACGAAAAACTTAATCCAAAATCGGATTATGCCAGCGCCGCCATTCCCATCGCTTCCCATTCTTCTTTTGCCGGACCGTAAACGCCGACAATCGGAACGCCCGCCTGACGCATCAGAACCGTTACTTGTCCGCGATGATGCGCCTGATGATTGATGAGCGAACTCAAAGTCGTGCCGCGTTTCCAGATCATTCCGTACATCTCGTCTTCGATTAAAAGGGTTTCGTCCGTCCAGTTTTTCGCGACTTCTTCGCCGACCGATTTGGCGGCGCGCTCAAATGTTTCGGCAATTTCCCGCGCGCTTGAAGGAGTCGGCGCGTCTTCCGGCGGACAGTCAATTGTCAGCCCGACTTTGCCGAGCATTTCGCCCAGAGTGATGACGATGTGCCACGCCAGAAAGCCGAGCGATCGCCCTTCTTCGGTTATTTTTTGATTCAGCGATTCGTCGGTTAAGTTATTGAATAATTTCGTTGTTACTTCGGTTTCATAGCCCCAATCCGCTTGGAAATCTTCGATTTTTCGATACATAAAATTTTCTCCTTATGAATGTAGAATGAAATTGTGTTGCAAGGATGAAACTAGCACGGAAAATAAAAAATTTCAAATTTTATTATTTGAAATTTTCGTTAAGAAATTATCAGCTATTGTAATTTTTCAAATCGGTAAATTCCTGGCGAATTCCACTCCGAAACGCCGCAGTATTTCTACTTTCATCGTGTTGTTGTAGGCTTTGAAATATTCGGGCGTGGTATTAAAGAGAAGGCAACCCTGTTCCGATATTTCGATGCCGTACTTTTCCTTAAAATACTGCACCGATTGCGCTGAGCCGGGCGTCAAGCCGTATTTTTTGATCCTTAAAATGCCTTTCGCCATATCGTCTTTGGCGTCCTTGACGCCGTCTTCGGTCGAAAGCGGTTTTGGTAAAGGCAATTCGAGATCAACGGTTTCCGTCACAGCCGGTTTGACGAGCAGTTTATCGAGCTCGGTTTTCAAATCCTCAATTTTGACTTTACCTTGTTTGAAATAAGCGATCTCGCCTTTTTCGTTGTAAAGAATCGTGAACGGCAGACCGCCCTGCCAGTCTTTGGTGATCGAAGTGATGACCGCGTTTTCGTCGGCTGTTTTTAAAAGATAAGCGGGCATTTCGGCTTTCATCGAAGCAAGAAATTTCGGCACGTCGCGCTTTATTTCCGCCAGATCGTCGAGCGAGATGGTGATGAAATCGATCCTGCCTTTATATTCCGCATCGATTTTGACGAGGTCGGGAAATTCCTCGCGGCACGGGTCGCACCACGTCGCCCAGAAGTTGACGAGCAGAGGTTTGCCGTTCGCCTTTAGAGCGGTTTTGATACTGACTTCATTAATCTGCGTGACTTTCGGCAGATTGGCGTTCGGCGTCGGTTTTGTAACCGGCGTTTTCTTTTGAGCAAAAACGCCGAAAGAGAAAATGAGGACGAAAACCAGTCCCGAAAGAAAAGTTTTCGTCCCGTAAATTGCAGCTTTTTTCATTAGTTTTTAGCTTCTTTGGCAGTCTTCTTAATCGAACAGCCGAACGCGTTGAATCGAGTCGTTTCGATTTTCTTGCCCGCCAGCGACGAATCGAAAGCGATGCGCAGAAGGCTGTTGGTAATGTTCTGCCCGTCGCGGCTGTTGTCAATCGCGCCGTGATAGAGCAAAACGTTTTTCGTGTCGAAATAATAAACTTCGGGCGTGACGGTCGCGCCGAGCTTATCGGCTAAAACCGCGCCTTTATCAATCAAAACGGGGAATTTATAGCCGACCTTTTCGGCGTCCGATTTGACCCATTCGAGCGATTCGGTCGCGTTGGAATTGATGCCGATAAAATTGATTCCCTTCGACGCGTAATCGGCGGCGATCTGGTTGATGCGGTCGTTATATTGTTTGACGACCGGACATTGCGCCGAAAGCCAGACCAGGACCGTGCCTTTTTCGCCTTTCAGGTTTTCAAACGAATGCTCTTTGCCGCTCAGGTCGGTCATTTTGAAATCCTCCAAAGTCGAGCCGATGGCAAAACTTTGCCCGTGAACATCGGGATTCGCAACAAATGCAAAAACCGCTAAAATTGCCGCTAATAAAATACCTTTTCGCTTCATAAATTTTTTACTCCTTATATTTTGACTGAATTTGTAACGTCAGTTTATCAACTGAACGCTTTCGATGACAAGCTTTAAATGGTTTTACGCGAAAGTTTAAATTAAGGTTTCGTTTCACGGAAATCCGCGTCCGCAAATAATTTTTATTTTTCTTAAAAAACCATCGAAAACAGACAGCTTAAAAGCCGTTTAATAGTTTGTAAATTAAGTTTTAAGGTATTTATTCTCTGCGTTCTCTGCGCCTCTGCGTGAAATAAAGGTGTATAAAAGAATTGATTTCACGCAGAGGCGCAGAGAACGCAGAGTTTCAAAACACTCAAAAAATTTATTTACGGACTACTTACCTTCAAATCAGATTCACAAAGTCAAAAGAAAATTAGAAATTAAATATTTTTTGCGGTGATGACCTTTTACCCGAAATAAAATCGTTTAGCTATGATGAAGGAAAGATTCACATCATTGAAATTTAATTTTGAAGAAATAGGAGATAAAAAAATTGAATCGTTTGGCTGACAGCCGAATCAATTCAATCAAAAAGGAGAAACGAGAAATGAAAGGAATTAAGAGAAATGTCTTGGCAGTATTTTTAACGATCGGAATTATGGGTTTCGCGGCGCTTTCAATCAACGCGCAAGGCGCACAGGATTTTACTTTGGTCAACAAAACGGGGGTCGAGATTTACGCGCTTTATGTCACGCCGCATAACGCCGAAGAATGGGGCGACGACATTCTCGGTGCAGATACTTTGGCAGTCGGCGACACTCTGGAAATCACTTTTTCCAGAAAGGAAAGAGCCAAGCTTTGGGATCTGCGCGTTGAAGATGAAGACGGCAATTTCATCGAATGGGAAAGATTAAATTTGCTCGAAATTTCAAAAGTTACGCTTTTTTACAAAAACGGCAAAGCGACCGCGATCACTCAATAGAGTAAAAATACAATTTAACAAAAGCGTTCCCGAGCGTCCGCCGTCGGTCGTCGAGTATCCGACAAAAACGTCATACGAATTCCGACGGACGGCAGACGTTTGCCGAAAACGGGTTCAGCCGAAAATATGTGTTTTCACATAGAAAAATGTGTGAAAAACTCTATTCACCCGAGTTGCAGTGCGCATTAAACTTAACCAGCAAAACGCTTTTTTTAAATCAATACAAAACTAACAGGAGATAAAAATGAAACAAACAGTTAAATTAACCTGCGTCTTGTTGACGCTGACGCTTTGGATGACGGGATGCAGTGCGAGTTTCTCTACGAACACAGGAGCGACGAACGCGGCTAAACCGGCAAATTCCGCGAGTAATTCGACAACGGCTTCGAGCAATACGACCAAGTCGAACACGATGAGCAATTCGACCAAACCGAAAACCGAGATCAAAGACGAAAAGGCGGCTAAACCGACAAATGCCAAGAAGCAAAAAGACGCGCCGAGCGTTCCGGCGGAATGGGTTTATTACGCCGACGAAGCCAGAGGCTACGGCTTCAGCCTGCCGGCAGGTTCGTCAGGCGAGTCGAGCGTCGAAGGCGGCGTTGACACCTTTGTTGCCGTCACGCCCGATGATCTGACGGTCATTGTCTATGCTTTTAAGGATTCGACCTTGACGAAAGAAGATCTGCTCGACCGCGCGGAAAAAGCATTGGAAGCGATGGGCGAAAAAGTGACCACCGGAGAATTAACGGGCGAAAGCGATGATTACGCGGTTGCCGACGCTTCATCGGTCAGCGCGGACGGCACGAAATCGAAATTGAAGGTTTTGGTCGCAACCGACGTTTCGGATAATTATGTAATGTTCGTTCGTTCGGATGAAGCAAGCTACAACGCGAAGAAAGCCACGATGGATATGATTTGGGGCAGCTTTGAAATGTATTCGGGCGGCGCGAGCGGCGGCAGCTAAAACAAAAATCCGGCAAAGGAGAATGACGGCGCGGTTTCGGTAATGTTTCCTGTCTTCAAACACGCGGCTGAACTGTCATTCTCCTGATTCAAAAGCAAACGTATTTTCTCCCGTGCTTTTAAGAAGCTAAGTAAGCGGACAAAAATATTTGATAAGAAAAAGGTTTGCGCTCTGTTCAGAATTCACGATTACGGTCTTTGAAAAAATATCGCAATAAAAATAAGAAAAAACTTCTTGGCTGGGAGCGCACACATTCCTGTGTGCGCTCCCAGCCAAGAAGTTTTTTCTTATTTATTTTTCAAAGACCATTATCGTGAATCCGCCGGCGCGGTTGAGTATGTTTTGAAGGAAAATCTGCTCGATGTCCGGCGGATTTTACAAGAAGTTTAAGCCTTCATTTTCAGACAATTTTTGCTTATTCCGCCTTAATCATAAAAACATTTCTCAGACTGTTTCATCCGTGAAATAAGTGTTATAATCAATGGCTTCAAAACGTGATAGTCATTGGTGAAAAAATCGGTCATTATAAGGTGCAATCGTCAATCGGCGCGGGCGGAATGGGCGAGATTTACCGCGCTTCGGATATGCGTTTGCGGCGCGACGTAGCAATCAAAATTCTGCCCGAAAGTTTGATCAAAGACGCTTCGGCAATCGAACGTTTTATGCGCGAAGCCTACGCCGCGTCTGCCTTGAATCATCCGAACATTCTGACGATTTTCGACATCGGCGAACACGAAAAAACGCATTTTATCGCCACCGAATTTGTCGAAGGCGAAACTTTGCGCCAAAAAATGCAGAATTCGCGGCTTCGTTTAAAGGAAATTCTCGACATTGTGATTCAAACCGCCGACGCGCTTGTCGCCGCGCACGAAGCGGGAATAATTCACCGCGACATCAAGCCCGAAAATATTATGATTCGCCGCGACGGTTATGTAAAGGTTCTCGATTTCGGCATCGCCAAACTGTCAGAACCGTCTGCGGTAGCGGGCGGGTTGAGCGCGGGAGAAAACCCGCCCGCTACCGCAGACGGTTCCGACCATGACGCAGAAACTTTGGTGCAATCTATCACCGCCAAAGGAATGATTCTCGGGACGGCGTTTTATATGTCGCCCGAACAGGCACGAGGATTAAAAGTTGACGCGCGAAGCGATATTTTCAGTCTCGGCGCGGTGATCTACGAAATGACGGCGCGGCAACTGCCTTTTTCGGGGCAAACGATTGCCGACGTGATCGCTTCGATTCTCAAATCCGCGCCTGCGCCGCTTTCCGAAATCGTCAAAAATCTTCCACCTGAATTTGAACGAATTGTTGCGAAAGCCTTAAACAAAAAACGCGCTGAACGCTATCAAACGATGAAAGACTTTGCGGAAGATTTGAAGCAAATCCGGCAGCGTTTAGCATTTCAAACCGAATTGGAGCGAATCCATATCTCAAACGATGTTTTTTCTTCGAGCAACGAGATTTTCCCGCTCGAAAACGCGACGCAGATTTTACCGAAACCGCGTAAAACGCGCATCCGCAAAGCGATTGATTCGCTTGCCGTTCTGCCGCTCGTCAACAGCCGTGACGACGCGGAAACCGAATATCTTTCGGACGGAATCACGGAATGTATCATCAATTCCTTGTCGAAACTGCCGAAACTTCGTGTCGTTCCGCGAAGCACGGTTTTTCGTTATAAAGGACAGCAAAACGATTTACAGCAGATCGGTTCAGACCTCGGCGTGCGCGCCGTTTTCGCCGGAAGAATCTTGCAAATCGGCGATTCGGTGATCGTCAACGCCGAACTCGTGGACATCGCCAACGAGGCGCAAATCTGGGGCGAAAATTACCGGCGCGAAATGACTGATATTTTTACGCTTTTAGACGAGATCGCCCAAGACATCAGCGAAAAATTAAAACTGAAACTTTCGGGTGAAGATAAAAAAAAGCTGTCGAAACGCTACACGGAAAACTCTGAAGCCTATCAGTTTTATCTCAAAGGTCGTTATTTCGTGACCTCGAAGCGCACCGAGGAATGGATCAAAAAAGGCATCGAATATTTTCAAAAAGCGATTGACCTCGACCCGAATTACGCGCTCGCCTATTCGGGAATCGCCGAAGCCTACGGATTTCTCGCGTCTTCGACCGGCGGCTGGTCGCCGCGCAATGCTTATCCAAAGGCGGAAGCCGCCGCCCTGAAAGCCCTGGAACTGGACGACAGCTTAGGCGAAGCGCATTGTTCTTTGGGTTTTTCGCGCCTGCTTTACGACTGGAATTTCGCGGAAGCCGAACGCGAATTTGAAAAAGCCATCCGGCTCAGCCCCAACTATCCGAACTCGCACGACGGTTACGGTTTTTACCTGAAAGCCGTCGGGCGGCACGCCGAAGCGGTCGAAAAATGCAAACAGGCGCAAAAGCTCGACCCGCTTTCGCCGTTCGCACACGTCAGCTTAGGCTACGCATACTACTTCGCCAGAGATTACGAAAAAGCGATTGACGAATGCCGTAAGGCGTTGGAAATGGACAAAAACTCGACGTTCGCGCACCGCAATCTTGGTTTGGCTTACTTACAGCAAGGAAAACTCGAAAAAGCGATTGAAGCCCTCAGCAACGCCGTCAAATTTTCGCACGGCGGTCTGGCGTTTGAATCGTATCTCGGCTTTGCCTACGCCGTTGCGGGAAAGCGCACGGAAGCTTTGGAGGTTTTGGCGAGTCTCGAAGATTTGGACAAAGAACGCTACGTTCCCGCCTATAATTTTGCGATCATTCACGCCGGTTTAGGCGATTTCGACAAATCATTCGAATGGTTCGGGCAGGCATTAAAAGAGCGTTCGGGATTTCTGCCGTTTCTCAAAGTCGAGCCGGTCGTCGATTGTTTGCGAAAGGATTCGCGCTTTCAGGATTTACTGAATCAAATCGGTTTATCAAAATAAATCAAATGAATTTATATGTGAATATCTGAACTTTGTCTTACAAAAATTAATGTCAGATTTACTTGTGATTGTCAGGTTATGTAAACCAGCGTTGATTCTTTAATAATTTACTTTGAAATTTTTACAGGCTTCTTTACCTGAAAAGAATAAATTTAGACAGAGTTCCGAGATTATTATAAAGAGTAAAAAAAGGGTCGTTTTTGAGACTATAAAATTAGACATTTCAAATGAAATGTCTAATTTATTTTGAGGGATTTGAATTAGGTTCTGTTGACATTTTATCTTAACCAGACGATTGTGCCGGCAAACTGCACAAAACTTAAATAGTTCTTTGCCAATTTATCAAATCTGGAAAATACTCGCCGAAAGTGTTTTAACTTTCCGATGCAGCATTCGATCAAATGCCGTTCTTTGTATAACTCGGTGTCAATTTCCCTCTGAACTTTGCGATTGATCTTTGATGGAATCACCGCTTCGGAATTTCTTTTTCTAATCAGCAAAACGAAAGTGTCCGCGTCGTAGCCTTTATCGGCAATGACATAATCGGGAAACAAATTTTCAATCAACCGTTCGGCTTGCGTGATGTCATTGCGCTGACCGCCCGTCAGAATAAAGCGAATTGCGTTTCCCAAAGCATCGCACGCCAGATGAATTTTCGTCGAATGTCCGCCCCGGCTTCTGCCTAAAGACTGGTCGCCTTCTTTTTTTGCGCTCCTGAACTACAAGCGTGAGCGCGGACAATGGTCGAGTCAATCAGCAGATATTCCAGATCGCGGTCGGAACTGAAATTCTCGAACAGTTTTTCAAAGATGCCGGCTTGGCTCCACCGATTAAAGCGTTTGTAAACCGAATTCCAATTGCCGTATTTTTCAGGCAAAAGCCGCCATTGTGAACCGGAACGGGTAATCCAGAAAACGGCTTCGAGAAATTGGCGACACTCGGTTTCCTGCCCGATATAAATGTTCGGACAGGTTTTTAAAAAGGAAAGTATTTTCTCCCATTGCTGATTATTGAATTTTACAACTGACATTTTGTTAGTTTATACCAAATGTCAACAGAACCTAAAAACTGTGTATTTTTTTGAAAAAATAGAAGTTGG
Source organism: Pyrinomonadaceae bacterium (assembly GCA_022843305.1). Taxonomy (GTDB): domain Bacteria; phylum Acidobacteriota; class Blastocatellia; order Pyrinomonadales; family Pyrinomonadaceae; genus JAFDVJ01. The sequence goes on along the minus strand of JALHNX010000053.1, from coordinate 37 downwards.
CATAGAAGCGAATCCAGTTTGAAAGATATTGTCGGCT
>JALHNX010000052.1 GCA_022843305.1 Pyrinomonadaceae bacterium | reverse complement strand
GGAAGTCTCGCTCGCGCAAGCCGAATTGACGAAAAAAGCAGCCGATGTCGGCAAAAATGTCGGTTATCTGGTGGTCGGCGGCGCGGTCGCTTACGCGGCGGCATTGGCTTTGATCGCGGCGGTCATTATCGGTTTATCGTATTTTATTCCGGCGTGGGCGGCGGCTCTGGTGGTCGGCGTGATTGTTGGCGTAGTCGCGTTTATGATGATTTCGTCAGCGCTTGCCGCGCTTAAGAAAACCGAGCTGGCGCCGAGCGAATCGGTTGAATCTTTGAAGGAGGACGCACAATGGCTGAAAGATCAAGTGAGCTAGACAGAATCAACGAATCTGATGCAGTTTCGACTGCGGCGGGGGCGGAACAGGATACGTTTCTCGAAGCGCGTTCGGATGATTATCCGCAGACGGATGCGGAAGCGCTCGACATTGCGACGAACACCGGCGACGCGCCGGAAGAAACCGAACATATCAAAGCGCAGATCGTCGAAACCCGTTCACAGATGGGCGAAACGATTGACGCGATTCAGGAAAGATTAAGTATTCAGAATATTTCCGATCAGGTTAAAGAACAGGTTTCGGAACATATCAGCAGCGCGATTGAAACGGCGAAAGATTCCGTTTACGGCGCGACAATCGGAAATTTAGGAAAGGCGGGAAAATTTATGCAAAATGTAGGAAAAGAATTATCAAAAACGGAAGCAGGAAAATATGCGCGGAAAAATCCTTTTCCGCTCGTATTGATCGGATTGGGTGTCGGGCTTTTGGCTTACGAAGGTTTCGGCAGAAAAAACAGCCGTTCGTATCGTTATTCGGACAACGACACGCGGAATCGCGGCGGACGTGATTCGGGAACGATCAATACGCTGAAATCGGCGACCGGAAAGATCGGCGACACCGCGAGTAATGCTTATGAAAGCGTCAGCCATACGACCGGTAACGCAATTGAAAGCGTTAAAGACGCGGCAAGCTCGGCTGTCGGAACAGTCACGGATACCGCGAGCAAAGCGTATTCGAGCGTGACCGATTATGCCGGAACCGCTTACGAAAAGGCGGGCGAATACGGTCATCAGGCGCGTGAAAAATACGATCATTACATCGAAGAAAATCCGCTCGCGGTCGGCGCGGTCGCGCTTGCGGTCGGTGCGGCAGTCGGTCTGGCGATTCCGGCAACGCGCTACGAAAACGAATATATGGGCGAATACAGCCAGCAATTGCTCGACAAAGCGCAACACGCGGCGGGCGATCTGGTCGAACGCGTAAAAGAAGTCGCTTCGGAAGCGAAAACCACACTGAGCGACGAAGTTAGCACAACGCTCAGCGAAACCAAGAAAACAATTACCAATGAAGCCAAAAATCAGGGTTTTATTACGGACGAAGCCAAAAATAAAGGCTTTACTGCCGATAAACCCAAAAATCAAGGCTTAGCGTAATAAAACGGTTTTACGAATTGAAGGTTACGGGCTTATGAAATGAACAATACTATCTATTTCTCCGTAACTTTCAATTCGTAATTTGTTTCCTGAAAGAGCAGTGATGTTGAAAGATTCAACATCGCCGCTCTTTTTCATTATGTACAACAAACTTCAGTTTGTTGATATTTTGCGTAAGTGAAACCGGCAAACTGAAGTATGCCGTATAAAATACAAAATGCCGTTTTGAACTTATTCCGGCATTTCATTCAATTTTTATTTCACACTTTCGATTTTCTCCAACCCGTTCATATAAGGCTGAAGAATTTCGGGAATCTGAATCGAACCGTCCGCCTGCTGGTAATTTTCCAAAATCGCGATCCACGTTCTGCCGACCGCTAAACCCGAACCGTTCAGAGTGTGAACAAATTCGGGTTTTGCCCCGCCCGCGCGTCTGAATCTCAAATTCATTCTTCGCGCCTGAAAATCGCCGCAGTTTGAACAGCTTGAAATTTCGCGGTAAGTATTCTGCGAAGGCAGCCAAACTTCGATGTCGTAAGTTTTCCGTGCGCCGAAACCCATATCGCCGGTTGATAAAACGACCGTTCGATACGGCAATCCCAAAAGCTGTAAAATCCGTTCGGCATTTGCCGTCAATTTTTCGTGTTCTTCATCGGAATTTTCCGGCAAAGTCAGCTTGACGAGTTCGACTTTTTCAAACTGATGCTGGCGAATCAAACCGCGCGTGTCGCGTCCGTAGCTTCCTGCTTCCGAACGAAAACAAGGCGTGTAAGCCGTATAATATTTCGGCAAATCTTTGGCTTCCAGAATTTCTTCGGCGTGATAATTCGTTACGGGAACTTCGGCGGTCGGAATCAGCGCAAATTCGCGTTCGTCTTTGATGTGAAACAAATCTTCCTCGAATTTCGGCAATTGGTTCGTCCCGAAAAGCGATTTGCGGTTGACCAGAAACGGCGGCAAAGTTTCGGTATAGCCGTGTTCAGTCGTGTGAACGTCGAGCATAAAATTGACCAAAGCGCGTTCCAATCGCGCGCCCGCGCCGTTGAGGATCGCAAAGCGCGAACCCGTGATTTTCACGGCGCGTTCTTGATCCAAAATGCCCAATGATTCGCCCAGATCAACGTGGTCTTTGACTTCAAAATCAAATTCTTTCGGCTCGCCCCATTTGCGGATATCGACAGTCGCCGCTTCGTCCGCGCCGACCGGAACGCCGTCAGCCGGAATATTCGGCAAACCCGCAAGAAGCTCGCGCATCGCGTTTTCGGCTTCTTCGCGCTTTGTTTCGAGTTCCGATTGGTTATCTTTTAAACTTGAAACTTCCGCTTTTTTCGCTTCGGCTTCTTCGCGTTTTCCCGCTTGCATCAAAGCACCGATTTCCTTGCTCGATGAGTTTCGTTTTTGATTTACCGCGTCGGCTTCGCCGATAATTCGGCGTCGTTCCGCGTCCAGTTCCGCAAATTTTTCCAAACTCTCGGTCGGAAAATTGCGGTTCTCCAAGACTTTTTTGACGGTTTCTAAATTTTCTCTGACAAAGTTTAAATCCAACATATTTCTTATCTATTTTCTTTTGCTGATGAGCTGTTCGATCGTTCGTGTTTTTCCGGCACCGCGTCAAAGGTTTGTTTCTCAGCCATTTTTTCCTTACAATTTTAGTTTCGTTGTTTGGGCAAAAAATGAACAAACGACAATCTCAAAAATTTATCAGAAATATTATGACACACAAAATTCGCAAAGCCGTTTTCCCCGCCGCCGGATTAGGCACGAGATTCCTGCCCGCAACCAAAGCATCGCCGAAAGAAATGCTGCCGCTGGTTGATAAACCTCTGATTCAGTATTCGGTCGAAGAAGCTGTCGCGTCGGGCATCGAATCGATTTTGATCGTCACGGGGCGCGAAAAAAGTTCGATTGAAAATCATTTCGATATTTCTTACGAACTCGAAAGTGTTTTAGCGGAAAAAGGTAAAACCGAATTTCTCGAAATGGTTCATTCTATTTCCGAAATTTGCCGTATTTTATACACGCGCCAAAAACAGGCGCTCGGACTCGGACACGCGATTTATCAGGCGAAGGATTTTTCCGAAAACGAACCTTTCGCCGTTCTGCTGGCGGACGATGTGGTTGATGCGGAAAAACCCGCGCTCAAGCAGATGATCGAAGTTTTTGAACAATATAACGCGCCCGTGATTGCGACGATGCAGGTCGAAGGCAGCGCGATTTCGCGTTTCGGCGTGATTGATGCCGAAGAAGTCGCGCCGAATGTTTTCAAAATTAAGGACATGGTCGAAAAGCCGAAATTTGAAGACGCGCCTTCCGATCTGGCGATCATCGGCAGATACATCTTAACACCCGACGTTTTCGACGCCATCGAACGCACCGAAAAAGGCGCGGGCGGCGAAATTCAGATCACCGACGCGATGCGTCTGATGCTCAAAGAAGGCAAACCTTTCTACGCCGTCAAGCTCGAAGGAAACCGCCATGACGCGGGCGACAAACTAGGGTTTTTGATCGCGACCGTCGAATTTGCGCTCAAACGCGAAGATTTGGGCGCGGATTTCCGCGAATATCTCAAATCGCTCAATTTATCTTCGGATTCAGTTGCGAAATAAGAATTTAACGCAAGGACGCAAAGGTTTTTTTAATTTTAAAATCTTTGCGTCTTTGCGTTAAAAATTTCTCAGTTCAGCTCCGCGACCTCGCAGAAAACTTCAATTGCGCCTCTTGCGGAAATTAGCTTTTTTCAAAAAGTTCTTTTTAATTCTCCAAGCATTTGCCCGAGTGTTTTAAACTCAAGTGAATTATTTCACACAATTTGGCAAATTCTGAATCTATTCTTTTATTCATAACGAAAGCAATACTGTAGTAACAATATTTTCAATGAATTGGGTGGTAAGAGTAATGTTGAATAGATCAGATTATTTAATTTTAGGCGCAGCTTTTATTTCGTTTCTTTTCTCTGTTTCACTTTGGTTCGGCATTTTCGGCGAGGATCAAAAATTTGCAGGAATTTTTGTCGGTATTTGGGTTCCGTCAATCATTTCGCTCGGAAATTACTTTAAATTGAAAGCGGGAGGCAAATAGAGATGCAAACAGCCGTTTTCATCATTGGCTTTATCGTCAGTATTATGGTCGTTTTCGGAATTTTTTCGTTAGTTCCGAAAGAATTTCGTCCACCTAAATAGGTTATCAATTTAGGTTCCGATTCTACAAAAGTGTGACGTAGATTTTCTTTTGCCGGTTCTAACTGATTGTTGCGTATTTTTCGCGCATGTTTTAATTTTCACCCCAAAGAACGGTCATGTATTCCGTCGCAAGATAGGATTATTCCAGAGTTTTGAGTCCCTGCTTTAGCGGCTTTTGTTTCATTGAAAATTATCTTTCTGAAAACACAGCCGTCTAAAGACGGGACTCAAAACTTTTGTTCGTCTTAAATTGAAGAATGATTTGAAGGACGATTAAAACTACGACGCTTCCCATGAGGATGAACATTCCCGAACGCAGATCGTTTGCGTTGCGGCTCGAAACATAGCCGATAAACCACGTCGTAAAAGCCGCGCCGAGAGTTCCGCAGATGAAAAAAGGCATCGCGCGGCGCGAGGCTGACGCGCCGAAGGTTTTTGTAAAACGCGACATATTGGTCGGGAAAACCGACGATGTGCCGAAGCCCGCGATTGACGCGCCGACGCTTAGAAGGAAAACGTTTCGGGCGGAAAGCAAAATTGCCATGCCGAGCAGAATCGTCAGAAGACTCAGGAAAAGCATTTTGTTTTCGTTCAAAAATCGGAAAAAGAGCGGCGCAACGCCGCGTCCGACGACGAAAAATACGAAAAACAAAAATATCGGCGGCAGAAGAGTTGCGACCGCGCCGTCTTCGACGCGCTGCGTGTAGGTTTTCAGCCAGCCGCCCATCGCGCTCTCGAAACCGACGTGGATAAAATTAAAGCCCGCGATCATCCACGCAATCGGATTCGTCCAGATCGGAATGCTGAAATCTACCGCTTCTTCATCGCCCGCGACGGGTTTTTGCTCGATGTCCTTAGGCAATAAAACGAGTGCCGCGCCGATTGCGAAAAGCACGATTGATAGAATAATCGTCGGCGTAAAAATATTCGTTCCGCGCGCGAAAAAATCAACAAACGGCTGGCTGATGATCGCGCCGACACCCCAGAAAAAATTCAAAACGCTGAGTGCCGAAGCCGCGCGCGTCGGGTTGAGTTCGAGAATCAGCATATTGATCGAAGGCAGAGTCAGCCCGATTCCCAAACCGTTGACGAAAAATCCGAAAAGACAAAGCTCGTAACTCCCGAAATTGAGCATCAAAATGCCCGCGCCCATCAGAAAACAGCCGAGCAGGCTCGCCATTAAGAACTGGTTTCGTTTGCCGAACCAATTCGTCAAAAAAGTTCCGATTAAAGAGCCTGCAAACTGCGCGGGAAAAAAGTTTCCCAATTGCCCGTCATTAAGCGCGAATTTTTCCTTCAGAATCGGCAAAAGCTGACCGATGATGACGGTCGCAATGCCCGAAACGAAAAATCCGGCGTGGAGCAGAATTTTTACAATGCGAATCGTGCTTGAATTGACAGGCGGCATAAATGGTCAAAAGTAAAAAGTAAAAACTAAAAAGGTAAAAGTAAAGAAGCCCATATGCGTTTTATTTATTTTTAGTTTCGGCGCGTTACGTTTTACTTGTTTGCCGGTTTCTTTCTACTATTTATTATTGAAATTATGAATCTGAAATTCCGTCAGGCAATAGGCTAAGATTTGTTTATGCTGAATTGGTTGTTGAGGATTAGATTTTTTTAATCTTCTTTTATTGAAACAATATTTTCCTTTTCGTGAAATAAAACCTGAAAATGCTTTCTTCCTGTTTTCCACATTTCGGTTCGCGGAGTTTCAAGCCAGAGCGACGTATCCGAAATGATAATCATTTTGAAAGAAGTTTATCCAGTATCAGACGGTCTTGTCCCAAATCTTCGACTGAATAATTAAGCGAAATATTATGCTCTTTAAGAAACTCATCAACTTCAAAACGATTGAGATCAAGCATTTTGCCGACCTGCGCGTGTGAGAGTTTTCCTTCCCGATAACCTTCAAGCGCGGTCGCTTCCAAAACTTCACGCTCCAGATTTTCGCCGTTTGCCAGAAAAACCTGCGCGACATCTTCGGGTAAATTTATCGTTACTTCCATAAATTTTCTCTCTAACTAAAATTCTTCATCCATAAATCTTCGCACATTGCGAATCATTTCTTCAAAGAAATTTTATAAAACCAGCCTGTTCAAAATGATGATCTTCGGTGAAGGCTTCCGAAATATTCATTTCTTCCATTACGATAAAACTCGTGCAATCAACCACGCTCCATTCCTTATCAGGACGATTTTTATAAAGCTCAAATCCGAGCGCGAACAAATCGGAACTTGCCGAAACAATTTCGACATCAGACGTTTTCTGTAAACCTTCGATAAAATTTGATGCCTTCCCGCGAAAATCAGGTGCGGAAAGAGCATTGGCAAATTCAAGCAAAACAAATTCGCTTGTAGTAAAGTGATAATTTTGACGGCGAAGATCAGTGAAAACCTCTTTCGCTTTTTCGTGAAGCGAATCGCGCGTATTTACAAGCGCGATCCAGGCGACGGTATCAACAAATGTTTTGAGCATCGTTTATTTCTTCGATTTGCCGTAAAGATAATGATCGTGCTGCGCGGCAAGGTCTTCGATTCCCGTATCAATTTCAGATTCGGCGATCAAATCTTCCAGAGTTTTCGAGCCGTTTTTCTTGACCTTTAAAACTTCTTTCGTTTCTTCATCGAGAAACGTAATAATCACGCTTTGCCCTTCCTGAAAATCTTCGACAGGCTCAAGCGGAAGCGCGACACCGTTTTTGAATTTTCCTTTGACTGAAATCATAGCTTAATCTCAACTAAAATAATCTTCCATAAATCTTCGCACGTCTCGAATCATATCTTCAACATCTTTTTCGGTAAATTCCGTCCATTCACCGTGAGCGGCTTTATTTCGTAAATCTGCCAAAGCCGTAATTTTCTTTTGGACGAGTTTGTTGTAAATCCCTGCTTTGGCAAGTTCGACATTCATCGGGTCAATCGTTGCTTTTGCAGGTAAAGCAATTGAATTTCTATCACAAAGTTTTCTCAAACCGTCTTCCAAAACACAACCCGCGATCACGGCAGCGGGCTGATAATAACCTTTTTTGAAAAGTTCTTCGGCTTGTTCGAGAAATTCGTCGAAAACTTCTGCTTCAATTAAAGCGCGAGTGTCGAAGAGATAACCGTTTTCATAATCATCTTTTGCGGCTAAAAGAATTCCAAAGGCTTTTACGGAAGAATCATAAAGGGTAAGTCTAGGAATGAATTTTTCAAATTGTTGAAAGTGAATACTGTCTTTACCAAAAACACGATTTAACAAATTCAAGCAAATAATTCCCCATTCGTAAGAAAGCGCACTATCAACTGTGTCATCTCCAACCCAACTCCCATAATCACTAGAGCCAGAACCACAATGATAAGTTTTTAGAACTTTTTTACCCTTTTCGATTAATTCATCTAGTCTTTCAACTATTTTTTCATCAATTCCCATTCTTAACTTTCATTAACCTTCAAAACCGCCAAAAATGCTTCCTGCGGAATCTCGACGCGACCGACTTTTTTCATGCGTTTTTTGCCTTCTTTTTGTTTCTCTAAAAGTTTCCGTTTGCGCGAAATGTCGCCGCCGTAGCATTTGGCGGTGACGTTTTTGCCCATCGCTTTGACGGTTTCGCGGGCGATGATCTTGCTGCCGATTGCCGCCTGGATCGGGACTTCGAACATCTGGCGCGGGATGAGTTCCTTCATTTTTGAAACGACGAGCTTGCCTTTTGCTTCGGCGGTGTTGCGGTGCAGAACGAGTGAAAGCGCGTCAACCGGCTCGCCCGAAACCAGCACGTCGAGTTTGACGAGATTGCTTTCCTTGTAATCCGAAAAATGATAATCGAGCGAGGCGTAGCCTTTGGAAACGGATTTCAAACGGTCGTAAAAATCCAGCACGATTTCGTTGAGCGGCAATTCATAGACGAGCATCACACGGTTTGAGGTAACAAATTCAAACTTTTTCTGGACACCGCGTTTTTCTTCGAGGAGCGGCAGAATTCCGCCTAAAAATGTATCGTTGGTTAAAATCGTCGCTTCGATAAACGGCTCTTCGATTTTGGCGATGCGTCCCGTTTCGGGCATTTTTGAAGGCGAATCAACTTCCATTACCGTGCCGTTGGTCGTCGTTACGCGGTAACGCACTCCCGGCGCGGTTGTAATCAGTTCGAGATTGAATTCACGCTCCAAGCGTTCCTGAATGATTTCCATATGCAGAAGTCCGAGAAATCCGCAGCGGAAACCGAAACCGAGCGCGGTCGAAGATTCGGGTTCGTAAAAGAATGAAGCGTCGTTCAGACGAAGTTTGTCCATCGCGTCGCGCAGGTCTTCGTATTGCGCCGAATCAATCGGATAAAGTCCGGCGAAAACCATCGGTTTGACTTCCTGAAAACCGGGAAAAGGTTCGGCGACCGGACGCGCCGCTTCGGTGATCGTGTCGCCGATCTGGACATCGGCGACGGTTTTGATCGAAGCCGTCAAAAATCCGACTTCGCCGACGCTTAATTCATTAATCGGTGTCGGGCGCGGGCGATTTACGCCGAGCGTTTCAACCAGATATTCGCGTCCGGTGTTAAAGAATTTTATCTTTGTGCCTTTTTTGATCGTGCCTTCGATGATGCGGAAGAGGACGATTACGCCGCGATAACTGTCATACCAACTGTCGAAAATCAGGGCTTTCAGCGGCGCGTTTTTATCGCCTTTCGGCGCGGGAATTTTTTTGACGATCTGTTCGAGAATCTCTTCAACGCCGATGCCGGTTTTAGCCGAAGCCAAAACCGCGTCGCTCGCGTCCAAGCCGATGATGTTTTCGATCTGCTCTTTAATTCTATCGGGTTCAGCTGACGGCAGATCAATTTTGTTGAGAACCGGCAAAAGTTCGAGGTCGTTTTCAATCGCCAGATAAGTATTTGCCAGCGTTTGCGCTTCAACGCCCTGCGATGCGTCAACAATCAAAAGCGCACCTTCGCAAGCCGACAGCGAGCGCGAAACTTCGTAGGAAAAATCTACGTGTCCGGGCGTGTCGATCAGGTTCAAAATATACTGCTGACCGTTTTTGGCTTTGTAGTCGAGGCGAACGGCGTGCGATTTGATCGTGATGCCGCGCTCGCGTTCGAGATCCATATCGTCGAGCAATTGCTCTTCCATATCACGGTCTGAAACTGCGCCGGTTAATTGCAAAATGCGGTCGGCGAGCGTTGATTTGCCGTGGTCAATATGAGCGATGATGGAGAAATTTCTGATATTTTCAGGGTTCATATACTTAATACACAAGATTTTCGGTAAAAACCGAAATAATAACAATAACAAATTTTCGAGTAAATTAGCACTTGCCGTAAAAATTTGAATTTTTTTGCCTTTTACGAATCCAATTTTAAAACCCGCACGAATAAGCTGTCATAAGAAAAACTTTTTCTGTTTTTCGCAAAGAAAAATTTATAATTGTTCGCGCTCGGAGGCGCGAAATGTTCAAGCGAATTTATCAAGGGTAAATTAGCGTTTAAGGGAGGGAATTTAATGTTTAGAGGAACTTTTGCAAGGCACAGGTCTTTTTTGGCAGTGCCTTTTTTATTTGTTTTATTTTTCGGCGCGGCGGTTTTAAGCGTCAATGCCGCGACGCTTTACGGCGTGAATACGTCGAATCAGTTGGTCAGATTTAATTCGGCAACGCCCGGAACGGTGGCGACCGTCGGCGCGATTTCCGGCTTACAGCCGGGCGAAGACGTTGTCGGAATTGACTTTCGCCCCGCGACCGGACAGCTTTACGCTTTGGGCAGTGCAAGCCGTCTTTATGTGATTGACAAAATGACCGGCGCGGCGGTGTTTGTTGCGGCACTTTCAACACCACTCAGCGGAACGTCGTTCGGGGTTGATTTTAACCCGACGGTTGACCGCCTCCGCATTGTCTCGAACACGGGACAAAACTTACGCGTTAATCCGAACGACGGCGCGGCGATTGTTGACGGCGCATTAAATCCGGGAACACCGAATGTCACGGCGGCAGCTTATACGAACAGCTTTAACGGCGCGACCGCGACGATGCTTTTCGATATTGACACGACAACCGATGCTCTTTACTTGCAGAATCCGCCGAATAACGGAACGCTCGTTCTGGTCGGGTCGCTCGGTGTTAACGTCACGGACGTGAACGGATTCGATATTTCGACGGGCGACAATACGGCTTACGCGGCTTTAACGGTCGCGGCTTTAACTAGTCTTTACACGATAAACACGGCGACCGGCGCGGCAACTTCGGTCGGTCTGATCGGACTCGGCGTAAATTCGCTGCGCGGTTTAGCGGCGGAAACCGGCTCGACCGGCGGTTTTACGGCGATCGGTTTAACGACTGCGAATCAGCTCGTCACCTTTAACACGGCGCGACCGAACACGATTTCCGGCACGGTTGCGATCACGGGTTTGCAGCCGGGCGAAAATATTCTCGGAATAGATTTTCGCCCCGCGACCGGACAGCTTTTCGGGCTTGGCAGCACGAGTCGTCTGTACGCGATCAACCCGGCAAACGGTGCGGCAACCGCGATTGGCGCGGCAGGCGCGTTCACCTTGAACGGCACGGATTTCGGATTCGATTTCAACCCGACGGTTGACCGCATCCGCGTTGTGTCGAACACCGGGCAAAACCTGCGCCTGAATCCGAACGACGGCAGCTTAACGGCAACCGACGGACCGCTCAATCCGGGAACGCCGAGCGTCACGGCGGCGGCTTATACGAATAGTTTTGCAGGAACGACAACGACGACGCTTTACGATATTGATACCGGCAACGACACGCTTTACATCCAGAATCCGCCGAACAACGGAACGCTCGTGGCGGTCGGCGCACTCGGTCTCAATGCGACGGCGGCGAACGGTTTCGACATCGTGCCGGGAAGCAACACGGCGCTCGCGGCTTTGCAGGTCAACGGCGAAACGACTTCTAAATTATATTCGATCAATCTTGCGACCGGTGCGGCTTCGTTCGTCGGTCCGGTCGGCGGCGCAGCGGCACTTCGCGGGTTGGCGATTCGTTCGGGTTCGGCGGCATCCGGCAGAACGGCGCTCGATTTTGACGGCGACGGCAAAACCGATTACGCGGTTTTCCGGCTTTCAAACAATTTTCAGATTATCAGCCGAAGTTCCAATAATTCGTTTTACTGGTATCCGTTCGGTGTGCCGACCGACGTTCAAACGCCGGGCGATTTTGACGGCGACGGACGCGCCGATACTGCCGTCTGGCGACCCGAAAACGGTGTCTGGTATGTCTTGCGAAGTTCGGACGGCGCAGTGCAGTTTTACCAGTTCGGTTTAGACGGCGACGAACCCGTTGCGCGTGATTACGACGGCGACGGCAAAACCGATTTCGCAGTTGTGCGGCGGACAAACGGACAGATGGTTTGGTATATCAACCTGAGCGCGACAAATACCTTCCGCGTCGAAGTTTTCGGTCTCGAAAACGATGTGGTCGCGCCGGGCGATTACGACGGCGATGGACGCTTCGATCTCGGAACATTCCGCGACGGAACGTTTTACGCTCTGCGAAGTACGCTCGGATACACCTCTGTTCAATGGGGCGAGTCGGGCGATGTGGTTGTTCCGGGCGATTATGACGGCGACGGTAAAACCGATTTTGCGGTTATTCGTCAGGGAACGAATTATACGTGGTTTATTCTGCGTTCGTCGGACGGCGGATTTTCCGCGCCGCAACTCGGTAATAAGCCGGATTTTGCCGCGCAGGGCGACTATGACGGCGACGGCAAAACGGATATTGCGGTTTGGCGGCAGTCAGACGGCGTGTTCTATGTTCTGCGCTCGTCAAACAGCACGTTTACGACAGCGCAATTCGGGCAAAACGGTGATTTCCCGCTTGCCGCTTACGATACACACTAACTCGATTTCGGATTTTGGATTTCGGATTTCGGATTTGTCTATTTAGGAACCAATACGTTTCTCTATAAACAAACCCGAAATCGCCAATCCCAAATCCCAAATCAAAATGGGAGAAAATAATGAAAAATTTAGTTAAAAAAATCGGACTTGGATTAGTCGGATTATCTTTGATCTTTTCGACATCGGCAATTCCCGCGCGGGCTTCGAGCCATGCCGAAGCGCCGCTGATCTCGATGGACAGATTTGCCGATAATACGGACACTTATGCTTTCAGAAGCGTCGAAGCGGGACGCGAAGGTTTTGTTACCTTGATTGCCAACTATATTCCGCTGCAAGAGCCGTCGGGCGGACCGCAGTGGTTTCGTTTTGACGACACGGTTTTGTATGAGATCAAGATTGACAACACGGGCGACGGGCTTGAAGACGTTACTTATCAATTTCAATTCAAGACGGAAATCGTCAACGGCGAAACGGTTTTAGGACAGTCAACCGTTAATCAGGACGGCGTGATCAGCAATCTGACCGATCCTGATTACAATATGCCGCAAACTTATACCGTCCGCCGCGTTGACCGCCGTTCGGGTCGCCGTGGTCAGCTGATCGCCGCCGGACTCAGAACGCCGCCCGCCAATATCGGACCGCGCGTAACGCCGAATTATGAAGAAAATCTCGGGTTACCGGCGGTTTACGGTTTAAGCAACGGCGGAAAGGTTTTTGCCGGCAACCGCGACGAGTATTTCTATATTGACCTTGGCGTTTTCGACGCGCTTAACTTACGCGCGCCTTTAACGCCGACGGGCGGAATTGATTCGACCAAAGGCTACAACGTCAGCACGATCGCTTTGGAAGTTCCGATTCAGGATTTAACGCGCAACCGCGCCGTTCCGTCGGGTCCGACCGCGCCCGATGCGGTGATCGGTGTCTGGGCAACCGCGAGCCGCCGCACGACGCGCGTTATCCAGAACGATTCGTCGCAGCTTCACGCGGGCGATTGGGTGCAGGTTTCGCGTCTCGGCAATCCTTTGGTCAACGAAGTCGTTATTCCGCTTCGTTTGAAGGACGCTTTCAACGCGCTTTCGCCGGTTAATGACGCGGTTGCCGCGCCGTTTGTTCTCGATCCCGAGATCGCGCGGCTTTTGAACGCGGTTTTCGGCATCACGATTCCGCCGCCGCCGCGTAACGATCTGGTCGCGATTTTTGCGACGGGAATTCCCGTGAATGCCGCGACCGGACCGAATTACACGACGTTTCTTTCCGACGGTCAGCCGCACGAATATCTGCGTCTGAACACGGCGATTCCGATTACGCCGATTGCGAATATGAATCGTCTCGGATTGCTCGGCGGCGACGTTGCCGGATTTCCCAACGGACGAAGAGTATTCGACGACGTGACGGACATCGCCCTTCGCGCAGTCGCGGGCGGAACGCCGTTCACGCCTGCTACCAATCAAGCACCGAACAACCAACTCGGCGACGGTGTCAGTGCCAACCCGGAAGGACCGCTTCTGACGCGCTTTCCGTATCTTCTTCCGCCGAATCAGGGCAATCAGCCGCGCACTTCAAACGCGCCTTTGTTTGAAGGCAAAGAGCGGACTTCAAAATTGCCGATCGTTGATGAAAAAGGCGATGTCAGGTAAGTAAAAAAGTCAGAACCGCCTGCGTCAGCGGGCGGGTCAACTGTCGGTAGATATTATTTTATAAAGAAACGATAACCCGCCCGCTGACGCAGGCGGTTCTGACAATCAAGTTTATGAAAAACAAACAGGTAAATTTTCAATTCTTAACTATTTGCGCGGCAGTTTTCTTAATTCTTACAAACGGCGCTTGTTCAACGAACACAAACGAGCCGGGCAAGGTCGAAGCGGCAAACTACAACCTGCCCGCTGAAGCGAAAGACGAAGAAATCAGCGAAACTTTAAAGCTCATCGAAAAAGTTCCCGATTCGCCGACACCTTACGTTCAGCTTGCCGCAATTTATGTCAAAAAAGCGCGCGAGACGGGCGATTTCAGCTTGAATTCAAAAGCCGAAACCGCCGTTGATAAAGCATTACAGATCACGCCCGAAGACGTTTCGGCGCGAAAGCTGAAAGCCTCGCTTTACTTAACTTTTCATCGTTTTGCGGAAGCTCTGGAAATGGGCAAAAAACTGCAGGCTGAATTTCCGACCGACGCTTTTGTTTACGGCGTTTTGACGGATGCGAACATCGAACTCGGCAATTATAAGGAAGCAGTTGAAGCAGCGCAGAAAATGGTTGATCTGAAGCCGAATTCTAATTCTTATGCGCGCGTCGGGCATCTGCGCTCGCTTTACGGCGACCACAACGGCGCGGTCGAAATGTTCAAAACCGCCGCCCGCACCGCCGATCCGCAAGATAAAGAAGCGCAAAGCTGGTGTCTTGTCCGGCTCGGCGACGAGCTTTGGAAAAACGGCAAATACGCGGAAGCCGAAAAGGTTTACGACGAGGCTTTGCAGAATTTTCCGAACTATCATCTCGCTCTTGCGGGAAAAGGACGCGCCCGCGCCGCGCAAGGAGATTTTGAAGCGGCGATCAGGTTTTTGAGCGATGCCAACAACCGCGTTCCGAACGCCGAAACCGCGATTCTGCTCGGCGATATTTACACGAAACAGGACAATTTTGATAAAGCCAAAGAGCAATACGAGCTGGTCGAAGTCATCGAGCAGAAGATCGGCGGAAACGATGACCAAAAACGACTCGCGCTTTTGTGGGCTGACCGCGATTTGAAACTGGACGAGGCTTTAGCAATTACAAAACGCGAATACGAAACGCGCAAGGATATTTTTACCGCTGACGCTCTGGCGTGGACGCTTTATAAAAAAGGACGGCTCGCGGAAGCGAAAACGGCGATTTCAGCCGCGCTTGATCCGAAAGCGAACGAAGCGCGAATTTTGTATCACGCGGGAATGATCGAAAAAAATCTGGGAAATCGCGCCGAAGCAAAAAAACACCTCGAAACGGCTTTGAAGATCAACCCCGCTTTCGATCTGCTGCAAGCCGAAAACGCGCGGCGGGCTTTGGCGGAATTGAAATAAATATAAACCGCGAAAGACGCAAAATTTGCTAAAAAAGAAAACAAATTTTCGCATTTTTCGAGTCTTTCGCGGTTGAAAAATATTATGAAGCATTTTTACATTTTTATCGCATTCTTGTTTTTGGCGGTTTCCGTTTCGGCGCATCCATTGGGAAATTTCAGCGTCAATCAATATTCGCGGCTCGAAGTCGAAAGTTCAAAGATAAAAATTCGGCAGGTTCTCGATATGGCGGAAATTCCGACATTTCAACTGCAAAGCGAGATTGATGCGGACAAAAACGGAACGCTTTCGCCGGAAGAATTAAATGCTTACGCCGAACGCATTACGCCCGAAATTCTGGCGAATTTGTCATTGACTGTTAACAATCAGCCGGCGGAAATTCGCGCCGAATCGAAAAACGTTTCACTGCCCGAAGGCGCGGGCGGGCTTTCGACTTTGCGCATCGAATGGAATCTCGCGGGCGATTTGGAAAATGCCGGTTCGGTTAATGAGGTTCGTTTTGAAAACAAAAATTACGCCGAAAGATTAGGCTGGAACGAAATCGTTTTGAACCGCGTCGGCAGCGTCAATATTTTCGATTCGACGGCGTTCGGCAGCGGCGTAACCGATGAATTAAAGGCTTATCCGCCGGAAAATCTCGACGCGCCTTTGACGGAAAGAATTGCCATTTTCGCGTTTTCGACCGGAGCCGCGCCGGAAAACGCGAAACCGCTGCAAAACCGCGACGGACACACGACCGTCGCAATTCAAAAAGACCGGCTCGCCGAACTGATCGCCATTCCCGAAATCACGCCCGCGATTGCGTTTTTCGGTCTGCTGCTCGCGTTCGGCTTGGGCGCAATGCATGCGATGTCGCCCGGACACGGCAAGACGGTTGTCGGCGCATATCTCGTCGGCTCGCGCGGAACGGTCAAACATGCCGCATTTCTCGGCTTGACCGTGACGGTAACGCACACGCTCGGCGTTTTCGCACTCGGACTCGTCACGCTTTTTGCTTCAAATTATATTCTGCCCGAAAAATTGCTGCCGTTTCTGAGTTTTGTTTCAGGGTTATTGGTTTTATATATCGGTCTGACGATGTTTAAATCGCGTCTTTTTTCGGCATTGGGCTGGGGAAAAGCCGGACATCATGACGGCGAACATTTTCATTCGCACGACGAGAACTCGCATTCGCACGTTCACCCGCCCGCTGACGCAGGCGGTTCTGACAATCACGACCGCGAACATCACCACGAACACAGCGCGTTTACGCACACGCACGACGGGCAAACGCATTCGCATCTGCCGCCGGAAGAAATTTCCTGGAAAAGTTTATTGGCACTCGGAATTTCGGGCGGATTATTGCCGTGTCCGTCGGCACTCGTTTTGATGCTTTCGGCAATTTCGCTCGGGCGCGTCGGTTACGGACTTGTTTTGACGACCGCTTTCAGCTTCGGTCTGGCGGCGACCTTAACGGCGGTCGGACTCGTTTTTCTTTATGTCGGAAAGGCTTTTGCGGGAGCGCGTTTTGCGGAAAGCCGGATTATTAAAACGCTACCCGTGGCGAGCGCATTTGTGATTGCGTGCATCGGTGCGGTAATCTGTTATAACTCGGTAGCATAAATTCGAGAAACGTAACACTATGGGCGAAATCCTTTTATTAACAGGCGCAGCGACCTTTGCCATTCTCGGTTTCGGTTTTCTCATCGGCTTACGGCACGCGACGGATGCCGATCATCTGGCGGCGGTCGGAACGATTGTGTCGGAGCGCAAAAGTCTCTGGAGTTCGACGCTGATCGGCGGCGTTTGGGGTTTGGGACATACGATTTCGCTTTTTCTCGCGGGCATTTTCGTTTTGCTTCTGAATTTCGAGATCAGCGAACAAACCGCACGGATTTTGGAATTCGGTGTCGGAATTATGCTCACGTTTCTCGGTTTAAATGTTTTGCGAAAACTCTTAAAAGGCGGGAAACTTCATTTTCACAAACACGAACACGGCGCGAAAGAACACGTTCACCCGCATATTCACGAAAACGCGCAGACGGACGAACCGCACACGCATCACGGCTTAAAATTCAGCCCGCGCGCACTGGTCATCGGAATGATTCACGGACTTGCGGGCAGCGGCGGGATGATGCTTCTTTATCTTCCGACTATCGAAACACAAACTCTAAAACTGCTTTACATCATAATTTTCGGCATCGGCTCGATTGGCGGAATGATGCTGATGAGCTTTCTCGTCGGTCTGCCGTTTCACCTGACGGCGGGACGTTTCAACCGCTTCAACTATCTTCTGCAAAGCGTCGCCGGTCTGGTCAGCATCGCATTCGGTTTATTGATTATTTACGAAAAAGGCATTACCGAAGGTCTTTTCGGATAAATACCCGCACAAAACAAACTGCCAAAAACCACAGATTTTACAACTCCGATTTCTTTATTTTTGTGAAATAAATACTGGACTCTTTATTCAAAGCGCAGTTTTGTTATAATCATATTCAAACGCTTTGATTTTAGCTTCTGTAAAGTAGTAATTATGGATAAAACGCCGGTTAAACTTGTCTATCGCGGGAAGGAATATCAATCATTTTCGGAATGTTATTACGATAACAAGGACATTGCCAGAATCAGTATCCCGACTTTTGTTAAACGCGTCAGAGAAGGAAAATCCATCGAGGAAGCATTAACCGCGCCGAAAGGCAGAACGCTGGTTACAAGACTGGGTTCGCATACGGTTGACGGTATCGAATATGAAAACCTGCCGTCAATCGCCCGCGCTTACGGTTTAAAGGAATCGTTGGTTTACCGCCGTTATCATCGCGGACTGCGCGGAACGGAACTGCTTCCGCCGAAACTCAGAAAAGATTACGCACCGCCGCCGCCGAAACCGAAACCGCCTTCGCGCTGGCAGTTAGAAGCGGACGGCGTTGTTTACCGAAGCGTCCGCGAAGCCTGCCGCAAACTCGGCATCGAGATTCATACTTTCAGAAACCGCCGCAATCGCGGCTGCACCGTCGAACAGGCACTCGGTCTCGCGCCCGTTCCCAAACGTCCGCGCAAAGGTTCGACGCTTTATGAAATTGAAGGCGAAAAACTGTGTCTGAACGACATTTCCAAAAAATACGGCGTTGACCCGAGTACGTTTAAACGGCGCGTCGAAAAAGGAATGTCTTATCTCGAAGCGGCAACCAAACCATCGCGCCTAAGCAAGCTGAATAAGCGTTAACTTCAGGCAATTAATTTTAATCGGAAATAATTTTCAAAAGGTTTTTAACAATGATACTTAAATTTCGCGGAAAGGAATATCAATCATTTTCGGCATGCTACAAGGACAATCTGGACATTGCCAGAATCAGCATTCCGACTTTTGTTAAACGCGTCAGAGAAGGAAAATCAATCGAAGAAGCCTTGACCGCGCCGAAAGGCAGAACTCTCATTTCGCATCTCGGCTCGCACACGGTTGACGGCGTGGAATACGAAAACCTGCCTTCGATAGCGCGCGCTTACGGCTTAAAAGAATCGTTAATTTACCGCCGTTATCATCGCGGACTGCGCGGAACGGAACTGCTTCCGCCGAAGCTCAGAAAAGATTACGTTCCGCCGCCGCCGAAAGAGAAAAAAGAATCGCCGTGGAAACTCGAAGTCAAAGGCGTGGTTTACAAAAGCCTGCGCGAAGCCTGCCGCAGGATCGGCATTGATGTCGGCACTTACGCCAACCGCCGCGCCAAAGGCTACAGCATCGAGCAGTCGCTCGGTCTAGAACCGATTGTCAAACCTCCGCGAAAGCTGGGAAAAGTCTATGAAATAGACGGCGAAAAATACACGCTGACCGAAGTCGGCAAAAAATTTAATATCAACCTGATGACCTTTCTGCGCCGTTTAGGCAAAGGCGTTTCGCCCAAAGAGGCGGCAACCAGAGAAATTTTAAAAAGAACCGGCGCGAAGAAATAATCAGAGCGAAATTCCTACAACAGCGATACAAAACTTCGGAATAAGTGAAAAGTGAGAGGTAATATGTGGTAAAAGTAACCTTTCACTTATTCTGAATCTCATATATTTCAATCTTCTGAAATCCGCTCTCATTAAAATGCTCGCTTCAAAGAGACGTTCAATGAGTTTTCTTGATTCGGAACGACTTATACCGGACGTTTTTTGAAATATAAAAAACTCTTAATAACAAATAAAGCAGTGTGTTTTTTCGGGCGGTTGCTCTGCGCGGCAAACGGCGTTATGATGTGGCTGAAATGAATGGTTAACGCGCAGAGTATCTGTAAAATATTTTGACAAGCCGGGGAAGGATTTATCCAACGCTCTTTTATTTATTTTAAGACTTTTAAGGAGGTGCAGATAATGTTAACCAGGACAAAAAATAATTATTCGTTCAGCTTTTCTCCTTTCCGTATAGTTGTGTTTCTGCTGATTTTCTTCTTCCTTTTCTTGGCAAGCGTCAACGCGCAAACTAACGGTAAAAAGAATCTGCCCGTCTGGCAAAGCTATAAAGGCGTTGCCATCGGGATGACCGCCGATCAGGTGCGCGAAAAGCTCGGCGCACCGAAATCCGAAGACGCGGCAGGCTTTTTCTATATATTTTCGGAGACGGAAAACGCGCAGATTTTGCTTGATGCCGATAAAAAAGTGCGGACTATCTCGACGGTTTTCGATGCCGAACACGCCGCCTCGCCGACATTTGCCGATGTTTTCGGAAAGACTGTAGAATTGCAGGCAAAACCCGACGGCTCGATTTACAAAATGGTGCGATACGAAGATGCCGGTTACTGGATTTCGTATAACCGTATGTCAGGCGAAAAGGCAATGGTCATCGTTATGATTCAAAAGATGTAGGAAATGCGTTCGTTTTGAAGACGAAAGAGAGATCGGGTTAAATTTTTATTTCAATTAACAGATTCGCGGCAATTGTTCGCCGGCGAGCATATCCACGATGCGTGTGCCGCCGAAACCGGTCGTCATCGAAACGATGCCCTGCGGTTCGGCTTTGACTTCGCCGATAATACACGCCCCCCGACCGTTGGGGTTTTCTCTTATCCGCGCGATGATTTGGTCGGCGATTTCAGCGGAAACCACCGCAATCAATTTGCCTTCGTTAGCGACATAAAGCGGGTCTAAACCTAAAATCTCGCACGCGCCTTTGACTTCTTCGCGCACCGGAATCAAATTTTCACGGATTTCGATGCAGACATCGGAACTCATCGCTATTTCGTTCAAGAGGGTCGCCACGCCGCCGCGCGTCGGGTCACGCAAAACGTGAATTTGGTTAATTGCACCCAATTTTTCGGCTTCGTCAAGCATTTCCGCGACGAGCGAATTGAGCGAAGCCGAATCGCTTTCGATGTCGGTTTCCAGATCGAGTTCGCCGCGCGCAATCAAAATCGTCGTGCCGTGATCGCCGATCGTTCCGCTGACGATAACCTTATCGCCGACTGCGGCGCGTGAAGCCGAAATTTCCGCGTCGGTTTCGATCACGCCGATGCCCGCCGTATTGATAAAAATTTTGTCCGCGCCGCCTTTCTGGACGACTTTCGTATCGCCCGTGACGATTTGGACATTCGCTTCTTCGGCGGCTTTCTGCATCGAAGCACAGATGCGCCGCAAATCTTCAATCGGAAAACCTTCTTCGATAATAAATCCGGCACTCAAGTAAAGCGGACGCGCACCGCTCACCGCCAAATCGTTGACCGTGCCGTGAACCGACAACGCGCCGATGTCGCCGCCCGGAAAAAATATCGGGTCAACGACATAAGAATCGGTCGTAAAAGCGAGCTTTTTCGCGCCCGCCGGAATTTCAAAAACCGCCTGATCTTCGAGCTTTTCGAGCAGAGGATTTTTGAAATATTCCAAAAACAAGCCTTCGACCAGATCGTGCATCGCGCGTCCGCCGCTGCCGTGCGCGAGCGTGATATGCGTTTCCCGAATTTTCCGCGTTCGCCGCCGCGCCCGTTCGACGCGCTCGAAAAGCGGATTTGTTACGAATATGTCGGTCATATTTTTATCTATATCTTTGGCTCATCTGCAACTTTTGTCAATGCGCGAAACAGCGCAAATTACGATTGAATATTTATTGCAATTGCAAACGCGCTAACGCCTAAAAATTGTTAAGAGGCGGCATTGAAACCGCCTCTTAACAATTTTTATGCAGGAATATTATATCTACCCTGATTTCACTAATACCTTTGTTTAAGTTTCGACTTTTTATCAGCAATCATCATCTGTTTCAAAGTCAATATTCAAGGTAATTCGTTTAATTTGGATTGATTTAATTTTCTGGTTCGGAATATGAACACAGTCCAAAAGTTCTTTGGCAATTTTGTCACATTTTTGCGTTTCCTCTTTTGTCGGCTGGAGTTCTTTTAAGCTGGTATCAAACTGATAAGCCATCCCGCCCATCAACATTCCGTCGGCATAAGCATAGATGTTGATAGTATTATCCTCTTTGTTTCTCTCAACCGTTTCCTTATCAAATTCTCTACCCGCTTTCATGGCTAGATCAATTTTCTTAGTCATTCCGGGATATAAAGAAAAAGAACCGCCTCCCGCATTAGCAAACGTCAATTCCCATCCGAGTTCTGTCAGGAATCTCGGAAGGACGGGAGTAAGTTTAATCTTAACCCGTCGTTCAAACGGATTATTAACCCAGAACGGATGACGTTTAATATATTCCTGCAAGCCTCCCCACAAAGGCGGAACAGGCGAGACATTGCGCTGACCGATATTGTTATCGTGCGGAATCAAACGCCATTCGGGAATTGGTCCCGACACTCTGCCATCAATGTTACTGACATCATCAGTTCCGGCGGAAACGCTGAAAAACATACATTCATGCCCGACTTGCGACGGAGTCCATTCAAAAGGTCCGACAACTATGCCGACATTGTCATTGGCAGCAATATCAGGTGCCGGGAGCTGCGGGGTTGTCATTGCGACCCAATCGTTAGGATAAACCAAACCGACACCGGGCAAACAATGAAAACCTTTGACGACGACATTGGTGGCTAGCTGACCGCCCCTGTTTTTGATTCGCACATAAGCATAATTGGTCGCTCCGACAATCG
The DNA here is from genome assembly GCA_022843305.1 of Pyrinomonadaceae bacterium. GTDB lineage: Bacteria > Acidobacteriota > Blastocatellia > Pyrinomonadales > Pyrinomonadaceae > JAFDVJ01. Next base: position 8,252 of record JALHNX010000052.1, on the reverse strand, counting down.
GTTCTTGGTGAACGCCGCCGCCTTCGCCGATACTCAAACGATTCCAAATATCGGTGCAGCTCCAGTGATTAGCCAAATATTGATATTCTCCCGCCCGACCGTCATCGATATAAACATCCACAGCCGGCGGTCTTCCTTCCGACGTGTTCGGGTCGCCGACGGCTCTGAACAAACCTTGTTTTTCAAATGCCCAGCGAATGACCTTGTGATAGGCACCGCCGTCGTGTGTTTCGCTTGGATTTGTAGAAACCCAATCGAAGGCATCGGCACTTTCCATCAAGACTTCAAAGTTTAAAGCGTTTGGAGTTGAGCCGGGTGTCACCAAACCGACGGAACGGAAAATCAGATATACCGCAAATCGTGCGGCAAATTTTTTGGAGTTAAGACTTGCCGCGTCTCCGCCCATCGAACGATAAAGCCTGAAGAGCGTCGTCGCAAGAATCTGCTCGCTGTTATATCCATTAGTATCGTTCGCACCGCCCCAGCCCCAACCGCCGGCAACGGGTCTGTTGTGAAATCGTCGTGAGCCGGCGGGCAATGAAAGAAATGTAAACGGAAACGTTTCAAATCTATCGGGAGCTAATGAACCGGGGTCGTTGAGAATCGCGCCGACACTGTCACCGGCACTGTGAGCAAATCCGAAATTAGCTGAATTGGCATTATCCCAAAGAATTCCGTGTCCGCCTATTTCGTGGCAAACGACTCTCCAATCAGCGGCAATTCCCAGAGGATTTACAAGATCGGTTGTGTCGGACAGGGCGAAAATCACGTTCCCGATTCCGTTTCCGCCGCCGTTTCCATTACAAAAAGCATTGATGAAATTGCCGATTGCATGGTCAACGGTCACAGGGAAAGTCGTATTGTTGAAATAAGTGCCGACGTTAAAACCCATATCCTCCATCATTCGGAAAAAACCGTCGCAATGATGATAGGCGTTAGCGGCGGCAAAACTGTCGGTTCTCGAAGAATATTGAAATTGAAAAGGCATAGTTGTGGTCGGAAAAGTTGACGGCGGGCTGACATCCGTCAGAGTAACGTAGTTGCCGCTCAGACTCTGCACGCCCATGACCGGCGGAACTAATCCTGCCAAAGTGACAAGAGTTCGGTCAGGATCAAGCGTCGCCGCCGTCGCACTCGGGATGTGCGCCGCATTTCCGGTTTTCGTCATCGGGTCTGTCGCAAACACCTGCGCATCGGCACAGGCAACCAAGGCTCGCAGATAAAGAACCGAACTTGTTTCGACTTCAACAAATGCCCGCCAGTTCAATTCCCACCAACCGGGAACAGCCATCGTAAACAAAATCTCTTCCACGACATAGAAATTACCATCTTTAATTTTGTCCGATACCGGCGGTAACGGCAGGGTTGGGAGCGGTCGTTCAAATCCCTGATTACCTTCTTCTCTGGGTTCAATTATTCTCTTGGAAGCATCGTATTTGTAAACAATCAAGCGTCGCCGGTTTATTTTTACCCGTTGGTCTTGATCTTTAGTTTTTTCAAAGAGATTTTTTGGTAAGGTTTTATCGATAATTCCTTCGGCTCGTTTAAGACTTTCGGCAGAAGGTTTTTTTACTTCAATATCGTGATAGGCAGTGGAGCTTGAGCTGAGAACTTGAAGAGGATTTTCCTGAATTACAATATTAAATGCCGCTTCCCAAACCGGAAGTCCGAAATAAGTCTGGGAATAGGCAATAATTACCGAACCCATATTTATTCTTTCAATATCAATTCTGAAAGCCGCTTTTTCATCAACCAAATTCCGGGTAGGTTTAAGATTTACGCTCTTCAGTTCCAGGTCGTCAATATCATAAATTTTGGCTACTTCATTAAAGTAAGCCTCTGCAAGCCGTTCGGGTGTTTCGGCACCGCGGATTGAAACAGGCTCTTGATTATGATTTATGATTCGAACTCTTTGATTTTCATCTCGCGATAAGTTTAGGTTGTCCTGTATGTTCATTTGTCCTCCTTTGGTAGAAGTTAATGCTTCAAAGGCAAACTTTTCATTCTACCAATTGAAAATTGTTAAAATTTAAAAACACCCAACCATTAGTCAAAGTGTTGTCAATAATTTTTAAGTGTTTTCTCATTTAATTGTTGGGATGCTTGACCATGCAGCTTTTTAACCACCGCATCCATTTAAGTGATAGCTGCCAAACTGGGATTATTTGGAATGATTCTTAACAATATTTAAATCAAAAATATTATCGAGAAAGTATTCGTTGTAATGACCAATTGACAGCAAGACGCACCTATGCAGTTTTTTTGCAAAAAGAAATTGATATGAGAATTAATTGTTTATATAAGGCTAAAGATGTTGGCTGTGTCGGACGATAATTCTTTTACTTTCGGAAAACTATCGCACACCCGAATTAGCCGAACGCTGCGCGATTTTCGATAAACGCCCGAAATTGTAATAAGCCGCGCACGCGCCTTCGCTGGAAACCATACACGAGCCGATCGGCGTTTCGGGCGTGCAGGCAGTGCCGAAAACTTTGCATTCCCACGGTTTTTTGACACCTTTTAAGATTTCGCCGCATTGACACGCTTTCGGGTCGGCGACTTTTAAGCCGGGAACGTCGAATTTCAGTTCGGCGTCGAATTGCGCGTATTTCGGCTTTAATTTCATTCCGCTGTGCGCGATTGAGCCAAGCCCGCGCCATTCGAAATAATCGCGCGGCTCGAAAACTTCGGATAAAACTTCGAGCGCTTTGCAGTTGCCGTCCGGCGAGACGACGCGCCCGTATTGGTTTTCGACTTCCGCTCTGCCTTCCGAAATTTGTTTGACGATCATATAAACCGCCTGCAAAATGTCGAGCGGTTCAAAGCCCGCGACGACGAGCGGTTTGCCGTATTCACGCGGCACGAACTCATAACAGCGTGTGCCGATGACAGTCGAAACGTGTCCGGGACCGACAAAACCGTCAAGTTGCAGGTCGGGCGAATCGAGCATCGCTTTGAGCGACGGCACGATCATGATGTGATTGCAGAAAACGCTGAAATTTTCGATGTTGTCTTTTTCGGCTTGAAGAATCGTCATCGCGGTCGAAGGCGAAGTCGTTTCAAAACCCAAAGCGAGAAAAATAACGTGGCGCGTCGGGTTTTGCTTGGCGATTTTCAGAGCGTCGAGCGGCGAATAAACCATCCGCACGTCTGCGCCTTTCGCTTTCGCGTCCAAAAGATTCGTGTGCGAACCCGGCACGCGCATCATATCGCCGAAGGTCGTGAAAATCACGTTTGGTTCAAGTGCGAGCGAAATACAATCGTCGGTTCTTCCCAGAGGAATGACGCAGACCGGACAGCCCGGACCGTGAATCATCTCGATGTTCGGCGGCAGAAGGTCTTCGATGCCGTATTTGAAAATCGCGTGTGTGTGTCCGCCGCAAACTTCCATCAGTTTCAACGGTTTGTCACTTATTGTTGCGATTTTTTCCGCTAGTTTCAAAGCCAAATCGCTCTGCCGGTATTCGTCTATGAATTTCATAACTGCCTCGCTTGTTTTGAGTCCCGCCTTTAGGCGGCTCTTGTTTTGGCATAAAGCCGCCTAAAGGCGGGACTCAAAACGCTATTCTTCCAACAAAGATTTGTGTTGCAAAAACTCATGCACAATATCCCAAATTATATGGTAAAGCGTGACGTGCGATTCCTGGACGCGGTGAATGCTCGAAGTCGGGATGGTAAAACAAAAATCGAGCAAATTCTGCGTTTTCAGCTCTTTCATTTTTCCGCCGTCGCTTCCGGCAAAACCGATCGTCGTCAGCTTCATTCGCCGCGCCGTCTGAAATGCGTGTAAAAGATTTTCGGAATTTCCGCTCGTCGAGATTCCGATCAGACAATCGCCCTCAACACCGAGTGCGATGATCTGCCGCACGAAAACGTCCGCGAAGCTCACGTCGTTGGCAACGGCTGTGACCATCGCCATATCGTTGTTCAGACAGATCGCCGGCAAGGCTTTACGCCCGACGGTGATCGGGTGCATAAATTCGACCGCGATATGCTGCGCGTCGGTCGCCGAACCGCCGTTGCCGCAAACGAGCAGTTTGCGCCCGCGATGATAAGCCCTGGCGATCGTTAAAGATGCGTTGAGAATTTCGTCCTTGTTTTCTTCAAAAAACTTTTGTTTGACCTCGATGCTTTCGCGCGCTTTTTCCATCAGCGAAAAACGCAGTCCTTCCATCAAGTCCTGCGATTTTGCATTTTCTTTATGCAGGAACGGATAAAAAGACTGCGAAAAATCTTCGATGGCTTTGGTCATAAAATCTAATCAATCGTCGTTTTAAACTGGTCGAATTCCTCCTGATACGCGCCGAGTTCCTGAAGCGTCCGCAAAGTTTCGGCGGCTTGCTTTTCGTCAATTTTGCTCATCGCAAAACCGACGTGAACCAGCACCCAATCGCCGATCTGCACGTCGTCGAGCATTCCGATATTGACGCCGCGCCGGACTCCGCCGACCTCGACCTTGGCGATAAAATTTTCCGCATCAATGATCTCGACAATTTTGCCGGGAATGGCTAAACACATATTTAAAAGTTCTCCTGTCAGAACCATCTGCGGTAACGGATGGGTTAATTCCAATTTTGAAGCCTTGTCAATAAAGTTGAACCCGCCCGCTACCGCAGACGGTTCTGACAAAGAGCGTTGGCAATCGCCGCCTGACCGAGCGAAATTCCGCCGTCGTTTGCCGGCACGCGGCGGTGCGTCAAAACTTCAAAACCTTCTTTTTCAAGCAGATAGCAAACTCTTTCAAGCAAAAACATATTCTGGAAAACTCCGCCCGACAGCGCGACGCGGTTTAAGTTTCTTTCCGTCCGAATCTGCCGCGCAATTTTTGCAATTAGTTCAACAACTGCCAAATGAAATTTTGCCGAAACTACAGGCACGGAAACACCGTTCAATAAATCTTCAACCGCTTTTCTGACAACTTTTTCGCTTTTTATTATTCTACTCTTATCAATCTCGAATTCATAGCTTTTCGCCGCGCTTTTGCCGGCAATCGCTTCAAGCTCGATTGCCGCCTGTCCTTCGTAATTAACCGAATTTCGTAAACCCAAAAGCGACGAAACCGCGTCGAAAAGTCTGCCCATACTCGAAGTTTCGGGAGAGTTTGTTCGTGCCGCGATCATACTTTTCAAGGTTTTCCATTCGTTTCGGTTTAAGTTTTTAACAAACGGCAAATCCAAATCCAAAAACCCGTCGCCGAATGTTTTTTCGAGATAAACCGCCGCCACGCGCCACGGCTCGCGGATCGCCTTTGCACCGCCCGCGAGCGGAATGTATTCGAGATGCGCGACGCGTTCCGCCGTCCGAAAATCCGCGACGAAAAACTCTCCGCCCCAGAGTTTTCCGTCCAATCCGAAACCCGTTCCGTCCATCGCCACGCCGATCACTTCGCCTTCCGCACGGTTATCCGCCAGACAGCTCGCAATATGCGCGTGATGATGCTGAACGCCGATTTTTTCCGCGTCCGATTCAAGTGCGTATTTCGTCGAAAGATATTCGGGATGCAGATCGTAAGCGATGATTTCAGGTTCGAGATTGAAAAGCCGTTTGAAATGCTCGATGCCGGTCGTAAAAGAACGAAGCGTTTCCAGATTTTCCAGATCGCCGATGTGATGCGACAGAAAAGCGTAATTATCGCGCGTCAGGCAAAAAGTATTTTTGAGTTCCGCACCGCATGCCAGGATTTGTTTTTTGAACTTAAACGAAGTTTTGACCGGCGCGGGCGTATAGCCGCGCGAACGACGGATAATGTCAGAACCGCCTGCGTGAGCGGGCGGGTAATAGTTCGCACTTTGAATTGAATAACTTTTACCGAAAACCCGCCCGCTCACGCAGGCGGTTCTGACGCGGACGATCGAATCGTCGGTTCTGAGATGAATGCGGCGGTTGTGAAGAAGATAATAATCGGCGATCGTTTTTAAGCGTTCGTTTGCGTCTTTGTCTTCATAACAGATCGGCTCGTCGGACATATTGCCGCTCGTCATAACCAAAGGTTTATCGAGATTTTCAAGCAGCAAAAAATGCAGCGGCGCGTAAGGCAACATAAATCCGAGCGTTTTCACATTCGGCGCGATTGAATCGGGAATTTTCGCGTCCGGTTTTCTTTCGAGCAAAACGATCGGGCGTTTTTCCGATAAAAGCAAGTCTTTTTCGGCTTCGGAAACGACGCAGTATTTTTCGACGACCGCAATCGAATTCGCCATTAAAGCAAACGGTTTATCTTCGCGGTATTTTCGCTTTCGCAAGGTTTCAACCGCTTCTTTATTCAAAGCGTCACAGGCGAGATGAAAACCGCCGATGCCTTTGACGGCGAGAATTTTGCCGTTTTCCAAAAGCTGTTTTGCTTGCTTGATTGCGTCTGTTTTGAGTCCCGCCTTGAGGCGGCTTTCTGCCGAATCATTTTGCCCGCTGAAGCGGGGACTCAAAACAATTTGAGGTCCGCAAACAGGACAGCAAATCGGCTCGGCGTGAAATCTTCGGTCAAGCGGATTTTCGTATTCATTGCGGCAATCTTCGCACATCTCGAAATCGCGCATCGTTGTCTGCTCGCGGTCGTACGGGACATTTTCGATGATCGTAAAACGCGGTCCGCAGTTCGTGCAGTTGATAAAAGGATAACGAAAGCGCCGGTCTTGCGGGTTAAAAAGTTCTTTCAGACAATCTTCGCAAGTCGCAATATCAGCCGAGATCGGCATAAACTTTGCGCCGTCGCCGACGCTTTCGACAATGCGAAAATCTTTATAAAATGCAGGAATTTGAAGATTGTTTAATTCGACCGATTCGATAATCGAGAGCGGCGGCGGTTTGAGTTTTATTTCATTGACGAACTGCTCAATCGCTTGCTTTTCGCCTTCGACATCAATGAAAACGCCGCTCGCGTTGTTAAAAACCTTTCCTTTCAGCGCGCTTTTGTTTGCCAGCGAAAATATGTATGGACGAAAACCGACTCCCTGAACGATTCCGCGCACCAAAATTTGAGTTCGCGTTTCCATAAGCTTTCGCGCCGTTTACCCGCTTGCCAATACCGTTTTCGCAGATTTCGACTGCAAAAATTCCAGCCATTCGTCCATGCCCGCGCCGGACTTTGCCGAAAGTTCAAAAATCCGCATTCCCGGGCGAACCGATTGAATGCTGTTTTTTGCTTTTGCCAAATCAAATTCTACCGCATCGGCGATGTCAATTTTTGTGATGACGGACACATCCGCCGTATTAAAAATCGTCGGATATTTGAGCGGTTTGTCTTCGCCTTCGGTCGTGGACATCAAAACGAGCCGCAAATCTTCGCCCAGATCATAGCTCGAAGGACAAACGAGATTGCCGACGTTTTCGATAAACAGAAAGTCGAGTTCCGGCAAGTTCCAATCATCGAGCGCGTTTTCGACCATCGCGGCTTCGAGATGGCAAACCGTGCCGGTAACAATCTGTTTGACGGGCGCATTTGAACGCGCCAGCCGTTCCGCATCGTTGTCGGTCGCCAGATCGCCGACGAGCGCGGCAACGCGGTATTTTCCGTGCAAGGCTGAAAGCGTTTTTTCGAGAAAAGCGGTTTTGCCCGAACCCGGACTTGAAACCAGACTGACGACGAAAACTCCGGCATCATGAAATTTTTGGCGTAATTCACGCGCCAAAACGTCGTTGTGTTTCAGCACGTTTTCCCGAACTTGAACTAAACGCGGTTTATCTGTCATTAAATCTCCAAAGCCGTTACCATCAACTCTTTGCCCTGCAAAATTTCCGAAGCGGGTGCGGCACAAACCGGACAGAAGAATTTGTTTATCGAAGCCAAAGTTCGCTCCTTTTGGCAGACCGCGCAATTAACGATCACCGGAATTTCTTCAATTACCAACTGCGAACCTTCCATCGTCGTTCCCTGACACGCCACTTCCCACGAAAAAAGCAGTGCGTCTTTGACGACACCCGAAAGCTGACCGAACTTGAGATGCAGCGCACTGACTTTTACGCCGCCGCGTTTTCGGGCTTCTTCGGTCGCCATATCAATCATACTCATTGCGATTGAAAGTTCATGCATTTTATTCCTGCTTTAAATTAAAGATTGGAAGAATGTTAGCAGAAAAGCCGAACGTATCTCAATGAAAAAAAATGAATCACATTAAAATAAAAAGGTTTGTTTATCTCACAATACCTTCGCCAAAAGATATTTGAAAATTTGAATTTGAAGGATGAAATGAACCGAGTGTTTTAGTAGATTTATTTTGCACTAAAAACACTAATCTACCCCGTTCATTTCAATGGAA
>JALHNX010000051.1 GCA_022843305.1 Pyrinomonadaceae bacterium | reverse complement strand
GAAACCGTCCGCGATCTGGACAACGATGTTGCATTCAGCCGCCCCGAAGACTTCGACCTTTCGGACGTTACCGATTACCAGATGAAAGGCGAAAAGAAGATACGGAATAAGAAGATCGAAGACGCGATGAAAAAGGCGTGGGATTCCAAAGAATGAATTTTCTTCGCAGGGTAAAAATCAAAGACTTTAATCGGCGGTCTTTGACCGAAGACGATGCGCTTGAGTTTTGCAAACAGGAAAATATCACGGTCATCGAAGCCGACGTGCCGACCTCGTTTTATTTCGTCTGCAAAGGCAGGGCGTTCATCGTGCTGAAAAAGAGCCTGAAAAAGCTAAAAAAGCTGTTCGACCTCTGGCACGAAATCTCGCATCATCTCCACAACAGCAGCAGTCAGTATGAAGCCTATTTCTTCGGCTTGATCGAATCCAAGAACGAAATCGAAGCCGACGCATTCGCCACCGTCGCCATCGTGCCGCTGACGGCTCTGGATAATTACGAGTTTTTAGACAATCATCCGCGCAGTCGGTTTGCGAGAAATTTATTTAAGGAACGCCAGCGATTGGCTTTTCTTTATCAGATATGAAAAGAAAACCAAACATTTTCGGCTTAACCATCGCCGCATTATTCCTTCTGCTCTGCCTGATGCATTTCGTGCGCTTGCTTTTCGGCGCGAAATAAGTTTTAATATTCCTGCAACACTTTAACAGACCCGCAAGCGGTAGAAATACCGTTTTTTGTGCGCTTAAACCTTTTTCGTATAATGCGAAAAGGGTTTTTTGTGTTTTGGAGAGAAGATGAAATACACATTAACAACAGAAACTATTAAACATTTCGGACGGACGCTTTATCGAATTAAAGCTCTGAAAAGTTTCGCGGATGTTTCCGAAGGCGAATTAGGCGGGTTCGTTGAGAAACTCGAAAATTTGGCTCAGGAAAATAATGCGTGGGTTTACGGTGATGCACAGGTTTCCGGTGATGCACAGGTTTCCGGTGATGCGTGGGTTTCCGGTGATGCACGGGTTTACGGTAATGCACGGGTTTACGGTGATGCACGGGTTTACGGTAATGCACGGGTTTACGGTAATGCACGGGTTTACGGTGATGCACGGGTTTACGGTGATGCGTTTACCGTTCCGCCTTTGCAAATACAAGGTTCAAAACACTTTATTAACCTTGTCTCACACAGTGAAGTTCGGATCGGCTGTTATCGTCTGCCGCTTCAAGAGTGGTTCGATAGATTTGAAGAAATCGGTAAAGATAACGATTACACGCCTGAGCAGATAAAGGAATACAAAATGTATCTCGATATGTGTAAAAAGTGGCTGAAAATCCACAAAACGGCACTTGTCGAAGCCAATAATGCGGCTGAAAGTGGAAAAGTTAAGGCTTAATGCGAAAAGGGTTTTTTGTGTTTTGGAGTGGAGAAAATTATGAAATCAAAAGAAATATTTCAAACATTGGAACGGCAAGCGATTGAGTGGGGCAAACAGCACAACCGTTTTCACGTCGGCGATGTTGTCGAAACTCAGTTAAGTTGGCGAAAGACAAAATGCCGTGTTCGCATTTCCTCGATTGATGTCGTGATCGGAAGGAACGCACAAACGACAATATTAAAAACGCTGACTCTGCTTTATATCGGGCGGCGATTAAAAAAAGACGGTAGTTTGCTTGACGTTCCGGGCGGTGGCGTTTGTTTAGAAAGTTTCACCCGCGATGACGGTGAAACTTTTGAAGGTAATTTTAACGGCGTGAATGAAACGGTCAATGATGGCGGTTTCTGGTTTAATCTTGAAGGCGAACAGGAAGCAAAGGAACTCTATCCTGATGCTTATGAAGGATATTTAACGGAAGAATATCCTTATGAATATTAACCGCCCATCACGGGCAGAGGTTTGGAGATAATTATGTTAGTCAGAAGCGAAAAGAAACAACCGACCGAAGTTTTAGAAAACGCCTGCCCGAAATGCGACGGCGTGGGTTTGGTCAGAATAGTTCCGTATGGCGGCGCAAACGCCTTCGATATGAGCTGTTCCGATTGTTTGGGCGAAAAGGTCATCACGCCGCAATTACTGGAACGCAAGCGGCTCGGCAAGGTGCTGACCGAACTTCTGCGCGAAAACGATTTGACGATGCGCGGGGCGGCGCAAAAGTTCAGCCAGTCTTTCAGGGAGTGGATTCAGGCGCGTCAGGGCGAGGCTTCGGCTGAAAAGATTCAAGCCAAGATTGATTTACTTAAGAAAGTTTAACCGCCCGTCACGGGCAGATGAAAATATGAGCGATAAATTCAAAAATATTTAGATGAGGTGAAAGGATGAGCAAAATTAACATCGCAGGCAAAAATTATAAGTTGCCTTTGAGATACAACAAAAGTCAAGGTGTTCTGATGACCGCCTGCGGCACTACACTGGCGATGCCGCTCGGCGGATTGAAATTCAAGATCATTGTCGGCGAATTGCTTGCCGATGCTTTGAACGCTTACGGCGAAAACGAGCGTCTGCGGAAAGTGTTGGACGCAACTGAGCGGTTGATGTGGATTCCTGTGGAGTCTAAGGATGATTTGCCGGAAGAAAGCGGCAGGTATTTATTCACGGTCGAAAACGCGAACGGCGAAAGAAAAGCGGTTGTGATGAATTTACGCCAAGTGTGGAACGGTCAGAAAATCGTTGCGTGGAGACCGCTTCCAAATCCTTATGAGGTGAAAGGATGAGAGTTGAAATAATAGAAACCATTAACGAAATTGACCCGAAATCCGAAGCCTATTCCAAATGGTTGAAGGTTTATCAGGAAGCGGAGGCAAAATGAAAGAAAGATCACCCTGTAACGTGGCAAATCAAAACTGCACCGCCGCCGCGAACTTTGAAAAGGCGCACACGAAACTTATTTGTTTCGCTTGCGGATTACCGGCTTGTCGAAAATGTTCGCGGCGGCGGAAATATTACAATTACGGAACGCAACGCATTTGCAATATTTGTGAACAGTATTTGGAGAGAGATAAATGAGCTATTGCAGATTCAGCACAAACGATTTTCAGTGCGATTTGTATTGCTATGAATCGAAAAGCGGTTATGAAACGCACATCGCGCAAAACAGATTCGTGTTCCGCGAACCGATGCCGCCGCCGGTGGAGTTTTCCTTAGACACGTCCGACCAATGGTTTGCGCGGCATCAAGCGGTAATGCGAGAGGTTGACCGAGCCGACAAAGTAAAAATCGGATTACCGCACGACGGAGAATCTTTTACCGACACATCGCTTGAAGATTTCTTAACGAGATTGATTCATTTGAAAGATGTCGGGTATCAATTCCCTGATGATGTGATTGAAACAGTGAAAGAGGAAATGGAAAATGAAAAGATTGCTTAGATTTCCAAAACATATTCGGCGAAGTTTCGGCAGACATTTGCGGCGCGAAAAGTGCGGCTATTGTTTCATCTGTGTGGACGTAACGCGGCGCGGATTCTTTCTGACGGATGAAAGTAGAAAGGAATATTACAAATGGCTGAGGGAGATTTGACCGCTAACCACGACCGTTGCAGTAAGTGCGGGTGTCCGCATCGGAGGTATTTTATTTTATGAGAGAGATTATTCAGTTCGTCGCCCTCGAAGATTTAACGTCGAGTGAGTTTTTAGATAAACTAGCCGAAGCTGTTGCTCAAAAAATACAGGACAAGGCTGAGAAATCTTCGACCGCCGTGTTGAAAGATGCAGAGGTTGCAAAAATCTTGCGAAAGTCGGTTTCGACTGTCAGAAAGTGGAAGCGCGATAAAAAAATACCGACCGTCCGAATCGGCGGCGTTTCGGTGGTGCGGAAATGTGATTTGTTGGAGGTTAAGGAATGACGGATAGCGAGATTTTAGAATTTACACAAGATTTTCGGAAAGGGATTTTAGATGGCAAACCATCGGATTTTATGTGCCTTGCGGTTTGTGCGCCGTTGGAATCGCTTTTAACGATGTATGGAGTAGATGTCAAACTTATTTACGGCTACACTTTTAAGGGCGAATACGAGATTGACCACGTTTGGCTTGAACTCTCGGACGGGCGAATTTTAGACCCGACCGCCGACCAGTTTGATAAAAATTATCCGATGGTTTATCTTGGTGAAAAGCCCGACGCTTGGATAGTTGAAAATGTGTTTTTGAACCTTTTCCGTTGATTCTCCCGTTGATGCGCTGTCAGATGATTTGCCGAAATGAAATAAACGCTTTTGTATCAAACTTTAGCCGACTTAGCTCAGTGGTAGAGCGCTCGCTTCACACGCGATAGGTCACAAGTTCAAATCTTGTAGTCGGCACCAGATTAAAAATAGAAAAGAGGCATTTTGAAGAATGCCTCTTTTCTATTTCCTGCCTAAATTCCCGCCAAATATTTTGACATCTGTATATTTGATGTGCCGACGTGATTCGACCACCTTTCTAACGTTTAAGAACGGTTTTTTGATACCCCCAATTGGACTGCATTTATGTGTTTCTAAAATTCTTCACGAAACTACTTTATGATGTAAAGTTCTTGACACATCAAATAGCTTAATGTAATTTTCTAATCAACAGATTGAAGATTCAGGCAATCCGTATAGAAATTATGGAATTACACAAAATACAGGGAAAGTAGATACTATCTTTTTGTAAAGGCTGAGTTTAATCGAATTCGACCATTGCCGGGTAATTTTTCTGCTTATTTTACGTCAGTTGGAATTCTTAAAAATTCCCTGTAAAAATATTGTGCCGAACGAGAAAAATGCAAACTATAACACGCGCCGCATTTTAATCTTTGTTACTGTGTTTAGTTTTTTCTAAAAATTTATGAGTATTTCTTCGACATTCGAACGGCTTCATTCCGAGGCAAAGCAAAACAGTTGGCTTTGGCTTTTTTCGATTTTTAATCGTTTCGCTTTGGCAGCCGGATTTTTCCCTTCGGGAATGGTCAAAATTATGGACGAGCGGTTCGCCAGCGGCTTGCACGCTAATCACCCGATGGGACATTATCTGGAAGCGCTTCACCAGACGGGCTATTACTACACGTTTATCGGCATCGTGCAGGTAGCGGCGGCGATTATGCTTTTGATTCCGCGCACGGTTACTCTCGGCGCGTTTCTCTATTTTCCGATCATCCTGAATATTTGCATTCTGACGTATGCGACGCGTTTTGACGGCTCGCTTTTTACCGCGCCTTTGATGGTTTTGGCGAATTTGTATCTGCTCGGCTGGAATTATGAAAAATGGAAATACATTTTGCCTTTTAATCGTTTGGCGGATGAAATAAAAGATCAGAAAAGCCCTGAAAGCGATGTTCAAACTCAGGAAAATGCGGGTCAGCGCGACATCTTTTCCCGGTATGGAATACGTTCGCTTTATGCGCGTTTCCGCATTTTTTTCAAACAGCTTCTCAGCGATAAATTCCCGACGCTTTTCTTTGCCGGAGTTTTTGTCGCCGTCGTCATTTGCGTGGTCGGCATTCCGAGCCTTTACAGAATTAAGCCGCGCAACACTTTACCGCAATGCGTGAGGCAATTTAAAAACAGCCCTCGCACGAGAGCGGGTGAAAATTTTTGTAATTGTATCCATAAAAACGGAGAACCGCTCAACAAATGTCTGAACGATTACAACAACACGCCGAATGATGCCGCTCAAACGCCTTAAAACCTTTGTTGCCTTAAATTCCTTATGAAATTCGATCATGCGAAAAGCCAGATAATCAAACCGCACGGTCGGCTCTCGAATGCCCATTTTGTGATACGGCAATTTATGATCAAAACCATTAATTGTCCGGTGAAAAGTTAAAAAATTATTCATTTTCAACAGAACTGTTTGTTACCCTTTTGCCTTGTTCGTTTTGGATTGTTGGTCTATTTTTTTTGACCGTTCGATCAGATGTCGCCGCGCAATTATCGAAATAAAAATAAGTTCGTCGAAATCGGCTGAACGCCGGCGTTTGGCATTTCGCAGAAGATCAAGAAAAATTTCTCCGACGACATCTTTCGCAGCTTCCGATGAACCCGTGAATTTAGTTGTTATTGCCCGGATCAAATCGCCGTAAGTGTTAAAACTGTCTGTTATCCGGTCATTTTTTTTAACACTTTGAAACGTCGTCGCAGAATTCCTTCTTTGTTTTTCACTATTCCCCAATGTCATAACCTTTACCCCTTATTCGATTTAATCCGTTTCAACTAATGGATATTTTTACAAGTCAAAATACTCTCTGTGCCGTACGAAAAACTGATCGGCAATTTACAATAGTTTATGGACTCGTGCTTACAGTAAATTTAACCGAATTGAAAATGCCTGTCTGTGTGACAGCACTCATATAAATACTCCCTTAAGAGCAAAAAGAACAAAAAATTACAGCTTTAATTCTTAGTCTGAACTGAGACAAACGGAAGAGTTTTTTGAAATATTTCGATCAACTTATTTTGACAGCGCGGCATTTTAAAAGAAGAAAGAGGCATCTTTGAGGAATGCCTCTTTTTTTGGTTCAGTTCTTTTGAAATTTGTAAGGTTTTCGGGTTCTTAACGTGTAGCAAGATGTTTTGAATCAAAAATTCCGCTTTTTTCCGCTTTGACTTTTTCAGTCTTAACTTTCGGCTGCTTCGGAACGGCGTGATGTCCGACCGTCGAAGGCAGAACTGCGATCATGCCCATAAAAATCATTCCGAAACTAACGAAGCCGAAAGCGACCAGCGTCATCAAAGTAAAGTTTCCGGTTGTAAAAAGTAACAAAGCCATCAATCCGATTGCCGCCCAAAGCGTCCAGTAAATTTTTAACATTTCATTATCTCCTATAATAATTTTCGTTCGCGTAAAAACGAATCGCTATAATACTGTCGTGCAACGCGCATACCAATGTTTAACGCCGTATTTATTGGGTTTTTCAAAAACAGGTGTGCGATTTTTTTCGCAAGCAAAACAAAAAGCGCGAATTTTTTCGCACTAAAAATATCGAATATATTTTCAATAAATCGTTGATTTGCGCTTTTTTTCCTGTTCGGAAAATTCTTTATCGGCTCCGGCGTGTTCGACCGTCGTGCGTCCGGTCATCATTCGCGGCATAATCCGGTAAACGACCTCGATATTTTCGCGCACCCAACTGTCCATCCAGCGGATGCTGATTGCCGGAGTCAGCGTCGGATTCGAGGCGAGAATGAATTCGAGCGCCCGTTCGCGTTCTTCAAATTCTTTTATTTGAACGGCTTCGCCGATTATTATCACGCTTTGCCAATCTTTTTTGCTCTTCACGTCTTCGACCTGCAAACAAACTTCCGGGTTGTCTTTGATGATCTCGGTTTTCTTGCCTTCCGTCGTGTAGATATAAATATACGGGTCGTCAAAAGCATAATTTATCGGCACGACATACGGATGAGAGCCGCGCGCCAATCCGAGATGCCCGTAACCGACGCGCTGCAAAACTTCCTTGATATGTCCGTTACTCATTTCTTCGACTGCAATCATAATGGTTTCTCCTTCCGCAAATTTCATTCGCAAGCAATGTGCCGCGCAATTTAAAAAATCATCACTCCGGCAGTTAAAGAACAAATCCATCAAACCGAACGGTTTAACGGAAACCGCCAATCAAGCGTGTTTCGCTGATAAACTAATATGATGCGGAAAATTTCACATCTGAAGTTTCCGGCAAAAAACAGTGATTGAATAAGCCACTCAAACAAAAAGACTTGCGTCTTATTTTCGGCGTAAAACAGAGGGTATAAAATTTGCCGTTGAAATATTTGAGGCAATTGAAAAAAAATATGACGGCAAAACAAAACTCTCTGCAAAAAAAAGCTATGAACGAAGGAATATTATTTATATTGCTGCGCGGGCTGAAAGTTTGGCTCGTTATTATCTGCGCGGAAATTCTTCACGGAACAGCCCGCGTTATTTTGCTTCAGCCGCTGATCGGCGATTTTCGCGCCCGCCAGCTCGGCGTTTTTACGGGAATTTTGATAATTCTGGCAATTTCCTATCTTTTCATCGGCTGGCTGCGCGCCGCCAACAATTGGCAATTACTCTGCGTCGGGTTGTTGTGGCTCGGGCTGACCGCCGCATTTGAGATTTCGCTCGGTCGTCTGCTGAATCTTTCGTGGGAACGGATTTTTTCGGATTACGATATTGCAAACGGCGGTTTGATGGGCTTCGGTCTGCTGTTTTTGGTTTTTGCACCGTTAATCGCGGCAAAAATAAAAGGCGGATTTCACCAAAATCAAAAAATTGAGCTTTCTTAATCCTTCTTGAAAATTTCCGCCAGAATTCTCAGCAGAGCTGCCGCCGTATATGGTTTTGACAAAAAAGCGTTGACGTTCAGGTGCTGCAGTTCAGCCGTCTGTTCGGAATTCATCAAACCGCTCATCGCGACGATGTTCGATTGCGGGTCAATCTTCCGCACGGCGCGAACCAATGCCGTGCCGTCCATATAAGGCATCGCAATATCGGTTAAAATAAGTCCGATTTCAGAACTTTGCTGTGCATAGATCGCCATCGCGTCCGTTCCGTCGGTCGCCGTCAAAACGTTGTAGCCGAATTTTTCGAGCGTTGCGCGGGTGATTTCACGAATATTTTCCTCGTCGTCAACGACCAGAATAAGTTCGCCCGAACCGCGCGGCATCAAGCCGGCGTGAACGGTTTTCTGCGAACCTTCTTCGAGTTTTACGGTCGGGATATAAACTGAGAATTTCGTGCCTCTGCCTAAATCGCTGTAAACATTGATAAATCCGCCGTGACTTCGGACAATCGTAATGGTGGTGGCAAGTCCCAAGCCCGTTCCTTTGCCCATTTCCTTGGTCGTAAAAAACGGGTCGAAAATGCGGTCTTGAATTTCGGGCGAAATTCCCGCGCCAGTGTCCGAAACCGAAATCATCAAATATTCGCCTGACCTGGCATCTATATGGACACGCGCATAGTTTTCGTCCAGCTCAATATTTTCAGCGTTGAGAACGAGTGTTCCGCCGAGCGGCATCGCGTCGCGGGCATTAATGCAGAGATTCATCAAAACCTGATGAATCTGCGTCGGGTCAGCCTTAATTATCCACAGATCGGGTTCGAGATCGCTCTTGACGTTGATTGATTTCGGCAGAGTTTGTTTGAGAACCTTGACCAAATCCTTAATGATGTGTTTGACCTGCACGAAAACACGCTCGCCTTCCATTCCGCGCGCAAATGTCAGAACCTGTTTGACCAAATCCGCCCCGCGCTCGGAATTTTCGCGGATAATCGCCAGCCAGCGCTGCGTTTCCTTGTCGGATTCGTTCAATTGAAGCATCTCAGTCGCCATCAGGATCGGCGAAAGAATATTGTTGAAATCGTGTGCGATGCCGCCCGCCAATGTTCCGATTGATTCCATTCGCTGCGCGCGCAGCAGTTGATTTTCGATCCGCTTTTGTTCGGTGATGTCATAGCGAATCGCGGCGTATTGATAAGGTTTTCCGCGCTCGTCGAGAAAAGGCACGATCGTCGTATCAACCCAGTAAATCGTGCCGTCTTTGGCACGGTTGCGCAATTCCCCGCGCCAGACTTTGCCGCCCGCAATCGTCGTCCACAAATTACGGATAAAATCCTTCGGGTGGTATGCGGAATTAACGATGCGGTGATCTTGCCCAAGAAGCTCTTCGCGGCTGTATTTCGAGATTTCGCAGAATTTGTCGTTGACGTATGTGATTTTTCCCGTCTGGTCGGTGATCGCAACAATTGCCGATTCGTCAAGCGCGAACTTGATGTCGGATAGTTCTTTTAGCAACTCACGGGTTTGAGTGTTTTTTTCAGTATGATTTTTGACGTTTTTCGTGTTCGCCATTTAGTCGCTTAAATTTTCCTTGTAATCGCCTGATTTTTTCAGTTTATAGCGCAACTGATCTCGTGAGATGTGCAAGAGTTGTGCCGCCCGCGTCAAATTTCCGCCCGTCCTTTCAATTGCTTGCTTTGCGAGTTCCGCCTCGACCGTTTCGAGCGCGATGCCTTCCGCCGGCAGAGTGAAACTTGCGAAATTTTTCGCACCGCTCGCGGATTGTCCGGCGGTTTGCAGTAAATCTAACGGCAGAAAAACCGTCGTCACCACTTCGCCGTCTTCGAGAATCGAAGCGCGTTCGATGACGTTTCTCAGTTCGCGGACATTTCCCATCCAACCGTAATTTTTGAAAATCTGCGCGGTTTCCTTCGACAAGCCTTTTAAATGTTTGCCGCGCCGTTTGAGATTCGCTTTTTCGATGTAATACTGCGTGAGCAGTAAAACGTCTTCGCCGCGCTCGCGAAGCGGCGGAATATCAATCTGAATCACCGACAGACGATAATATAAATCGAGCCGAAACGCGCCCGCTTCCGATTCGCGTTTCAAATCGCGGTTCGAAGCCGCAATAATCCGCGTATCGAAATGAATATCGCGCAAACCGCCGACGCGGCGAAATTTGCTTTCTTCGAGAACGCGCAGAAGTTTTGCCTGCAGACCGAGTTCGAGTTCGCCGATCTCGTCCAGAAAGATCGTGCCGCCGTGCGCCTGTTCGAGTAAACCTTCCTTGCGTGATTTGGCATCGGTAAACGCGCCTTTTTCATAGCCGAAAAGCTCCGATTCGATCAGATTCGCAGGAAGCGCGGCGCAGTTTATCGCCAGGTAAGGCGCGTCGCGTCGTTCGGAAGCGGAATGAATCGCCCGCGCAAACAAATCCTTGCCCGTGCCGGTTTCGCCTTGCAGAAGAATCGCCATGACATCCGATTCGGCAACTCGTCGCCCGAGTTCGATCGCTTTTTTTATCGAGGACGATTCGCCGATAATGTTTGAAAAGCCGAATTCGACATTGCTGAGTTTGGCGTGTTTCACTTCGCGGCGCAGCTGGCGCGTTTCGAGCGCGTTGCGAAGCGTCACGCGCAGCTCTTCGAGGCGAATCGGTTTGCCGATAAAATCGTGCGCACCGCCGCGCAGTGCCGCAACCGTATTTTCGACATCAACATTGCCCGTAACCATAACGGCAATCGTGTCGGGAAATTTTTCCTTGATCTCGCTTAAAACATCGAGTCCCGATCCGTCCGGCAGATCAATATCGAGCAAAACCACGCTCGGCTCTTCGCGTTCGAAAAGCGTTTTCGCTTCGGCGACGCTTCCCGCTTCAAACGCTTCATAATTCCACGAACGCAGGGCTTCGCCGAGCGTCATTCGGACAAAACGCTCGTCGTCAACAATCAGTATCTTCTCTTTAGCAGGCGGCAATTTTTTATCTATAAAGTTTTTGGATTGAATGTAAAATCATTTTTATTATAATTGCTGAATCCGAAGTTCAAGTAATAAAAATGTGTAATTAATGTAATTCATTACCGCTAAATTTTCAACGGATTTCAAAAGAAACAAAAAGACAGCCCAAATTGAGCTGTCTTTTTGTTTCCTGGAGGTTAACTGGACAGTTTATCAAACGGAACTGATTTCAAGTTTATAACGGTTTTCTGAAATCGCCGTCTGCGGTTTTTTCGGTCGGTCTTTATTATCGTCTTTCGGTCGGTCTTTCGGTCTATCTTTATCTTTTGGTTCAATCTTCGGCGGATCTTTGTCCGGACGATCCTGTTTATCGTCTCTTTGCGCCGTCGCCGTCATCGAAAAAGCGACGACGAACAAGATCATAAATAATATTTGTCTTAAAAATTTCATTACTTTCAAATTACCTCTTTCCTTTCGACTTCGGGGGCATTTTCAGGGAAAGTTGCCGCTATTTATATTTGCAATCACGATGCCAAACACGTTTTTGACGTATTTATCAAGGATTTTGACTAATTTCCTTTACAAAACTTTACGTTTTCCGTAATTTTTATACGAAATCGTCAAGATAAGCACCTGATATAGTTAAAAAACCTGCATATCCGGGTTAGATTGAAGTGACAAATTTTGTTTAGGTAAGATTTTGTCCTGAAATTTTTCCCGCAGTTTTTTCTCTTTCCGCAAGAGCAAAGGCAGAGTCCAATTAGCGATTCGCATCCGCCGCAAACTCGAAATCGGGTCAATTAAATGTGTCGTCGGAAGTTTCGCGCCCGATTCTTTCATCACCAAACCGATTGGTAATTGCATTTCATCCTGCAACTTTATCATTTTCGCCAAAAGCGCGGCGGCAGGCGTAATTAAAGGTCCGACACCGTAGCGAATTTGCTGCGTTCCGAAAACATAAAGATTTTTATAATCGGGCAAGACCAATCCGGCATAAAGCTGTGCAATATTGCCGTTTTTGACAGGAACCAGACCTTCGGGCAGAAACGGAAAGCTGACAAAATAGCCGGTCGCACAAACGATTGTGTCAACTTCAATTTGTTCGCCGTCAACAAATTGAACGGTTTTGCCGTCGAATCTTTTAATATCTTTGTGCGGCGCAATCCGTCCGTGTTTTAAGTAATGCAAAACTTCGCTCGAAACGGTCGGATGATGCTCGAAAAGTTTATGGTCGGGATGCGGTAAGCCGTAATCTTCGTAATTTCCGACAACGATTTTTAAGAAAACTCTTAAAATCGCCCTTTGCACAAATACGGGTAAATATAAAGCAAAAGATTCCGCGCTCGGCTGACCGAAAAGCGTCTTCGGCAAAAACCAGTAACCGCGCCGCAAAGACAGATGCGCTTGCGAGGAAACACGCGCCGCTTCCGAAACCACGTCGCACGCCGAATTTCCGCCGCCGATCACGAGAACTCTTTTGCCTGCAAGCTGTTCCGTTTTTTTATAATCTTTCGAGTGCAGCCATTCGCCCGAAAATTCGCCGTCGTATTTTGGAAATCGCTTGTCCCAATGATGCCCGTTACAGACAACAACGCCTTTGTAAATACGCTTTTCGGTTTTGTTTTGAGTCCCGCGTTTACGCGGCACGGAAGCCGCCTGAAGGCGGGACTCAAAACTCAATTCGACTTCCCAGCTTTCGTCCCCGCGCGGCAGGCACATCACGACTTTCGTCTTGAATTCGATGTTTTCGCGCAAACCGAACGTGTCGGCGTAAAGCGCGTAATAATCGCCCATCTGCTTTTGGCTCGGAAAATCGGGATAATCCGACGGCATCGGAAAATCGGCGTATTCGGTCGTTTTGCGCGACGAGATAATATGCGCCGATTCGTAAACGCCGTGATACCAGTTTCCGCCGACGTTGTCGTCGGCTTCGGCTTGTGTATAAGAAATTCCGGCTTCTTTGAAAGCCTTTGCCACGCCAAGCCCGCAAGGTCCCGCGCCGATGATCAGAAATTTGTCCGAATAATCTTTCATAACTTCTTTCGAGCCGCAATTTGTGCCAGTATTATATATCAAAAGGTGTGAAATTATGAATGACAAATTACAACCTGTTCTGGTAGTGCTCGCGACCATCGGAATGATCGTTTTTAACTATTTCGCGGCGACCGGAATTTTGGGCGGCGTGGATACGGGCGCGGTTTCCGATAAATATCAGACTTTTATCACGCCCGCCGGCTATGCGTTCGCGATCTGGAGTTTGATCTATCTGGGATGCATCGCGTTCAGTATTTATCAGGCTTTACCGTCGCAGCTCGAAAGATTTCGCCCGATTCGCCGCGCTTATATCGTGAGCTGCGTCGCAAACTGCGCGTGGCTTTATTTCTGGAGTCAGGAAATGATGGTCGTCTGTTTGGGCGTGATTTTGATTCTGCTGGCGGCGGTCGGCTTTATCAATGTCAAGCTCCGAACAACCGAAACCAGCGGCGAATATTGGTTCGCCAAATTCCCTTTCGGGCTTTATTTCGGCTGGGTAACGGCGGCGACGATTCTCAATGCGGCGATCGCGCTCGTTTATCTCGATGTAAAAGTTTCCGCTGCGAACGCCATTATGATCGGCGCGGGATTGCTGCTCGTCGCGGCGGCAATCGGCGTGATTGTCCGCATCAAATTAACGAATTATTTTTACCCGCTGGCAATCGCGTGGGCTTTGACGGCGATTGCGGTCAAACAAAGCGGCAAAACGCTGATCGTCGTCGCGGCGGCAATCGGCGTTATCGCGTGCCTCATCGCCGCCATCAGCTTTGTCATGAATATGCCGTCGTCTGCCGATAAATCGGCTTGATTTCGGATTTTAGATTTTAGATTTTAGATTTTTGGTTTCATAAATGAACAACGGAAAAATCTGTGTCTCGGTCTGTGCCGAAACCGCCGACGAACTGATCGAACAAATCAAACGCGCCGAAGATTTAGCGGACGTGATCGAGATTCGTTTCGATTGTTTAAAAGAAAACGAATTCGAACTCTTCCTGCCAAAGTTTTACAGAGATAAGTTTTCAAATACATTTCTTTCGACTATGAGAGCTCCTGAGCAGGGCGGAAAAAACAATCTGGCGCTAAGTCAAAGAAAAGAGTTTTGGCTGCATTCTCACATTTTTGAATCTACTGATTGGGCGGATTTAGAAGAAGACATTTCGGAAGCTGAGATAAACAATCTTTGGAGCAAAGCATTCAAAAATGTTATTAAATCCAATCATGACTTTGACGGCGTGCCCGAAAATTTGCTCGGAATTTACGAAAGATTAAAAACATCTCAGGCTGACATTATAAAAATCGCCGTTCAAGCCCACGATATAACAGACACGATTCCGGTCTGGAAACTTCTCGAAAAAGCAAAATCGGAAAACCGGCAAATCATTCCGATTGCGATGGGGGAGAGCGGCAAATGGACACGTATTCTCGGACTTGCGCACGGCGCTTTTATGACTTACGCGGCGCTCGATGCGGGACAGGAAACCGCGCCCGGACAGATTTCCGCCAAAGATCTGACGGAAGTTTACCGTGTTAAAAAATTAGACGAAGCGACCGATATTTACGGCATTTTGGGAAGCAACACGAGCGTTTCGATGTCGCCTTATATTCACAACGCGGCGTTTAAGTTTCACGACTTGAACGCGGTTTTCGTCCCGCTTCAGGTTAATAATTTAGACGAATTCATGCGGCGGATGGTCAAACCCGCGACGCGCGAGATCGAGCTTAATTTCAAAGGGTTTTCCGTCACGATTCCGCATAAACAGACGATTATCAAACATCTCGATTTCTTGGACGAAACCGCCGAAAAGATCAGCGCGGTCAACACCGTCAAGATCATTGACGGCAAACTTCACGGCTACAACACCGATGCACAGGGATTTATCGAACCTTTATTAAATTCATACGGCGATCTGCGCGATGCCAAAGTCGCCGTTCTCGGCGCGGGCGGCGCGGCGCGCGCCGTGGTTTACGCGCTCAAAAACGCCGGCGCGAATGTTAAGATTTTTGCCAGAGATTTAGCAAAAGCAAAAAGTCTGGCTGTAGATTTTCAAGTTGAATTAAAAGAATTACCAAAGACCAAAGACCAAAACCCAAAAACCGATTTCAAAGATTTCGACATTCTCGTCAACGCCACGCCGCTCGGAATGAAAGGCAAAGCCGATGGCGAAACACCGGTTTTAGCGGAGCAATTAAAAGGATTGCATCTGGTTTACGATCTGGTTTACATCCCGTTTCAAACGCCTTTGATGACCGAAGCGGACAAAATGGAAATCCCGAAAATCGGCGGACTCGCGATGCTCATCGCACAAGCTATCGGGCAGCAAAAAATCTGGACAAATTTAGACGCGCCGATAAAGGAAATGAGCCGTGCGGCTTTGAAAAGATTAGCTTAAAGCGGTATGCGAGTAACATTATTTTCCCACTCATTTTCAAATCTGCCGAGAATAATCAGTTCTAATTCATCAATTGCCTGACCAATTGGCATTTGGTCTGAAACGACAATTACACCGCTCATTTTTTCCTGATTTGCCATTATTTCGTAAGCAAAAATCGGAAAGGTTTTTGCATCGTGCGTCAGAATTACGCGATTTTCATTTGCCGCCCAAGTCAAAAGTTTCGGGTCTGTATATGAACCAATCCCGATTTCATAAGTTGACACACAATCAAGTTCGGGAATCCGTACTTTTAGTCCGCGCAAAATTCTGCCATTGAAATTCTGGTCAAAGAGGATTTTAATCATCGTAAAAATAATCTCTCTACTTCATTATTCTTCGTCCAAAAGTCTTTCAAATTCCCTATTCAACAAATCAATTAAAGCTTGGGCATAAATTCTTTTAGTTGTTGGCAATTTTTCAAACTTTCTAATCAGACTTTCAAGTTGTTCATTAGCTAAATTTGATAAATCAGGTGATTTACCTCTTACCACAGAAAACATCTCTTCTTCGGAAACGCCCAAACCTTGCGCTAATGCTTTTAATTTTGGAGCGGAAGGATTAGTAACCTTCCCTTGTTTAATTCTAAATACCGAAGATTGATTTATTTGATTATTACTTCGACGCTCAATTTCATAACTAGACAGTTTTTTTTCCCTCATTAAGCGCGAAACATAGGTTGCAAGATTTTGTTCATTATTTTGATTCACATCTGCATTATAGAAATTAACCAAACACTTGGCAAGTTTGGACGCAAACTCAATCTAAGAGGTTTAATCAATGGAATGTTGATTATTTGAAATTATTATTGATTGCTTTGATTTTCAGTCTCGGGTATTTTTTCTATATTCTTTTAGTTCATTGACTCGTGATTGATATTTTGGGTCAGATTCGATTTTCTTCCAAATTTTTTCCGCTTCTTTTTCGCGCTTGACAAGATAGTTGTCAATCTTTGATTTATTCTGCAAATAGTAACCGATTATCGAATAAATATCGGCGACTGTGTAAACTTCTGACGGAAACGATTCAAAAATTTCTTCGGGACATTCGCCGCGATTATGCGCGCCGACAATCATATCAATCAGCAAACGAGTGCCTTTGACGCGAATTGAACCATCATCCCAAAGCGTGAGTGGAACTGTTTGTGTTGTATCTAAAATCATCATAAAACTCTGACACGGTGGAACACCAACAACTAATTTACAACAAAAGATGGAAAAAAGTAAGGTAATGTCTTAAACCGTGAATTTTGATATGCTTTTTAACAAATGAACGAACGATACAGCCGCCAAATTCTATTCCGCGAGATCGGCAAGGCAGGACAGGAAAAATTATTAAATTCCCGCGTTTTGCTCGTCGGCTGCGGTGCCTTGGGAGCATCGCACGCAGAGATTCTGACGCGTGCGGGAGTCGGATTTCTGCGGATCGTTGACCGTGATTTTGTCGAATATACGAATCTGCAAAGACAAACGCTTTATTCGGAAAACGATGCCAAAGAGCGTTTGCCGAAGGCGATTGCGGCAAAAAACCGTCTTTCGCAGATCAATTCCGAGATCGAAGTCGAGGCGATAGTCGCGGATGTCAATCATTCAAATATCGAAAGTTTTATTAAAGATGTTGATTTAATTCTCGACGGGACGGACAATTTTCAGATTCGCTATTTACTCAACGATGCTTGCGTCAAACACGAAAAAATCTGGATTTACGGCGCGGCGGTTTCGTCTTACGGCACGACGATGACGATTTTTCCGAATAAAACGCCGTGTTTGCGCTGTATTTTTGAAGAAATGCCTTCGCCAGGAAGTGCGCCGACCTGCGACACGGCAGGCGTTATTCAGCCGATCATTTCGAGCATTTCAGCGATTCAAACAACTGAAGCGCTGAAAATTCTAACCGGAAACACGGACAAACTTCACAAATCGCTGATTCAAATTGACGTTTGGCAAAATGATTGGCGCAAGATCAAACTGAGCAAGCCGAACGCGGACTGCGAAACCTGTGCGAAACGCAATTTCGAGTTTCTCGATGCCGAATCGAGCGAATTTTCCGCTGTTTTATGTGGGCGCAACGCCGTCCAAATCGCGCCGCCGCGAGCCGTAAGAATTGATTTGGCAAATCTCGCCGAACGCCTGAAAAATCTCGGCGAAGTCAAACAAAACGAATATCTCGTGCGCTTTACGACAGGCGAAAACGAGCTGACCGTTTTCTCGGATGCCCGCGCCATCATTCGCGGAACCGACGACGTTTCAGTCGCGCGTTCGCTGTATGCGAAATATATCGGGGTTTAGATCGTAGTCACAAAATCATCGCGTCATTCGTCTTTTTAGTGATGAGGAAATGTAACACGAAAGATTATTGTGCAATGCCCGTTTGATTATGCGATACTTTTCACAAAGATTTGTTCGCGTTAATTGACGGAGGTTTTTATGGCAAATAAACCAAGAGTTGTGATTATCGGCGGCGGTTTTGGCGGGCTTCAGGCGGCGAAGGAATTGGCAAATGAAGCGGTCGAGGTCGCGCTGATTGATCGTAAAAATCACCATACGTTTCAGCCCTTGCTGTATCAGGTGGCGACCGCCGTTTTGTCGCCGGGCGAGATCGCTTCGCCGATCCGCCGCATTCTCCATAAATATAAAAATGTTCAGGTCATTCTGGGCGAAGCCGTCGGTTTTGATCTGGAAAAATCCAGCGTCAAAATGTTCGACGGTTCGGAAATCCCGTTCGATTACCTGATCGTCGCCGCCGGTGCGCGGCATTCGTATTTCGGCAACGACCAGTGGGAAGCGGACGCGCCCGGACTGAAAACCATCGAAGACGCGGTCGAAATCCGCCGCCGCGTGCTGCTCGCCTTCGAGCTTGCCGAGCGCGAAGCGTATCTGACGGGCGTTAAACCGCATCTGAGTTTTGCCGTCATCGGCGGCGGTCCGACCGGCGTTGAAATGGCGGGCGCGATTGCCGGTATTGCGCGGCGCGCGCTCGCGAAAGATTTTAATTTAATCGACACGACCAAAGCTCTGGTGATGCTTTTTGAAGGCTCGGACCGCATTTTGAATACCTTCGCGCCCGAACTTTCCGAAATAGCCAAAAAGGATTTGGAAGATTTGGGAGTCGAAGTTTATCTCAACAATTTTGTAACTGCGGTCGAAGAAGGACGCATTAAGGTCGGCGAAAAATGGATCAACTGCGATGTCGCGGTTTGGGCGACGGGCGTTGCCGCCTCGCCTCTGGGCAAAATGCTCGGCGCGGAAACCGACCGCGCAGGTCGCGTTTTTGTGAACAATGATCTGACCATTCCGAATCACAAAAATATTTTCGTCATCGGCGATATGGTTTCTCTGAAACAGGAAGACGGCAAACCCGTTCCCGGCGTTGCGCCCGCCGCAATTCAAATGGCAGAGAACGCCGCCGAAAATATTCTGCGCGATTTGAAGAACGAAGCGCGCAAGGATTTCAAATATTTCGACAAAGGTTCGATGGCGACCATCGGACGCAACAAGGCGATCGTCGAACTTGGCAGATTCAAGCTGACGGGTTTTATCGCGTGGCTCGCGTGGCTTTTCGTTCACGTTATCAGCTTAATCGGTTTTAAAAATCGTTTATACGTTTTAAGCGAATGGTTCTGGGCTTATGTCACCCGCGAACGAAGCGCGCGGCTGATCACCGGCGATGCCGAGGAAATGCGCGAAACGCCGAAACTGTCCGAAGCCCAGCCCGGGATTTTAACGCCAGTCGCCGCGCCCGAAAAAGTAAAACGAACCGTCAAGAAAAAAGCGGTCAGCGAATGATTTGGCGGAAAACTATTCTCGAAAATTACTGATGCGGCAACCGCTTACGGTTTCAAAAAATCGGGTTTTCGTGAAATAATTGCGATAACCGATGTAGAAAATATCGCCTCGCAAAAGGTTGTGGGAAAATCGGTTTTGAAAAACGCGGCATCGAAATTTTCAACGGCGAAGAAAGTTTAGTTTTTATAAAGAAAAAATCTGATGAATAAAATTTATTGTTTAGTTTTTATCGCACTTTTGTGCGTTTTTTCGGTCAATGCGAGCAACCCGGAAATCTGGTCGGTCAATTCACGCGCCGACGTTTTAAAGGGCGATGCGCGCGGCGTTTCGATTGATTCGAACGGCACTCTAAGCCTCGCGCCGAAATTGACCGAAGTTTACCGCACCGAACAGCCTTTCGTCTGGTCGAGCGCGATTGACGCGGCGGGCAGCGTCTATCTCGGCACGGGCGGCGACGGCAAGATTTTCAAGGTTGACGCGGGCGGAAAAGGAACGCTTTTTGCGGATTTGGCGGAACTCAACGTTTCGGCGCTCGCAATCGGTTCGCGCGGCGAAATTTTTGCCGCGACTTTGCCTGACGGAAAGGTTTATCAAATCAGCGCAAGCGGCGCGGCGACGGTTTATTTCGACCCGCAGGAAAAATATATCTGGTCGCTGGCGGCGATGCCGGACGGAAGTTTGGCGGTCGGCACGGGCGAGAACGGCAAGATTTACAAGGTCAGAGCGGCAAATGCCGCGCCCGACGCTTCGCTGCTGTTCGATACGAGCGAAACGCATATTATTTCGCTTGCCGCCGACCGTCAGGGAAATCTTTACGCCGGAACGGATTCGAACGGTCTGGTTTTGAAATTCGGCGCGGACGGCAAGCCGTTTGCTTTGCTCGATTCGCCTTTGCGTGAAATTCACGAACTGGTCGTCGGGGCGGACGGTTCGGTTTACGCGCTTGCGCTCGGCGAATCGGTTTCAACGCCGAAAGCGGCTGAAACGACGACCACGACCGCGACGACCGAAAGCAAAACCGTGTCGGTCGAAAAACCCGGCGCAACGCCTGAAACACCCGTCAAAAGCCGCTATGATCTGACCGGCACGAAATCCGTGGTTTACCGCATTTTGCCCGACGGCGGAAGCGATATTATCTGGAATTCAGCCGCCGTTTCGGCATTTTCGATTTACGCGCACCAGACCGGAAACGGCGTTTTAATCGGCACTTCCGACAAAGGCAGAATTTATAACGTCACCAACGACGGGCGCGAAACGCTCGTTCTGCAAACCGACGAAGGACAAATTTCGACGATCAAAACCAGCGGTCAGAGATTGTTCGCAACCTCGAGCAATCAGGGAAAACTTTACAATTTCGGCGGCGAATCAACTGCCGAAGGAACTTACGAGTCGGCGGTTCTGGACGCGAAAGCGGTTTCGACGTGGGGCAGAATCTGGTGGGCTTCGAACGGCAATGTTCAATTGCAAACCAGAAGCGGCAACACCGAAAAACCGAATGAAACCTGGAGCGTGTGGAGCGCGGCTTACACCGACGCGAAAGGAGCGCAGATCGCCAGCCCGAAGGCAAAATTCATTCAATGGAGGGCGACTTTAAGAAGCGCGGCGAGCCTCAGCGAAGTTAATGTTTCATTTTTACCGCGCAACATCGCGCCCGAAATTCTGACGATTCAGGTTTTGCCGACAAACATCGGTCTGGCGGCAAATCCGCCGGTTCAAATTGATCCGAATATCGAGCTTTCAGGACTCGACCCCGTGCTTTTCGGCGTAATGATTCCGCCGTCGAGTGCGCGGAGAGTTTACCAGCGCGGCGCGAAATCAATTCAATGGACGGCGGAAGACCGCAACGGTGACAAGCTCGTTTACGACGTTTATTACAGGGAAACCAATGAAGCGAATTTCAAACTTTTGAAGGAAAATTTGCCCGACACGTTTTTTACGCTCGACGGTCAATCGCTGGCGGACGGTCGTTATGTTTTCCGCATCGTCGCCAAAGATTCGATTTCAAATCCAATGAGTCAATCGCTTTCGGGCGAAAAATTGAGCGAGCCGTTCGATATTGACAACACCGCGCCGACGGTTTCGGCAATCGGAACGCCGCAAATTTCGGGCGAACGGGCGCGTGTGATGTTTGAAGCCGTCGAAACTTCGAGCTATCTGAACCGCGCCGAATTCAGCGTCAACGGCGGGGAATGGCGCGAAGTTTACGCCGACGACGGAATTTCCGACGGGCAACGCGAACGCTACACAATCGAAATTTCGGTTCCAACGGCAGGCGAATATTCGGTCACGCTGCGCGTTTTCGACGCGAACGGCAATGCCGGAAATGCGCGGGTGTTGGTTAAGAAATAAATAATCTGCCCACGAAACACACGAAAGGAACGAAAAATAAAACAAAATAATTATTTCTTTTCGTTTATTTCGTGTGTTTCGTGGGCAAAAATAAAATATGAGTCTTTCAAAAAACAGCGTAGCGGTTATCACGGGCGCGGCTTCGGGCATCGGTCGCGCACTTGCAGTGCGATTGGCGGAAGAAAAAATTGCCGGAATTGCGATTTGCGATGTCAACGAACAAGGCTTGAACGAAACGGCGGAGATGGTCGAAAAATTCGGCGTTCCGGTTTCCGCGCATCTTGTTGATACGTCAAAGCTCGAACAAATCGAAACGCTCAAGACGGAAGTTCTGGCAAAACACTCTCGCGTAACGCATTTGATAAACAACGCCGGAGTCGGGCTTTTCGGAACTTTCGAGCAAATCTCGCTCGAAGACTTCGATTGGCTGATGGGCATTAATTTCTGGGGCGTGATTTACGGCTGTAAAGTTTTTTTGCCTGTTTTAAGGGAACAAGACGCGGCGCATATCGTCAATATTTCCAGCGTTTTCGGTCTTGTCGCGCCGCCCGAACAAACCGCTTACTGCGCGTCGAAATTCGCTGTCCGCGGTTTTACCGAATCTTTGCGGCACGAACTCGAAGACACAAACGTCCGCGTTTCGAGCGTTCATCCCGGCGGAATCAAAACCAATATCGCCCGTAATTCGCGCATCGGCAAAAACACGCCCGAAGACAATAAAGATCAGGGCGTAAAATTTTTCGATTCTGTCGCCCAAACTTCCCCTGAAAAAGCCGCCGAAACGATCCTGCGCGGCATCAAATCCGAAAATCCACGAATCCTGATCGGCAAAGACGCGCACGCCATCAATTACGTTTCGCGTCTTTTCCCGAAAAAATATCTTCGTATGATCGAAAAAATCGCCGGACACCGGCTCGATCTGCGAAAGAAAAGCTAAATCATCCTAATTTGGTCTAAATTTACGGCATCAATGTTTGAGTTTATTAAAAAGTGATAAAGCGGATTGTCGTCAGTAAAAACAAGATAAGAGTTTTGAGCGGTTTCAATTATTGCCGTATCAGTCAAACCTAATTCTACAAAAACTGTATTTTGTGTAACATCTTTACTTTCCGAGAATTTTTCCTCTGCCAATGTGAGATAATTTCTGATCGTTTCGTGAAGTTCTTTTTTGTTTCCAAATAAATTACTTACCTC
Organism: Pyrinomonadaceae bacterium; assembly: GCA_022843305.1. Lineage (GTDB taxonomy): Bacteria > Acidobacteriota > Blastocatellia > Pyrinomonadales > Pyrinomonadaceae > JAFDVJ01. Next base: position 8,050 of record JALHNX010000051.1, on the reverse strand, counting down.
TGTAAGAATATGCGGGGTAGTTATTTTTATGCTAAATAAATTAATAAATGTTGAAACTAAATTAAAATCTTCTTCAGAGAAATCCGCAGTTCTTGAGAATTTTTTTATTAAGTTCAAATCAAATGTTCCAACTAAATAGAGTAATAAAACATTTGTATCTAATATGATACCTTTTTTCTTATATTTTGTAAGGAGATGTTGCAAATACTCGTTCATGCCGCTTCACTTCTATCATACGCACCATCAGAATATCCAATGATTTTTTTATCTTCATTGCTGATTACGACCTTTTTATAGATTTTCCTTTCCTTCAAACCCATAATTCTTTGTAATTCATTAAGATTCTCAATTTTTTTCTTGTAACTATAAATAACCTGCCAACTTTTTTTATCAGATGTAAGTAAAACAGACTCTAAATGAAACCCTTCTTGATCGCCTTCCATCTCAATAATGAATTTCTTGGCTATTTCAGTTGCTTCCTTCAAATCAATCATAATTCACCTCAAAAAATCTTAACTCACTTCTTTGGCAAAGTCATCGTTTCGCCCTCGGAATCCATTTGCAGATGGCGGGTTGTCGGTTCGGTAACGCTTCCGGGACGTTCGACCAAATCGCCCGTGTCGTAGATTGACTGTTTCGGCGGCGCGACGTAATCGGTTTGGGTCGGCGGCAGAGCGTTGTTTTGCGGTGCGGAATTTATTATGTTTTCCGTGCTTTGCGGCGTGAAAGAAACGTTTTGTTGTTCGGCTTTTTTGAGCTGAACCAATTGCGCGATGCCGCTGCCGAAACAGCCGAACGCGGGAATTAAAAGCCAAAACCACCAAACGGACGCGCCGAATTTTCCCGTGTAACCCAGGATCAGCGAAACGACCAGAAAAGCCACGCCCATAAAAATATTGGTAATCGCGCTGTCCCAACTGATGGATTTTCCTTTTCGGTCAACCAGCGGCTGCGCTTTCGGCAAATTTCCCGACAAAGCCGCCGAAACATTGCCTAAATCCGCGCCGCACGAGCGGCAAAATCTTCCGTCATCCGGATTTTGTGTTCCACATTTTGGGCAAAACATAATTTTTGTCAGTTGTTCGTCGTTCGTTGTCCGTTGTTAAAAAACCAAAGACATCAAAGCTACGAATTCCCCTTTTCTCCTTTTCTCCCTTTCTCCCTTTCTGCTCTTTGTCGAATAGCTTCAAAAAGAATAACGCCCGCCGCGACCGAAACGTTCAGAGATTCTATTTTTCCCTGCATCGGGATTTTTACCAGCGCGTCGCAGTTTTCCGCCACGAGCCGGTGCAAACCTTTGCCTTCGCTACCTAAAACTAATGCGCACGATTGCGACCAATCCCAATCCGCGTAATTCATTTCCGCCTCGCCGCTTGTTCCGACAACCCAAATGTTATTCCTTTTCAGTTCTTCAATCAAACGATTCAGGTTTTTAACCTTCGCAATCGGCGTATATTCGGTCGCGCCGGCAGAGGTTTTAACGACCGTTTCGGTCAGAGAGGCGGCGCGGTGTTCGGGAATAAACGTGCCGTCCACGCCCGCGCATTCCGCCGCCCGCAGAATCGCGCCCAGATTTCGCGGGTCTTCGATGCCGTCCAGAACCAAAACCAAAGAATTTTCCTTCGCCGCGATTTCTTCCAAAAGTTCGTCCGCGTCTGCGTAATCCGCCGAAGCCGTAAATGCGACAACGCCCTGATGATTCGCGTCCGGTTCGACGAATTTTGCAAGGCTTTCACGCGAAAGTTTCTGAAACGGAACGTGGTTTTGCTTTGCGAGATCAATAATTTCCGCGATCCGATGTTCGCGCGCGCCGTCGGCGATCAGAATTTTTTCGATCCGCCGCGAATTGGCGCGCAGTGCTTCCAAAATCGGAAGTGTGCCGTAAATAAGTCGAGAGTCGGGAGTCGAGAGTCGAGAGTCATTTTGTTTTGACTTTTGACCTGAAAACTCCGCTGAATAATTTCTGTTTGGCGATTGACGAACGAACTTATCTTTCGATTTTCCGACTCTCGACTCTCGACTCCCGACTCTCGACTTTTTTTTCATAAAATATGCCATTGCAAGCGCGAATATTTTGTAAATTGCTGTAGATTATTGCTCGAAGAAACGTTGCTCAGGTCGAATTTTCCGAATCTTTGGCGCGTCAAACCTTGCGAATCTTTGCGCTGTTCGACTTCCCAGATGTCGCCGATAACATTTCTGATCGAAAGATAATCGTCAACCGATTTCGCGTTCGGCGCGGCGGATTGAAGTTTGACGGCGAGCTTTTTGATATTTTCCCGAGCCAGAATTCCCTTTTCCGCTTCGAGACACGAAAAATCAAAACCTTTCGTTAAAATCCGGTAGCCGTGCGGTTTTTTTTTCGTGTAAATATCAATCAGCATCTCGTCCGAAGCCGTTTCGGTCGCCTCGAGGATTTTGGTTTCGCCTTTTTTGCGGGCTTCGGTTGATTCAATCGTCTTCTGAAAAATCGCGCCCCAAACTATCAAAACCAAATCTTCGACGCCGATTTCCTCAACTTCGTCGTTATTAAAAAGAATCAATAAAATCTTATTATCCCGAAATTCCAAACCGCGCAGACGCTTCGGCAGATTTTCCGCCGCGAGCTTTTCGTCGGCAACAAGCATTGTTTCCAAGCCGAATTCGCTCAAACGATTCTGCAAAATTTCGACTTCCTTCTCTGTTTCGCCGCGCACGATTGGCAGAGGCTTTTGCAAATCGAAAATCTTTTGCAGAATTTCTTTTTCCAAGCCGACCGATTTAGCAATTTGCGCGGTCGTTTCGGCAGAAACATTTCCCGGTTTCGGCAGATAAATCAGGTTAAATCCGCTTTCCCAATTTTCGAGTTTTCTTAAATTCGGCGTAATTTTTGCCGCGTTTTCGACGGAAATTTCAAGCTGTGCGCCGCAATACAGACATTTCAGACGCGTCGGCGGATTCGTGCGCGAACATTTCCCGCACGCGAGCATTTCTTCGGGTTTGAAGGCAATTTCTTCAGACTGCACGGGCAGATTATTCAAAAAATCTTCGCCGTTCGGATTATTATTATTTTCCTGCATACTTTTAGGATGATACACCGAAATGGTATCATTTTATAAATAAATTGCTTGACCGATGCGGAAAGCAAAAGGCAAACTATAAACAGCTTTTTTGTGCGCGTTTAGTTTCCTGAAAATCGAACGAAAACTTAGTTTTACAATTTTATATTGGAATAACATTGATATTTTGCCAAAGCATTTATCATTCAAAATAAGTAAGTCAGCCTGGTATTAAATCATATTTTTAGAAAATTTCGTTTCGCTTTTTCAGTCCTGAACACCGCGCAAGACAGTCTTAAATTTACAGCAAGGGGCTAGAAAAATGCAGTTTGACACGACTACAAGTTCGTCTTGGCAGTTTGGACATCGTGGTCGCGTGGCTGTCTTCATAGATGGCAATAATCTTTTTCACGCGGCGCGGTTCCATAATATTGACATTGATTACAACAAATTATTACGCGTTCTGCTGGGCGACGGTCGTCTGCTTCGCGCCTTTTTCTACACGGGCGTTGACGCGGGCGCGGAACGTCAGCAGGGATTTCTTTTATGGATGCGGCGCAACGGTTTCCGCGTCGTCCAGAAGGAACTGAAAACCTTCTACGACGGAACACGAAAAGCTAATCTCGACGTCGAGATCGCGGTTGATATGCTTTCACTTGCCGGACGCTACGACACCGCCGTGCTGGTTTCGGGCGACGAAGATTTCGTTTACGCGCTGAACGCGGTTGCTTATAAAGGCTGCCGCGTTGAAGTTGCGGGTTTTCGCTCGAACACCGCGCCGCGTCTGATTGATGTCGCGGACTTTTTTATTGATCTCGGCGACATTGCCGAACTCGTCCGCAAAGACGCTTCGCAATCGGGACAATACGATATTCCGTCGTTTATTCCGCCCGAAGAGATGCCGCCGCCCGAAATTTTGACGCGTAACGGGAACGACAGTTTTACGCGCATCAATAACGAGATAAACTACCAGCAGAGTTTTACGGACGAAGAACCGGCGGAAGATTTGTCCGATTTGATTCGCGTTACCGACGACAGATGAAAGTTTTTACGCTTCAGGAAGCAAACCAGTTATTAACCGAAGTCGCGCCGAAACTGCACGAGATTCGGGAACATTATTCCTCGGTCGCCGGATTCCGCGAAGCCGCGCACGCCGCGGCAGTTTCGGCTGAACTCGGCGGCGGCGGAATGCAGGGCGGGTCAAATTATGTTCAGGTGCTTTACGAACTCGGCAAACTGACGACCGAACTGCACGAACTCGGTGTGCAATTAAAAGATTACACACGCGGTTTGATAGATTTTCCGGCAATGCGCGACGGGCGCGTCGTTCTGCTCTGCTGGCAGCTCGGCGAAGGCGAGGAAATCGAATGGTGGCACGAGATCGAAGACGGTTTCGCCGGACGGCAGCCGCTTTAAATCCGAACAAAATTTTTGATTCTAATTCAACGAAATATTGTCGGCATAAATCCAACCTTCGGTTTCGGCTTCCATCCAACCCAAATAACCATCTTTTTCCCAGTTATTTCCACGACCTCTTCCGGTTTTTTGGTCATATCCATCTTCTAAAATCCTGACTCTAAACCAGGTAACATATTCGCCTTTGTTGTTATAAAACGAGGAAACATCCAAAATTTCCAACCTCGCGTCCTGATAGTGAGTTCCTCTTATTTCGCCGTCCGTTCCCGGCGTACTGCGAATATTGGCATTGGTCTTTAAAGTTCCCTTGCGCCCGATAAGCGGAGATGAAGTCGAAGTGTTATCTGGTCGCGGGGTTGAAACGGGCGTTGAAGTTTTTGACGGAGTTGATTTAGTCAAGGACGGCGACGGACTTGAACTATTTACAATTTCGTTACTCGATTTCTTTGAAGTATAAGCGATTATTCCGAGGATAAAGAAGAAAACCAATAAGCCGCCGACAATTGCTAAGAGAGGTTTATTCTGCCCGGACGGAGAAGGCTGCGGCTGAGAATTATTTGGCGGAATGGTTTGGGAGCCGATTGGCACGGCATTTTGAATATTCGGTATCGGCGGCGGCAGATTTCCTGTCGGTGCGGTATTTACCGCCGATGCAGCTGCTTGCGGAGTTTTTAAGGCTTGTCCGCAGCTGTTGCAGAAAAAACTTCCGGCTTGATTTCCCGTGCCGCAATTCGGACAAATCGAACCTAAAAGTTGTGTCCGCGCCGTCGCCGTGCCGGGTGAAACGCCTTCTGCCGACGCATTTAACTGGGCTCCGCATTTTCCGCAATGAATTCTGCCGGCAAAGCCCCAATTTCCGCACTTCGGGCATTGGGTCGAAGGCATCTTTCCCGACAGATCCGCAGTTGAAGAATTACCGGGAAGCGGTTCGACCGGTTTCGGGACCGAGGCTTTGGCAAAGGTTGATTTCCGGCAAAACGGGCATTCTGCGCGGTGCGTCATTAACGCGCCTTCAATGTCGGCGCATTCGTGCCGATTTGAATGTGCCGCGCCGAACGTTTTCCGGCAGCCCGGACAGGCAGGTTTGATGCCTTCGGGACTGATCCTGAAATTTTTCCCTTTGGTATCTTCGTCCGATTCGCAGCTGACGATCTTGCATTCGTCGCACAGAAAACGGCGCAGCGTCGGACGTTCACAATGACGGCAGGTTTCGGCGGTTTTTCCGCCCGAACCGAAACTGCTTGGCGAAAAAATCTGACAATCACAACAATATTCCCAGTATTCGCCGCGCGGAAAATCGTTTGAAAGCGCGTGTTCACGAATCTCGCAGATAATTTGCGGTTTTTCTTCGACCTCGAAAACCGTCTGATGCAGCGGGCAGTAAATCTTGATTTGTCTGGTTAGATTATCGTCCATTTTTTTTCTTAACCTCCGGTCTGTTTAGCGGCGGAACGTAGTTTTTGCCGACTGTAGAATTTCCTCGCCTGACGTATTTAGCGATAAAAACCGGGCTTTCCCGACCATTTGAACTGACTACTTTGGCTCTTAGCTCAACCGGCTTGTTCGATTCCACATCGAGAATAAAAGGCACTTGATAAAGCGCGGACTTTAAATTCGGATTCGTTCCGTCAAGCGTATAGTAAATTTTTCCATCTGCAATCGGAACGGTTAAATCCAGCACCATTTTCTCGCCTGCCAAAAGATTTCTGTCAAAAAGCCCGTTCGGTTTCGGAATCCGGTAATGCACGTTTTTTCGGTCAAGCCTCGGAAGCTCACGATACAGTTTCTCCAAAAATTCGGGGAAATTTTTGACGCGTTGTTTTGACCACAACACTTCCGCCAGTGCCAGTGCGCGTGGAAAAGCCATATATTCTACGTCCTTCGGGCGTTTTATAAATTCCGTCCAGACACATCCCTGTGCGCCGATGATATTATTTGCGTCTTCGGGACTTAATTCTTTCGGAATCGGGTCAAATTTATAAACATCTTCCAAAGTTATCTGACCGCCGAGACTTAACGGTTCGAGTGCCGCATTGCCCTGCGGATGGTCGAAATAGACGGCATCCGCAGGTGTCATAATAACATTGTGTCCGGCGCGCGCGGCTTTAATGCCCGGCTCGAAACCGCGCCACGCCATAACTGTCGCGCTCGGTCTGACACCTTCTTCGAGAATTTCGTCCCAGCCGATTATTTTTTTTCCGCGCGAGCTGACAAAATCCTCGATTCGACGGATAAACCAGCTTTGAATCGCCTGTTCACTTTTCAGATTTTCACGCCGTTTGAGTTCCCGGACAAAAGCTGAATCCCGCCAGTGATCCATCATTACCTCGTCGCCGCCGATATGAACATAAGGCGAATCGGGAAACAATTCCATGACTTCGCCGAGAACGTCTTCCAAAAAACGAAACGTTTCTTCGGTCGGACAAAAAACGTCGGGAAAACCGCCCCACGTCGTTTGAACCCTATACGGATAGTTGGTCTTACAGCCATATGCGGGATACGCCGCCAGCGCCGCCGAAGAATGTCCGGGCATATCAATTTCGGGAATCACCGTGATATGTTTCGATTTGGCAAATGCGACAATATCGCGGATTTGTTCCTGCGTGTAAAACCCTTTGACCGGAATGCCGTCGCCGACAAACGGTTTGTAAGATTTGCCGACAACTGTTTCGCGGCGGTTTGAACCGATTTCCGTTAAACGCGGATATTTCTTTATCTCTATTCGCCAGCCCTGATCATCCGTCAGATGCCAATGAAAATAGTTGTATTTGTATTGTGCGAGCAGTTCAATATACTTTTTAATAAATTCCGGCGGCATAAAATGCCGTGCGACATCGAGATGCATTCCGCGATACGCGAATCTCGGCGCATCCGTAATTTCCGCGGCGGGTATTTGAATTGCGCCGGTGAAATCGAGCGGAAAAAGCTGAACCAGCGATTGAATCGCGTAAAACATTCCGCGTTCGGTTCCGCTTATTTCAATAAGTTCGGGCGCAATCTTCAGACTGTAACCTTCTTCGCCCATCGTCGTTTCATTGGCGGCAATATTTGAAAAGACGATTGAATTTTCCGCATTCGCCCGATCATCGCTCACGGAAAGCGTAAAGCCATAGTTCTCAAACAAAATTTCGTTAAGCGAGTTTGCCGCCCTAAACGAGGATTCGGCAGCGACGACAATTTTGGTTTCCCTGTTTAATTCAAACAGTCCGCCGGTGCGGATGATCGAAGCCGGCTGCGGGATAATGCTGATTTCGCCGAAAATCACGTCCGTTTGCGGTTTCGCGGTTTTCTGCTTGGGCTTCTCCCATAGCGAGCAACCGCTTAAAACCAACAAAAACCCGATAATCAGAAATCTTTTCATACGAAATTTATTGACAACAGCAAACTCGACCCGAAAACTTTGAGACCCGGAAAACAAATTTTGTATTCTTAACAATTAAAATTATGGTAGTGAACTGAAAGTAATGCTTTGAAAAAATCTTTCTTTGCCGGGAGCGCACACATCCTTGTGTGCCAGCGTTTGAAAAACGCTCGATACGTTTCGATTTCTTTCAACGATGATGAAAACGAAACGCTTTTACGTCGTTGCACCTGCG
>JALHNX010000050.1 GCA_022843305.1 Pyrinomonadaceae bacterium | reverse complement strand
AGTTCGTGCTGGGTGCGCGTCGCGCAAACCTGGGCGGGCAATAAATGGGGATCGATGTTTATTCCGCGAATCGGGATGGAAGTTCTCGTCCATTTTCTCGAAGGCGATCCCGACCAGCCGATCATCACGGGCTGTGTTTATAATCCGCAGACGATGCCGCCCTACACTCTGCCGGATGAGAAAACGAAATCAACCATCAAATCGAATTCGTCAAAAGGCGGCGGCGGATTCAACGAATTTCGGTTTGAAGATAAAAAAGGCTCGGAGCAGATATTTATCCACGCCGAAAAGAATCAGGACATTCGCGTCAAAAACGATGTCATGGAAACCATTCTGCACGACCGTCATTTGATAATCGAGAATGAGCAGTTTGAAAAGGTCAAGAAAGACAAGCACTTAAAAGTTATGGGCGATCATAACGAAAAAGTTGACGGCTCGATCTCGACGCATGCCGGTATGGATTTTGAAGAAAAAGCCGGAACAAAATTTGCGGTTGATGCCGGCACGGAAATCCATCTCAAATCGGGAACAAGTATGACGCTTGAAACCGGCGCGTCATTGACCTTAAAAGTCGGCGGAAATTTCATCAATATCAATCCGGGCGGCATATTTATCAAAGGCACGATGGTCATGCTAAATTCGGGCGGCGCGGCGGGTTCGGGGTCAGGCAGCAACCCCGAACCGCCGAAAGAAGCGAAAGAAGCCGATAAAGCCGAACCGGGCGCGGCGGTTTCGCTGTCGCCGAAAGCTCCGCCGCCGAAGCCGGTGTTTCAGAGTCCGGCGGCGCTCGTGCTGACGCAGGCGGCGCAGAGCGGCGCGACGTTCTGTGAAATTTGTTCCAGACAATAATAAATTTCTTCAGCCGATGAAGATCAGGGATTTTTGAGTTAAAGAATTGATGAAACAGCAATTAGAAAAATATCTGTTTAGAAATGACGCGCATACTTACGCCGTGCTGGACGGCGCATCGGTGCCTGATCTGCCGGTCAGACTTTATGAAATGAATGCGACGAATGTTTGTTTGTATCGCGGGGAACTTCCGGCGGATCTTGTCTATGTCGCGCCGTATCTGGTTCATTTATTTCCGGAAACAAAATTTACCAATTGGCTTTTATCGGAATGCTGGGGAAAACACTGGGGCATTTTTGCGCAAAGTCCGTTGTCTTTGACCGGAATGCGAAAGCAGTTTCGGATGCTTTTGACGGTTAATGATGAAAACGGCAAGCCGATGCTTTTTCGTTACTATGACCCGCGCGTTTTGCTGCCCTTTCTGATGACCTGCAACCGCGACGAGCTTGAAATAATATTCGGCGATGTCCGGTATTATTTTGCCGAGCTGCCGGATGCCGCCCAATTATCGCGGTTTCATTTTGCGAAAGACAAATTAAACGAGGTAAAGCTGAAAATCGAGGTTGATAATAAAAGCTGATTTGAACCAATGAGATTATCTATTCGTGCCGAACAAATGTCCGTCGTCGAGGCAGTCGCTCAGGAAAGTTTCGTGCGCCGGATCGCCGCGCATCTGCTCGACGAGTATCGGGAAGCAATGGTCACTTTGCCCGGCGATGAAAAATCTACGGTCGCCGAACTGCCCGAAGAAACTCTGCACGAACTGATCCGCACCGGCATTGCCCGCGCCCGCCGTTACGGGATGACCTTTGAATCCTCGATCTCGGCGTTTACGGCGGTGATGTTCGAGGTTTCTCCGAACTTCGACACGCACCGTTTGTGTCAGGTGCTTCTCAATGACGAGGAAGTCAAGCCGAACGAACGGCTTGACGAGCTGTTGGACGTGCTGACCGAAAAGAATTGGGAAGCCATCAGAGCGGATTACGATCCGAATGCGTGGAAACCGGAAAATGAAACGGAAGAAACCGATGAAACGAAGGAAGACAATAAAACAGCTTCGAATGAACCGAAAAATCTTGATTTGGAGGCGACGGTGATGGTCAATCCCGCCGAGAATAAATAAAGATGTCGAATGATATAGCCGCTAAAATCAAGAAAACGCAGAACTCCTTTCCCGCGCAGCAACCCGGTTCGGTGGTTGGTTGTCCTTTTAAGGAGCAAGTGAACGAAGCGGCGGTGCCGGTCGTGGTCGAAACCGCTTTTCAGATGACCCAGCAAATTCTGCAAACGATGGGCGCGAGCCGTCCGCAGGAAAAGCCGAAAGAAAAGAAAGCGTGGATCGAGATAATTTTAGTTGATGCCGAAGGCAAACCGATGCCCGGTGTCAGATACCGCATCACACCACCCGGCGGCGCGCCGAAAGAAGGCAGGCTCAACGAACACGGGCAAGCCGGACTTTATGAGATCGAACCGGGAAACTGCAAAATTACCTTTCCCGATTTGGACAAGGATGTGTGGGATTAATCATTCAGCTCTCAACTATCATTTATATTTATTCCGAAGGTTTTTCGCTCTTTTGAATTACGCACACTTTTCATATAATTATGCGGATATTATATTTTCTAACGGGCATGCGTTTTGGAATTTATGCCGAAATCTTTAACCTCAGAATCGTTTGCAAAACTACTCAAGGCTTTCTCCGAGGATGAAGCCGAAGCGTCACGACTTTACACAAATCTGCGCGATTCGCTGATCAGATTTTTTCAATTAAGAGGCATTTCCGACCCGGACAAAGCTGCCGATGACACGATTGACCGGATTGCCGAAAAACTCGATCAGGACACGAAAATCGAAGATTTGAGAAAATTCGCGTTCGGCGTGGCGAGATTTATATATCTTGAAAAACTTCGCAAAGAACAAAGCCGCCTTCACGCCATTGACGCTTTTTTTCTGAAGGATTCCGAATCGAAGGAATTCGGAACATCGGACGAAATCGAAACTTTCCGTGAATGCTTCAAAAAATTGTATAACCACGAGCGCGAACTGCTTTTAATATATTTTGAAGATTTGTCAGCCGACGAACTTTTCGAAGCCCGTCAAAAATTGGCGGCTCGTGAAAACATCGAGTTAAATACTCTGAGAAATAGAATTTCGCGTCTCAGAAAACGTCTTGAAGATTGCATCGGCAAACAAAAATGATTTTTTTTTTTATTATTAACGTGATTTTTGGCGGAAAAAACGACACTTATATATAAGAAACTATGAAGCCTTCCAGCGATGAACAAGTAAGAGCATATTTTCTCGGCAAGCTCTCAGCGGCGCAAGCGGAAATATTTGAAGAAAAACATTCCGCGAACGCCGAACTGATCGAACAGGCGCAAATGGTCGAAAGAGAATTGACGGACGATTACTTGCGTGGCAATCTGTCGGCGGAAGACATTCGATTGTTTGAATCCAATTATTTAGTTACCGAAGCGCGGCGCGGCAAACTTCTGGTTGCCGAAGGTTTATGGAAAATCGCTAATGAAAAGCCGCAACGCGCCGCCGCGCCGAATCCTTTCTGGCAGACGTTTTTCGGCGGGCGAAAAGTTTTGCCGCTGGCTTTCGGCGGAGTGATTTTATTGTTAATTTTTGCCGCCGCATTTTATCTGCTGACTCCGGGCGTTAATAAAAACGATGTTGCCGAAATAAACGTCACGAATCCGCCTGCGAAAATCGAAAATCCGGTAATTCAAAATCACGAAACCGAAAATCAAAATACGACTGCGACCGCGACAAATTCAGCCGTTCAAGACAGGGAAACCGAGAAAAACTTAAATTCCGCGCCGAAACATCAGACCGAACCGAAAACCGTTCCGACTCCGAAAATCAACGGGCAAACCCAAACCGGTTTGGCGATTTTCACGCTTTTGCCCGGAACTTTGCGCGCTGAAGGCGAGCAGTTCATAAACGTTTTGCCGAACACGAAAAATATAAGTTTAACTTTGAAACTTCCTGAAGATGCGGGCAAATATCAAATCTATCGCGCTGTCTTAAAACCCGTCGAAGGCGATACGATCTACACTTCGCCGAACTTAAAATCATTGAATTTTACGATTTCCGCCGAAAAATTCGAAAACCGAACGTATCTGATTTTTCTCGAAGGACGAAACGCGCAAAACGAATTTGAATCCGTTGCCGAATACAGTTTCCGCGTTCGCCGTTGAAAAACAGCTTACCGCCATTCGCCGTTGAGCGTAAATCCCGACCAGTGGCGCGGATTTCTGAATCGCGGAATGCGCCGCATTTCGTTTTGCGCGTTGCGGAGCGCGGCAGAAGGCGTTTGATTTTCCTTGAGCATCGCGCGGTAAAATCTTTTCATCAATTCGGCGGTCGCCGCGTCTTCGACCTTCCACAAACTCGAAACAATACCCGATGCGCCCGCATACATAAACCCGCGCGTCAAACCGACAATTCCTTCGCCGTCAATGTCTTTGCCGAGCGCGGTCTGGCACGCCGAAAGCACGACCAAATCCGCATTGACGCGCATCGAATATAAATCAATGACGCGCAGAAATCCGTTTTGCGCATTGCCCTCGCCGTCGTAAAGCGAAAGTATCAAGCCCGATAATTCGGGATTTTGCTGATTCAAAAAACCATGCGTCGCAAAATGCAGGATGCGGTAAGAATTAAAATCGCCGCGTAAGAATTTTTGCCGCGAAGCGTCCGCGCCTAAAGCCAGAAAAGTCTGTTCGGGCGCGAATTTACCGATCTCACGCGCTTCGATGCCGCTGAACGGCAGACGCGCGAGGCGTTCGAGTCCGAAATCGCGCAAAGCCTGTGTCAGATTTTCGGAAATATTTTTATCCTCGGGTTTCGGATTTTTCGGTTTATTGAGCGCAAAACGCTCGTCGTCGTCCTGAAAGATCGGGTCGGCAAAAACCGCGAGCAGTTTATCGTTCGATTTTTGGCGGTTTAATTTGTTTCCGTGCAGAAAAACCAGACTCGAAAACGACGGCGCGTTGACGATTTCAAAATTTGCCGCGAGCGGTTCATAAACCGCGTCGGGCGCGAGCGTCAGCGCCGAAAAGGGAATTAACTGCAATGCGCCGTCGGCAATGACGACGATTTGTTTGGCGTTTTGAATTTCTTCCGCCACCGGCGATAAAATTTCGCGGCTCAAGTTTTGAGATTTTTCGATAATCGCGCGGTCGTTTTTCGCTTCGCGGTCGGTCAGCGCGAGATAAAATTCGCGCGCTGTTTGACTAAGCGCGTTTCGCGGCGGCAATTTGGCGAGCTTGAAGGAATTTTTGCGAATCACCCAAACGTAGCTTTGCCGTTCGCCGAGCGCGAATTCGAGAATTGCGGTTTCGTCGTCGAGCAGTCTTTGAGCATCGGCGACCGAAAAATTATACGGCTGATTGATTGCCGAAAACTGCGGGTTTTTCTGACGGAAATTTTCCTGCAAAACCCCGTATTCGCCGAGGTTTTTATTCAACTCGGCTTCCGCCGTTTTTTGCCGCAAAGCGTTTTTAGACTTCACGGCTTCGGCGCGTTTCAGTTCGGCGGCGGCAATTTCTTCAAGCAAAATTTGTTCTTTGGCAAAATAATCCTTCGGCGCGAGTTCGCTCGGATTCAAGCCGCTTTCGATCAGATTTTCCAGCAAACTGCGCGCGCGGATCTTTTCGTGCGTTTGCCACGCCTGTTCCAAAAACTTTGCTTCCGCCGTTTTTTCGTAAAGTTTGACGAGCAGTTCGACTTCCAATTCGTAATATTTTTTCAAGATCGAAAGATACGACGTGCGCTGATTTTTTCCCAAAAGCCGGGATCGGATAATTTCCGAATTGCTGATTGCGAGTTCAATATTCTGCCGCGCGATTTCAAGATTTCCCGCCGTTTTTTCGAGGTTTGCCAGATTGTAAAGCGAATCGGCTTCGGCGTAACGGTCTTTGTTTTGACGGTTTATCTCGACCGCTTCGGTAAAAAGTGTGCGGGCATCGGCAATCTGACCGAGCGCACAATAAATTTTTCCGAGCGCATTTAAAGCCGCCTGAATTTTGACCGGATCAACTGCGCGATAATACTCGGCGGCTTTTTGAGCAATTTCCAATGCTTCGGGCAAACGGTTGGTTTCGTAAAGGATCAAGCCCAAACGCACGAGAATATAAGCGGAATGAAGTTTTCGATTGACCTCTTCGGTGATCGTCAAAGCCTCGCGCAAATACTGTTCGGCTTCGGCGTATTTCTTTTGTCTGAGAAGTATTTCGCCGACATTGCCCTTGATAAATGCTTTGCGAAACGGGTTCAGATAATCTTTCACGATTTCGATGCGTTCGAGCGCGATCGCGTTATATTTCAGAGCATTTTCCGCATCGCCCGAATTGCCGTAAAGCGAAGCCAGATTGCTGTAAGTCCGGTAATCGGTCAGCGGGTCATTATTCGCTCCGATGCGCTGCGATTCGCGGCAGGCTTCAAAACCTTTCTGAAAACTTCCCGTGTCATTATATAAACGGCATTGATAGGAAAGCACCGCCGCTTCGTCGGGTTTGTTGTTATGCTTCCGGTGTAAAACGAGTGCTTCGGCAAAATATTTATGACTTTTTTCAACGTAGAAAGAGCGCGGTTTTTCGGGGGTATCGTAATCGCGGATTTCGTCGGCGAGATACGTCAGACAGATCGCTTTTCCGGGTTCATCGTCAATCTTCGACCAAATTTCCAACGCTTTTTCGTAAAGTTCGATTGATTTTGTTTTATTGCCGAGTTCGTAACCGTTAATCAAAGCGAGATGAAAAAGCGCGTTTGCCTGTCCCTGTAAATCCTCGATATTTTCAAAAAGCGCAAGTGCTATTTCTAACTTTTCAATCGCATCTTCCGCTTTTTCCAAACGATTTTCCGCGCCGAATAAAATTTCGCGTGATTCGCCCAGAAGTTTCATCGCTTTGGCGCGTTTTAAATCGGTTTCGCCGCCGCCGCGTTTATCTTTAATGAGAAGCGTATAGCTTCCGCTGATATTTCCCGGTCGGCGCGATTCAATCTCGATTCGATATTCGCCCGTTTTTTCGGCAATAAAAAACAAACGGTCGAATCCGGCGAAACCGCCCGGCGCGTTTGAAGCCGAGATTTTACCACCGTCCGGCGCAAAAGCCGTCAACCCGATGTCAACGCCGCGCCGTTCGCAGGTAATTTCGATAAACTCATTTTCGCGTGCCGAAACCGTTAAAACGTGCTTCGCACCGTTTTTGAAATCGCGTGAAACCGGCGTATTCAGCAAAAGCGGCACTGTGTCCTGAGAATTAAAGCCGAAAACAACTCCGGTCAAAACTACAAATAAACAAGCTGTAAAACTACAAAAAAACAATTTTCGACTCATAATTTTAAAACGCAATTGCGATGTAAGGCTCAATAATTTTAAGCGGTTTCGCTGATTTTTTAAACTCGTAATTCGGGTATTTTTACAGCAAATCGAAAAGTTTTTGTGAATTATTTCCCGAAGCGGTTTGACAAGAAAAAAGCGCGTGCGCTATTCTTATCATTCGTTTTTGCAAACGAGGTTTGTTATTTGAAGCTGTATTTTGAAGAAGTTTTCTTGTAGTTTAAGAGTAATTTCATCACAAACCTTTTGTGGTCGGTTCGTCTAGGGGTCTAGGACACCGCCCTTTCACGGCGGCGACACGGGTTCAAATCCCGTACCGACTACCATCTTTTTCGAAAAAAACTGCATCTATCAATTAAACCGATTCGCTTTCAACGGAGCGAATTTTTTTATTTTATAGAGAAGAAATGCTGAAAAAAATTATATACACAATCGTTTTCGTATTGTCGGCAGTTGCTTTTGCAGCGGCGCAAACCGTGCCGGCTAATACCGATACGGTTATGGTTTTGCCGTTTGAAAACACTTCGCAGCGCGCGGAATTTAACTGGGTCGGCGAGAGTTTTGCCGATTCGCTGTCGGATTTATTGAAAGTTCCGAGCTTGAACGTTGTTTCAAACGACGAGCGCAAGCTCATTCAGCAGCGTCTGCGCGTTCCTTTAACAAATCTGCCGAGTCTGGCGACTTCTTTGAAACTGGCGCGTGAAGGAAAAGCGACGCTTTTGATTGCCGGAAAATACAACATCGTTCCGGCGCAAGGCGAAACGGCGGCGATTGTCAGCGTGACGGTGAAAATCGTGCGTGTCAACGAAGGCAGATTTTTGAGCGAAGAATTCTCTGACGGCAGACGAATTACGCGCGATATTTATCTGAACGACGCTTTACAGAATCTGCAAACCGTTCAGGGACAGGTTGCTTACCAGATTTTATACCAGCGCGACAAGGCTCTGCCGTTCGCGCAAAATCAGTTTGTCGAAGCCGCGAACAAAGTTCCGGCGCGGGCGTTTGAAGCCTATATTAAGGGTTTGCTTTCTTCGGAAACCGATCTGCAAACGCGCGAAAATTATTTGAAAAACGCGGTTCGGATCTATGCGGAAGAAAAATCCGGCGCGATTTATGCGGATGCGGCACTCGAACTCGGACATTTTTTCCTGAACCAGCGCAAATTTGCGGAAGCGGTTGATTATTTTTCACGTATCGCGCAGGAATCGGCGCTTTATCCCGAAGCGGCGTTTTATACGGGTTTGATTCACTGGCAGCAGAATAATTACGAGCAGGCGTTGGCAGTTTTGCGCCCGCTTGCGGAAGATTTGAAGTTGACGAGCGTTTATAACACGATCGGCGCGATTGCCGTTCAGGCGGCGCGTGCCGATAAGAAGAACAAAGGCAATTCCGCGAAACTTTTGACCGAAGGAATCGAGCATTTGAAAAAGGCTCTGGTTTCTTCGCCCGATGAATCGAATGTCCGTTTCAATTACGGCTTGGCGTTGTTTTTGAATTTGCAATACGCGGAAGCCGCGCAGGAATTGCGCCCCGTGCTGGCAGGCAGCCCGAAGGACGGCGAGAGCTATTTTCTTTTGGCGAAAACTCTGGAACTGCTGAAAGACGCGTCGGCGGCAGATTTTGACAATCAGGCGCGAAGATTTTTGACCGAAGGCGACCGCTACGCGAAACTGCAAACCGAATGGTCGCGTTCGAAAACTACCGATGCGATTGGCTTGCGAGTCGTTCAACCGCCGCGCAGGGATTTTGTCGGCGTGATTTTGCTCAAAAATCAGACCCGAACCGTGCAAACCCCGGTCAACGAAACCGAAGCACTGCTTGTGCAGGCGCGCCAGCATTACAAGGACGGGCGCGACGACGACGCGATGGCGGTTTTGCGCCGCGTGTTGGTGAGCGAACCGATGAGCGCGGAAAGCTATTATCTTTTGGGGATGATTCACCTGCGGCGCGGCGATAAAGATCAATCGGTGAGCAGTTTGAAAACCGCGCTTTTCTGGGATAACCGTTTGATAAACGCCTACATCGGACTGGTTAAAATTTATCTTGAAAAAGGCGATTGTCTGCAGGCAAAAAATTATATGACTTCCGGGCGCGAAGTTTTGAATCAACTGGAAAGAGATTCGGCGGCGCAATTTGAAGAGAAAAAATCGGAAGTCGAAGGCTTGCAAAGGCTCGTCGAAAGATGTTCTACCAAATAGTGTAACTTTGGATTTTGGATTTTGGATTTTGGATTTTGGATTTGCACGATTTCCAAAAGGAATTAATTAAGTAAACCCTTGTGTTTACTAGGTTATATGATAAAAAAACAAATCCGAAATCCAAAATCCAAAATCCAAAATTCCTTTGGCACGCTACGTGCAATAGTGGAAGCGGCTAGCTTGATGAAGTTAATCGAGACCCCGCCGCCAACACTTCTCCGAGCGCGGTTTGCCACTGCGCTTGACCACCTTCCGAGCGTTCCTTCAGTTGTCCTTCCGATTGTGAGTCCGGTTAGA
The DNA here is from genome assembly GCA_022843305.1 of Pyrinomonadaceae bacterium. GTDB lineage: Bacteria > Acidobacteriota > Blastocatellia > Pyrinomonadales > Pyrinomonadaceae > JAFDVJ01. The sequence continues at coordinate 21,403 of JALHNX010000050.1, read as the reverse complement.
AATAACCGGACTCTCCTGCTTTTAAAGCCTGTATTTATTGAATAATAAGGAAAATAAAGGTTTTGCCCGATTTGGTAAGACCTTTTTGATTTGTTTTTGCTCAAGGATTTCAATTTGACTGAAATAATCTCGGATTTTGCAGCTGAATGACAAAAATCGTCATTTTTGATTGACAAAATTTGTGCGCTCTTTCATCCTGACCGTTCAATCTGAATGAAGCCGTTTCAAATTGAACGAAATTGACTGATATTACTCACAACCCGCCGAAATTTTTGTTAAACTGTTGGCAGGATGACTAAACTTTCGCGCCTCAGGAAAAATCTGCTTTCGCCGCTAAGCGCATTGCTGGCAGTAATTTCAGCCGTCTTTTTGATCTTTGCTTTTCCTGATTTCGACTTTTGGTTTCTCGCGTGGTTCGCGCTCATCCCGCTTTTTTTTGCCGTCGAACGCGAAAAAGATTCGGTTGTTAAATCATTTCTGACGGGTTGGGTTTTCGGCGTTGCGTTTTTTTTCGGCACTTGTTGGTGGCTGACCTTCGCGCCGATCACCTACGCCGGAATGCCGTGGCTTTTGACTTACTTTTTTATGTTCGGCGCGGCGGCAGTCGTCGGCATTTTCCCCGGCATTTTCGGCGCCTTGTTCTCGATTGTCCTCAAAAGATTCGGCAGTTACGCGATTTTGTCCGCGCCGTTTCTTTGGACATTTACGGAATTTTTGCGAATGTGGCTGACGGGCAATAATTGGAACGCGATTGGTTATTCGCAAGCCTTTAGAATTGAAATCATCCAATTGGCATCTGTCGGCGGAGTTCTTTTAATTAGTTTTTTAGTAACATTATTAAATGCTTTCATCGCGTTTAAATTACTGACAATTATTCTTTCCGACAAAGACGAGCCAAAAATGAAGCGTCGGGACTGGATCATGCTGGCATCGGTTTTATTCGTCATAGTTTTGCTTTTTTCGTTCGCTAAAAATTCGGATCTGAATAGAAAAAATGAATTCAGCCTTATCGTCGCCGTTCAGCCGAATGTGCCGATGAACGGCTTGACGATTGAAAAATACGAGCAATTGCTCGAACGCCACGTTCAGCTTGCCGAAAATGCACTCAAACAACAAACAACCAACAACGAACAACCAACAACCGTAATCTTTCCCGAATCGCCGATGATTTTTCAATACGGGCGCGACGAGGATTTGCAGAAATTTCTGCGCGATTTTGCCGTGCGGAATAATGCTTCCGTGCTGTTTAATTCGGCTGAAATGACGGCAAATAAACGAATCTTGAATTCCGCCGTGATGATTGATGAAAAGGGCGAAAAAACGGCGCAATACGATAAAATTCATCTGTTGCCGTTCGGCGAATACATTCCGTTTCCCGAACCGTTCGCCAGTCAAATGCCCGCGTTTGTCGGGAATTTCGAGTTCGGCAAAGAATACGATCTGCTGCCGTTCGGTGAAGCAAAAGGCGGCGTGATGATTTGTTTTGAATCGCATTTCGGCGAGCTTTCACGCGAATACGCACGGCGCGGCGCGGACGTTTTGATCGAAATGACGAACGACGGATATTTAGGAAATACGCCGGTTTTGCGCCAACATCTCGCAAATTCGGTCTTTCGCGCCGTCGAAACGAATCGTCCGCTTTTGCGCGTAACAAATGTCGGCATCACGGCTTATATTAACGAACGCGGCGAAGTTCTTGACGCGGCGGACGTTTACACGGAAGCGACGCGGGTTTGGACGGTTTCAAAATCCGATGGCAAGCAAACAATTTATGTAAAATATGGCGAATGGTTCGCATGGCTTTGTTCGCTGGTCAGTTTAGCGTTATTATTTGGAAGTTATTTTTATAAGAAATCGCAAATTGTTACCGATTCGCACAAATAATTTATAAGACAATGGAATTATCAGATTTACAAACAAAATACGAAGAAATAAAAGTTAAAGTTGAACAACTTGGGAGGTTTCTTTGACGCGCCTCGCAAGCAGGCAGAACTCGAAAAATTAGAACATCAGATTTCCGAGCCTGATTTTTGGAACGATTCCGAAGCGGCGCAGAAAATCGTTCAGCAAAGAAGCCGCCTCGAAAAAGCCCTCGCACAGCAGGAAAATTTTGAAACCGCTATTTCGGACGCGGAAGTTTTGATCGAATTTGCCGAGGCGGACGAAAATTCTTTGAACGAACTGGACACTTTGGTAAATCGTTTGGAAAAAGAAGTTTCGCTTGCCGAAACGCAGAGTCTGCTTTCGGGCGAAACCGACGCGAACAACGCGATCTGCTCGATTCAATCGGGCGCGGGCGGCACGGACGCGCAGGATTGGGCGCAGATGCTTCTCAGAATGTATCTGCGCTGGGCGGAACGCAAAGGCTTCAAGGTCGAGATCATTGACGAGCAGACGGGAAGCGAAGCGGGCATCAAATCGGCGACGTTTCGCGTCGAAGGCGAATATGCCTACGGACTTTTGGCAAACGAAGCGGGCGTTCATCGCCTTGTGAGAATTTCGCCGTTTAATTCGGGCGGCAGCCGCGAAACTTCTTTCGCTTCGATGTTCGTTTCGCCCGAGATTGACGAAAATATCGAGGTTGAAATCAACGACAAGGATTTGCGGATTGATACTTATCGTTCGACCGGCGCGGGCGGTCAGCACGTCAACACGACCGATTCGGCGGTCAGAATCACGCATTTGCCGACGAATATTGTCGTTACGTGCCAAAATCAGCGTTCGCAGATTCAGAACCGCGCGGTCGCGATGCAGGTTTTGCGTTCGAAATTATACGAACTCGAACTCGAAAAACGCCGCGCCGATAACGCCGATCTCGAAGCCGCCAAACAGGATATTTCGTTCGGCTCGCAAATCCGCAATTACGTTTTGCACCCGTATCGTTTGGTCAAAGACACGCGGACAAAATTTGAAGTTTCGGACGTTGAAGCGGTTCTCGATGGCGATATTGACGATTTTATAAAGGAATTTTTGATATTTAAAAAAGGCGGTTAGACCGGAGCGCAAGCAGCTCGCTTGCCGGCGTTTGAAAAACGCTCAAACCGTCTGCCCTCTTTCGATATTTAGCGTAATCGAAGTGTTTTTAAGCTGCTTTTCAAGCGACTTATGCAAGCGAGCCGCTTGCGCTCCGGTCTTTAAGATTAAAAAAATGGCGACGACAACGGCAAGAAAAAAACAGACGACGACGGCAAAAAACAATTCGCGGAGCAATGAGATTATCGCGGTGATTTTGCTGGCTTTGGCGGTTCTGATTTTTCTTTGTCTGGTTTCATACAGCCCGATGGATCCGACTTTTAACACGGCTTCGTCGCAAAAAGTTCAAAACTGGATCGGCGTTGCCGGTGCAAACTTTGCTGAATTTTTGATTTCGATTGTCGGTCTGACGGCGTATCTTTTACCCGCGCTGATAGTTTTGATGGCGTGGCGTGTTTTCCGCGCCAAGGATTTACAGCTTTCGCTGATGCAGACTTTCGGATATTTTCTTTTTGTCGCGTCGGTTTCAAGCCTCGCCGCGCTTTTTGATTTTCAAGGCGGAGTTTTAGGCGCGTTCTTTCAGAAGATTTTCTATAATTTGCTCGGCACGATCGGCACGGCGATTCTTTTATTAGTTTTTACGATTACCTCGCTTTTGCTGATTACGAGTCTTTCTTTAGCCTCTCTGTTCGGCAGTTTCGGAATGGCTTTTGAAAATTTCGGCATTCATTTTAACGAGTGGCTGACGAAAAGACGCGAACGCAGTGCGGAAAGAAAAACGCAGATAATCGAGGAAGCCGAAAATCTGCCGAAACCGCAAGCTGTTAAAACCGACAAAGCAAAACCGACGATTTCGATGGGCGACGCTGTTTCCGCCATCAACGAAACAAAAAACGTCAAAATCCGCGACACCGTTTCCGCGCTGTTTGAAGATTTGAAAAAATCGCCCGCAAAAGCGGAAGAAAAGTTAGAAGAAAAGCCGGAAGAAAAACCGCAAATTATCGGCGACGAAATTGCGTGGGAAGAAATTGCGCGAACAGAACCGGTCGAAGATATTAAACCGACAATCTCGGCTGCGGAAAAAACATTTGAAGAAGATGACGCGCCCCCGTTTGAAACCGACAATCGTTTTGTTGATCTGGTCGCCGAGAGCGAGAAAATTCCGATTACGCCGATTCAACAGACAGGCGAATTGGACGAAGAATTGCTCGAAATTCCCGAAGAGGAAGAAGAAGAAATCATCATTCAGCCGAAAAAGCCGCAGAATTTTGAAAATTACATCCTGCCGCCGACCGAATTTTTAACGCCCGCCGCGGCGCGGATCGAGCAGAAAGACGAAGAACTTCTCGCCATCGCGCAGGAACTAACTGATAAAACGAAAGAGTTTAACGTGACGGGACGCGTGATGCATATTTGTCAGGGTCCGGTCGTCACGACTTACGAATTCAAACCCGATCCGGGCGTGAAATATTCGCGCGTGACGGGTTTGGCGGACGATCTATGTCTCGCCCTGAAAGCCGAATCAATCCGCATTGACCGCATTCCGGGCAAAGCGTTCGTCGGCATCGAAGTTCCGAACCGCGAGCGCGAAACGATTCAACTGCGCGAAGTCATCGAATCGAAGAAGTTCAAAGATTCGAGTTCGATGCTTTCGATCGCGCTTGGCAAATCGATTGATGGGCTGAATTATGTCGCCGATCTGGCGAAAATGCCGCATCTGCTGATCGCGGGGGCGACCGGCGCGGGCAAATCGGTCGGTGTCAACACGCTGATCGTTTCGATTTTGTATAAGGCGAAACCCGACGAGGTAAAGCTCATTATGGTTGATCCGAAACAGGTTGAACTCGGCATTTACGCCGACATTCCGCATCTCGCCACGCCGATCATCACCGACCCGAAACGCGCCGCGATTTCCCTTAAATGGGCGGTCTCTCAGATGGAACGCCGCTACAAAGATTTGGCGGGCTGGGGCGTTCGCAACATTGACGGCTATAACGTTGAAGTCAAACGGCGAAACGACAGCGGACAATTCGACGACAACGGCGAGCCCTGGAAAAAATTGCCGTTCATCGTGATTATTATTGATGAGCTTGCCGATTTGATGATGGTCGCCGGGAAAGAAGTTGAGGAATCCATCACGCGTCTGGCGCAGATGGCGCGCGCCGTCGGGATTCATCTCGTGCTGGCAACACAGCGCCCGTCGGTTGACGTTATCACCGGCTTGATCAAAGCGAATTTCCCGTCGCGCATTTCGTTCCGCGTTTCGTCAAAGGTTGATTCGCGGACGATTGTTGACGGCAACGGCGCGGAAAGTCTTTTAGGCAAAGGCGATATGCTGTTTCTGCCGCCCGGAACGTCGAATCTGATCCGCGTTCACGGCGCGTTTGTGGACGAAAAGGAAATCTACAAGATCGTCGAACATATCAAAGCGCAGGGCAGTCCGGAATACGACACGACGATCACGAAAACCGACGAAGAATTGGACGATTCGGGCGATTTGCCGGGTAAAAAAGACCCGCTTTTCTGGGATGCCGTGCGCAGCGTCGTCAGCGCAAAACGCGCTTCGACCTCGCTTTTACAGCGTCATCTCCGCATCGGTTACGGACGCGCCGCCGCGATTCTTGACGCGATGGTGCGCGAAGGCTACATCGGCGAAATGGACGGCAGCACGCGCGCGCGCGCGATTTTGCAGAAGGCTTACGAAGATTTGCAGGACATCGAAGAAATGAACAATTAACGGCGCAAAAGTTTTCCACAGTTTTCCACAGCTATCGGTGGAAAAAGCTGTGGAAAACTGCTTTTTCACAAAGCTAAATGTTGCAATTTAATGAACTTTTAGCATTTTGCACATAAATAAGGCAAAGAAAAAATGTTTATTGGTAAATCAAAATATTTCAACATTTACCGTTTCTTAATTAAACTTTTAGCTTTACTGATTTTCTGTTTTTTTCTCGGTTCTTGTAACAAAAAAGAAACACAACAAATTTTAACGTCCGAAAATCAGGTAAAAGCCGCCGAAAATGCCGTTAACATCAACACGGCTTCGGTCGAAGAACTCGAAAAATTGCCGAATATCGGCACAAAACTGGCGCAAAGAATTGTCGAACACCGCGAAAAATACGGCAGTTTTCGCCGTCCGGAACATCTGATTTTGGTGCAGGGAATCAGCGACAAACGCTTTCGGCAATTGCAAAATCTGATAAAAACCGAATAAATTAATTTCCCTGAAATGTCTGCCGCCGAAAAACATAAATCCAAAGATTTTTCGCTCTATCCACTATTTTGGCTCGCCGGTTGTTTTGCGTTCGGAATTTTAACGGGAAAATATTCTGAAATTAGTTGGAAAATTGCATTAGTTTTTAGCGTGATTTGCGGAATTTTAACGGCTGTTTTTATTAAACAAAAATTTGCCGTTGTTTTTATTTCAATTGCCTTTGTTTGTGCGGGAATATTTAGCTTTCAATCTGAAAATCAGACACTTGCGGCAAATCGCGTCAAAAAAATCTATGATGAAAGCCGCGTAAAATCAGGCGAACCCGTCGAAATCGAAGGCGTTCTGCGCGGAAACTTTGAAGAAGCGGTCGGCGGATTTTTTATTGAAATCAAAGCTGATAAATTAAGTTATAAAGCCCAAGCGCAAAAAGTTTCGGGCAAAATTCGCCTTTTCGCACCTGTTTCAAACGAGCAAATTTCAAACGAATATGAACAATTAAACCTGCAATACGGCTCACGAATCCGCGCAATGTGTAATCTTGTGCGGGAAGATAATTTCCAAAATCCGGGCGGTTTGTCACGCAGGGAAATTCTCGACCAGCAGGAAATTGATGCGACCTGCACCGTAAAAAGTCCGCTGCTTCTGGAAAAAATCGGCGAAGAAAAAGATTTTGTATCACTGTCCTGGCTTTACGAAATTCGCAAAAATTTAATCAAAGATTTTCGCCAAAACTTCAGCGTTCCGACTGCTGGAATTATGATCGCGTCGCTTCTGGGCAACAAATATTTTCTCGATAAACCGACCGCTGAGCTTTTCCGCGAAGGCGGGACGTTTCACGTGCTTGTCATTTCCGGTCTGCACATCACCTTTATCGGCGGTTTGACGCTTTTGCTTTTGAAATTTTTTACCCGCAAAAGGTTTTGGCAGTTTTTGATTGCGTGTTCGTTTTTATGGGCTTATTCAATCGCCGTCGGCGCGGATGTTCCGGTCATTCGGGCGACGATAATGTTCACCTTTTTACTGTTTTCGCAGGTTATTTACCGCAGCGGAAATCTTTTGAACACGCTCGGATTCTGCGCTTTGATTCTGCTTGTCTGGCGACCCGAAGACCTTTTTTCGCAATCATTTCAGTTGACGTTCGTGAGCATTCTGGCAATCGTCGCGTTCGCATTTCCGCTGATCGAAAATTTGCGGAAAATCGGCGAATGGCGACCGTCTGCCGACGAACCTTTTCCGCCGAATGTTTCCCGTTGGCTGAAAAGATTTTGCGAAATGCTCTACTGGCGCGAAACGGCTTGGCAAATCGAAGCGAAACAACAAATCTGGTCGGCAAAAATCTTCAAATCGCCTTACTTGAAAATTCTCGAAGCAAAAGGTTTGCAGAAAGTTTTTCAATACCTTTTTGAAGGGCTGTTGGTTTCGCTGATTGTCCAAATTTGGCTTTTACCGCTGACGGTTTTTTATTTTCACCGTGTTTCGGTTGTTTCAATTTTGCTCAATCTGTGGGTCGGATTTTTCATCGCGCTCGAAAGTTTCGCGGCGATCATCGCGCTGATTTTTGCACGGTTCAGCGATATTTTAGCTTTGCCGCTCATAAAATTCACCGAACTTTTGAATTGGATTTTGCTGTCGCTTCCCGCGCTTTTTGTTGAAAATAATTGGGCGAGTTTTCGCGTTCCAGTTTATTCAGGCGCGATGAAGTCGGTTTATTTACTATATTTTGTGCCGCTTCTTATTTTGACGTTTTTGCTGTATCGCTGGAATCCGTTTGATTTGATTTTAAATTTCAAATCTAAAATTTCAGATTCGGAAAACGATGATTCATCAAGCCAAAGTTTTATTGTGCCGCCAAATTTAGTTATAAAATTCCCGGCATTAGTTCTGACAATTTTCATCGGAATAATCATTTTTCATCCGTTTAGTGCGCCGCGACCCGACGGCAGATTGCGCGTTGATTTTCTCGATGTCGGACAAGGCGACGCGGCGCTCGTAACTTTTCCGAACGGCGAAACTCTGCTCGTTGACGGCGGCGGAAAGCCGACTTTTAATAATCTTTATGTTCAGCGCGAAGGCGAAGAACCCGAAATTTTCGAGCCTGACGCGGCAACCGTCGGCGAATCGGTTGTTTCGCAGTTTCTTTGGGAAAAAGGTTACTCGAAAATTGATTATATTTTGGCGACGCACGCCGATGCCGATCATCTTCAAGGCTTAACGGACGTTGCCAAAAACTTCCGTGTCCGCGCCGCGTTTGTCGGCAGAACGCCCGAAAAAGACGAGGATTTTGCAGAATTTTACAAAGTTTTGCGAAATCAGAAAATCGAAATCTTTAAATTAAAACGCGGCGACGTTTTAACTTTCGATAAAGCAATTGTCGAAGTTCTCTATCCCGAAGCCGACGATTCGCCCGAAGCCGTTTCCGACAATAATCATTCGCTCGTTTTGCGGATTATTTTCGGCGCGAAAAAGTTTCTGCTGACCGGCGACATTGAAAAAGAAACCGAAAATTTTCTGACGCAAACGCCGCAATTTCTCCAGTCTGATGTTGTAAAAGTCGCGCATCACGGAAGCCGGACTTCTTCAATTCAGCCTTTCATTGACGCGGTGAAAGCCGAATACGCAATAATTCCGGTCGGCAGAAAATCGCAGTTCGGGCATCCGCACAGGGAAGTTTTGGAAAGATGGAAAGCGGCAGGCGCGAAGATTTTGACGACCGGCGAACGCGGAACGATTTCGGTTTCAACCGACGGAAAAGATTTGAAAATCGAGAGATTTCTGCCTTGAAAACAGAAAAACGCCGGAAGATTTTTTTATATAAACCTTCGAGCGTTCCTCAAGTCAACCTGTAATACTTTAAGTATTACTTTAAGTATTTAAAAAGTCAAGCACTTTTTCAACAAATTTTAAAATTAATGTTTGAAATGCCGAAAACCCGTCAAGACCATCGCAATTTTATGCTCGTTTGCGGCTTCGATTGACTCGTTATCTTTGATCGAACCGCCGGGCTGAATGATCGCCGAAACGCCGAAAGCGGCGGCTTCGTCAACATTATCGCGGAACGGGAAAAACGCGTCGGACGCGACCACCGAATTTTTCAAAGGCAGATCGAATCTTTCCGCGCGCATCGCCGCGATGCGCACGGAATCAACGCGGTTCATCTGTCCCGCGCCGACACCGATTGTCCGGTTTTCGTCGGCAAAAACGATTGCGTTCGATTTAACGTGTTTGCAGACTTTCCACGCCAGAAGCAAGGCGCGAAGCTCTTCGTCGGTCGGTTTTCTTTCCGTGACGAATTTCAAATCGCTTTCCGAAACGCGGTAAATATCTTTAGATTGCACGAGAAATCCGCCCGAAATCTGTTTGTATTCAAAAGGATTTTCGTTTTCAGTTTCGCGGACGCGCAAGACGCGCAGATTTTTCTTTGATTTGAAAATTTCCAGCGCGTCCGCGTCAAAATCCGGCGCGACGACGACTTCGGTAAAAACTTCGTTGATGGCGGTCGCGGTTTCCGCGTCAACTTTGCGGTTTAAGGCGACAATTCCGCCGAAAGCCGAAACCGGATCGGTCGAAAGCGCGCGCCGGTAAGCTTCGATATTTGTCGCGCCCGTGCCGACACCCGAAGGATTCGTGTGTTTGATAATTGTAACGGCTAGTTCGTCAAAATCTTGCACCAGATCCCATGCGGCTTCCGCGTCAACGTAATTATTGAACGACATTTCCTTGCCGTGAAGCTGTTCGGCTTTGGCGATTCCGCCCGATTCGTCCGATTCGTAAAGCGCGGCTTTCTGATGCGGATTTTCGCCGTAGCGCAAATCGGCGGCTTTTGCGAGTTCGATGGATTCGAATTCCGGCAAATCATCGCTTCCTTCAATCGTTTCCTCAAAAATTTCGTCCGATTCGATAATAATAAGATTTTGCAGAGGATTAAACGGTTCGAGAAATTCCAAATCTTCGTTTGAAAGCTGTTTGGCAAGGTAAGAAGAAATCGCCAAATCGTAGCTTGCTGTGCGCGTGTAGGCGAGCGCGGCGAGCCGTTGGCGCGTTTCAAGGCTCAGACTTCCGCCGGTTTCCTGCATTTCGCGCAAAACGCTTTCGTAAAGCCGCGCGTCCGTGATGACCGCGACATCGCGCCAGTTTTTTGACGCCGAACGAATCATCGCCGGTCCGCCGATGTCTATGTTTTCGACGGCTTCGGCAAGCGAAACGTCTTCTTTGGTGATCGTTTCCTGAAACGGATAAAGATTGACGACGACCAGATCAATCGGCTCGATGCCGTGTTCCTGCATTGATGCAACGTGATTTTCATTGTCGCGCAGCGCCAGAAACGCGCCGTGGATTTTCGGGTGCAAAGTTTTGACGCGCCCGTCCATCATTTCGGGAAAGCGCGTGATTTCCGCGACTTCCATAACCGCGATTCCGTTTTCGCGTAAACTACGCGCAGTTCCGCCGGTCGAGATGATCTGAACGCCGAAATTCGCCAGTTCTGCGGCAAATTCCAAAATACCTGTTTTGTCCGAAACGCTGATTAAAGCGCGTTTGATTTTTCTTAATTCACTCATAAAATAAGTTTTGAGTCCCGCCTGGCACAAGCCCGGGCTTTACTTTGGCTGAAAGTAAGTTGCAATTACCGGAAAAGCCGCCTGAAGGCGGGACTCTGAACAATTTAAAATAAAAAAGCGGTCTTATTTTGACCGCTTTTGGGGCTTTAGATTTCGGCAAACAAAATCCGAGAACAAGCCGTGTTCTTCGATAAAGACCGCCGCAAAAGATTTTTCGAGTCGTGCCATTCCGCGCTAGATAAAAAAGCGTCCGAGAAACAAAAGGCTCAACAAAAAAGCTAAAGTATAAATGACTACTTTGATAACACTCATAAAATTTTCTATTCTTATACCGTTGAGAATCTAAAACGCTTACGACCAAATTGTTATTTTAGTTCCGCATTTTATCCGATGTCAAAACCGCTCAAAACGATTTTTTATTCCGTGTTTGCCTTCGCGCTGATTTTGCAGATATTTAGCGATTCGCAAGCGCAGACTGTCGAAGCAAAAATTAAAATTACGGAATCGAACGCTTTTGTCGAAGGCAAATTTACAGACGCGAATCAGACGAAAAATGTTACAAACTTTTCTTTTTTAAAGTCTTATACAAATATCGAAAATCTCGGCGCACGCGTTTCGGATGTAAATTTATTCGATAAAAGCGGGCAAAAAGTAAATCATAAAAAACTTGTTGACGGCGAATTTTTAGCGGATAGCGGTTTTGCGTCGTGGAATTACAAGTCGGATTTGACGATGCCGAAAAATCTTTCGGCGATGGCGCATGTCTCGTGGATTTCAGGCGAGCGGGGAATTTTGATGCTCGGCGATTTACTGCCTGAATTCACGGAAAAAACTTCGGCAAAAATCACATTTGAATTGTCGCCGGATTGGCGGATTTCAAGCGTTGAAGATCGCACGGGCGAAAATGTTTTTGAAACTGCCGATGTTGAAAAAGCCGTCTTTTACGTTGGAAAAAATTGGCGTGAAAGGGAAATCGCGGCGGGTTCGGCAAAAATAAACCTGATAATGTCGGGCGAATGGCAGGTTTCCGACGACGAAATGGCAAACACGGCGCGTGAGATTTTCGCTTTTTACGAAAAACTTTTCGGGGGAAAACCGTTTGAAAAATATCAGATATTTCTCGGCAAATTTCCGCCCGACATCAAAACGGGACGTTGGGAAGCCGAAACGCGCGGCGCGAATATTACGATCTTTTCTTCGGAGATGAATTTTAAAACGCAGAGTCTGCAAAGACTTCACGAACAGCTGCGCCACGAACTGTTTCATTTCTGGTTTCCGAACGGTGTGAATTTAGCGGGCAATTACGATTGGTTTTACGAAGGTTTCGCGCTTTACGCGTCGCTCAAAACCGCCGTCGCGATGAACCGCATACGCTTTGAAGATTTTCTCGACACGCTCGGGCGGGCGCATTCGATTGACAGCTTGCAAAGCCAAAAGCGGTCGCTCATCGAAGCCTCGAAAAACCGTTGGAACGGCGCGAATACACAGGTTTACGCGCGCGGAATGCTCACGGCTTTTCTGATTGATATTGCGCTTTTGCAGAAATCGAAGGGCAGAAATTCTTTAAGCGAAGTTTTGAGGGAAATTTATCAAAAGCATAATCTTTTCGCACCGCGAACGGACGGCAATACGGGGATTTTGAATGTTTTGCAAACTCGCAAGGAACTTCAAACGATTATCGAAAGATACATCAAAGGCGCGGAAAATATCGCGTGGCAAACCGATTTAGAGGCAATCGGCATCGAATCGGAGACGAAAAATTTTACGACAAAATTAAAGGTCAAAGCCGATCCGAACGGTCGGCAAAAAGATTTATTGGGCAAGTTAGGTTATAATAACTGGCGAAAATAAACCGGAATTATCGAAATGAAGTTAAAGAAAGTTTTTGTTTTATCAGCAGTTTTACTGGCGGGCATTTTTTTGAGCGGCTGCGGCTTCTTGGGGGATGCTTATAATGGTTTCATATCGGTTGCGGGCTTGAGCGAAACCTGCACGGTGATTGCCAAAAAAGCCAATATCCGCACATCTTACGCGGTTGTCGCGCAAGACCTTCTGGAAGTCAAACGCGGCGACGAACTCGATGTGGTTGATCAGGTCGAGTTTGAAAAAACGCTCTGGTATCGCGTTCGCGCCCGCGACGAAGACCAGACTGAAGGCTGGATCGAAGCGCAAAACGTCATCACGGGCGAAGTCCTCGAAAAATCGAAAAAACTCGCCGAAGAAGACAAGGACGCGCAATCGCAGGCAAACGGTCTGCTGCGCAACAAATCGAATCTGCGGCTCACGCCCGAACAAAAAAGCGATAATATTCTCGTCAAGCTCGACACCGGCTCGACGTTTGAAATAATTGCCTGGAAATTCGTGCCGAAAGCCGAGGAAACAACAACCGACGACGCGAGCAGGGAAGAGGCAACCAAACCGAAAAAGACGAAAAACGCCGAGATCGAAGCCGCCAAAGTTGCTAACGAGCCGGAAAAAATGGACGAAAAATACGACGTTTGGTATAAAGTACGCCTTGATAAGTCGGTTTCGCCCGCGCCTTCGGGCTGGATTTTCGGTCGTCAGGTCGAGCTTCAAGTCCCGACCGACATCGTTTTTTACCAACAGAACAACAAAAAATTCGTAACGTGGCAGCGGCTTGACGGCGTTGACACATCGCTCAAAGAAGACTCGAAAACGACGACGAAACCGAGCAGTTGGGTCATCCTTTCGCGCACCAACGTGGTCAAAGCGATTGACGGCGAAGAGCCGGATTTCGACGGCGCGCTGCTTCTCGGCTACGACAAATACGACCAGTCGCATTACCGCATTTATCCGCTGATCGGCGAAATCTGGGGCAAACTTCCGCTCAGAATAGAAGGCACGGGCGACACGCGCACGTTCACGCTTCGCCTGCGCAACCAAAACACCGGACAGCTCGAGGATAAACGCTTTGTCGTCACTAACGATAAAAACCGCTTTCGTCTAAAACTGCCCGACGATATGGCGAATTATGAAACGAAAGCCGGCAGGTAAAAGGTAAAAGGTAAAAGGTAAAAGGTAAAACAAAAAAAGTCTTTTACCTTTTTGGTTTAAGATTATGAGCGACAACGAAATATTTGACTTGGAAAACCCGTTTCCCGAGCCGGTCGAACTGGAGATCACCGATTCGATCGACCTGCACGCCTTTGCGCCGCGCGATGTCAAAGCCGTTACCGAAGCCTATCTCGAAGAAGCGCATAAAAAAGGCTTTCGCCTCGTGCGCATCATCCACGGCAAAGGCATCGGCGTTCAGCGCGAAACCGTCCGCAAAGTTCTGGAAAAAACGCCTTTTGTCAAATCCTTCAAAAATGCGGACGAACTTTCGGGAAACTGGGGCGCGACGATTGTTAAGTTTCACGATTAAAAAATTTGAAAGAAATCTCAAAATCTGTCACAATGCGCATTAAACAGTAGCTTCTTAAAAACTCGTAAAGCATTGAATTACTTGAGCTAAACTCAAAAAAAAAAACGCCGAATTGTTTTGCAAGGTTTTTGACACTACAGATTTTTTGAATTCTTAAGGAACGATTAATTACGACTCCTTTTTTATAGAAAAGACAGTCCGGTTTACTCTCGCAAACTGGACAGTCTTTTTAATTTTTAAAACGGTTTGCTAAATCCGTGCGTTTAATTTCTTAATCGAACGAAATTTACACGGGAATGCCAAAAAGTTTTAGATTCTTGCTTGAATTGAATTTTTTTATTGTTTGCCGACTACTTTTCCTCTGAGAAAAAAGCCTTTAAATAAGACATTCCGACTAACAAAAGAAACGTTAATACCAGTAAACCTATCTGTAAAGAAATCTCCATAATAAACCCTTCCGTGTGAAATCAAAAATAATAAACGGATTGCTAAATATAAAAAAATGAAGCCGAAAACTTATCCTGTTATAGAAAAATCACCTCATAATTAAAACAAACTAATTCTTCGTAATGTCGCATTCGTCCGAATAAAGGCGTTCGCTGGCATCTGAGATTCTTTGACTGCAAACGAAATGTTTTTCCGCAACCTAAAGAAGTAAAGGAACTCTATCCATACTCAACCGCCTACCCGAGTTATTAAAACAAAATGAAGTTAAATATATGTAAAAATCGTCTTAAAGAAGATTTAACCGAAAATTGGCGCAGAGCGCATTTTCGCTCAGAACTTTTTTAATACATTAAACACAAAACGATGTATGTGAGAAATACATATATTTTCTTCATATCGCCTTTAGTTGTGATTAAAGTCAAAAAATTGCATTAGAAAAATACAATTTAACTCTTTAGCGGTGTTTTAGGAGCAATTTACGTGCCTGTGCGGATCGGATAAATTTTCGAGATTTTTTAGCATTAAATCCTAAACCGTTCGCAGCCTTTCAGTGAAAACTGCTTGTATGATTTTACACTAAAATCAAGTAAAAAAAAGAATTTTTTTGTAGTGGGTAAAGTAAAGCCATAATTTAACTATACCCTTTTCTAAATATTCTGAAAATTTTAATCTCTCTTATGCTTTAATGCCAGTATTAAGAAATTTTCAAACAAAATGCGACCGTCGCGCGATTCGATCGGGTGTTGCCATCGTGTCGGGTTTTTCGACCAATCCTCGAAGGATTTTTCCAAGTGAAATTGAACGGCGTAAATCATCTGTCCGTCGCTTCGTTTGACCATCATCTGGTTTTTGCAAAGGTAAGCGGTGGCGAGGAGCTTAAAGCCGTCGGGAACGCCTTCGACCTGTAAGCCGTGATTTTGCCAGACTCTGAGAATGTCGTCCTGAGTCGTGTATTCCTGCCAGATTCCGCTTTCGGTGTTGGTGATGTCTTCAAAAATCGGGTCGTCGTCGTCCGTGATTTTGATAAAGCGGTATTGATATTCGACCATGCGATTGCTGCGTTTTTCGGACGGGTCGAGATTGTCGAGCGTTTTTAGTTTCGCGCCGAACGAAATGCCGACGAGCTGGTGTGCGCCGCAGATGGCGAGGATCGGGATTTTCGTCGTTTTGACAAAGCGTGCGAATTTTTCCAGATGTGCCGGATTGTAATAATCGAAATCCGTCAAAGTTCCGCTCATCACGATCGCGTCGGGATTAAACTGCGCGGCGGCATCGGCAACCTCGGAAAGATGAACCGTCAGGGTTTTCGGCTGTTTGACGAGCCGGATGACGTTGTTGGCGATGTTGTTGGTCGCCATCGCCGAAATCTTGTTTTCAAAACGCAGTTTCGTTTCCGTCGTCCCGTTCCATTCTTCGTGCGCGAGCGGTGACAGATCGGTTTCGTAGCGCAAACAATTGTTGACGATCAAAACCTTCGCATACGGAATGCGTTTTTCAATCGGTTCGTAATGGCAAAAAGCCTGTTTGTTGTAAGGAAACGGCAAGGTTACTGCCTCTTCCGCTTCTCTTGTAAATGTTAATCCTGCATCCAACATAATCTTTTCTATTGAAACAAAAAATCGTTCCGCTGTCTATTTTAACATTTCCGAAAAATGTAACGCGCGACAGCCAAAATATGATGCTCTTTGACCTTTAAATTTTGCCTCTTAACTTTTTAAGCGTTCCGGCATTTGTACAACAAACTTCAGTTTATTGCCTTTGTGTGTAGTAAACAACAAACTGAAGTTTGTTTTACTTTTTTATGCTTTCAATTATTTCTTTGCTTGGTTGATTGTTTGAATTCCGGCATCAGCGAACCCGCGCCGATCTCTTCGATTTCCTGACGGATTTCCTTTATCAAACCCGAACGCATTCTGCCTTTTGCCGACGCAATTTTGTCTTTCGTTAAATCTTCAAACAGCAGAACGGTTTTGTGCCACGAGATTTCGAGTTCGTCCGCGAGGGTCGAAATTTTCGTAATATCGTAAGGCACGGCAATATCCTGACAGCCGATGCGGGCAAAAACCTGTAAATACCGCGCGGTTGATAAATCGGGACAGCT
Source organism: Pyrinomonadaceae bacterium (assembly GCA_022843305.1). Taxonomy (GTDB): domain Bacteria; phylum Acidobacteriota; class Blastocatellia; order Pyrinomonadales; family Pyrinomonadaceae; genus JAFDVJ01. The sequence continues at coordinate 4,727 of JALHNX010000050.1, read as the reverse complement.
AAAGCGTTTATTCCCGATTTTCAGCTCGATGCCCAAAAGCGTGTAGTGAATTTCGGCGCGGTGTTCTTTCGGCGGAATATTCAGATGATAAGCGCGAGTTCGCTGAGTCCGCACCCGGTCGCGGTAAATGGCGGGAATCCATTCATCACCCAATCTTTTACGAATCTCAGCCGCAGTTTCCATATCGCCTCTAACAGATTAACATATTCAAAAAGTTGGAATATAAAGGCATTTCCACCGACGAATTCAGAACCAAATCATTCTCCATTCTACATTTTACATTCTGCATTAATTCGCACAGAAAAAACCGGCTGTCTATTTGCAATTCAATGTAATACCAAATCGCGTTAAAAAATGAGGTTCAATTTTAGCCGAAAGCTCTTAGCTGACAGCTTTTAGCTAAGATTTTGAAACTCTTTTTATTCAGCTACCTGGTATAAAATGCAAAATGTAGAATGGAGAATGATTTTTTAAATTCCTGCACTTGAATTTCAAACAGTTTCTATAAAGGCGCGTCAAATTTTTCCTGCAAACCCATAAAATATTTGCCGACGTGAATGCCGTCGGCAATCGCGTGATGAACCTCGACCGAATGCGGCAGTTTTTTTCTTTTGCGGTCGTCAAACATCTTGCCGAAAACCATTCGCGGAATCGTTTGGCGGTCGTCGAGCCGCATCGCGTTCTTAAAGCTCGTGAACGAAACCCACGGAATGACCGAATAATAAAGCAGATCAACGCGGTCGCTTTCAACGTCGAAGGTTTTCAGCCGTTTGTATTTTTCGACCGCCGCTTTGCCGCTTTCATTGAATTCAAAGACGTTCGGTTTATTTTTGAAATAACAGAATGAGAAGGTTTCATCGTCGTTTAAAATCGTCTGTGTCGCTTCGATCGTTTCAAATTCGACCAATTTCCCGTCCAAAATACGATGGCGAAACTCTTTTATCTCGTTTGCGGTTTGCAGGGAATAAAAAAGATTCGCCAGTGAAAAAGATAAATCGTTTGCCTTGCAGAAGCGGTAAAGTTCGGTCACGTCGAGATTGGCGGTGATGCTGAAAAACGGGTCGTCGTAATCTTTATAAAACTCGTAAGCCGCTTTCCGGTTCCAGTTTTCAACTTCAACGATTTTCATTATTTTAATATATCTAACCGCGAAACACGCGAAAGACGCTAAAATTTTAGAATATTTTTTAGCGTCTTTCGCGTGTTTCGCGGTTGAATTATTTGATCTGCACGGCTTGCGCGGGCGCGGTCGTTTTCGAGAATTTATCAATTACATCGTTGCTGAAAAGCCCGAAATATAGCACGCCGATAACCGTGATTATAAGAACCGCCGCGACCGTCGCGGGAATTTTCGGCGCGAGCCAATCGGTCGTCCGTTCGCGGAAAAACATTACGACGACCAGCCGCAGATAATAATAAGCCGAGATCGCCGAACCGAGAACCGCGACGATGACGACGATCGTCAGAAGCGGATTCGCGGCTTCGAGTGCCGGACGAAACACGAGAACTTTACCCATAAAACCCGCCGTTAAAGGCAAGCCGAAAAGCGAAAGCATAAAGAGCGAAAGCGTGAACGCCAGCACGGGCGATTTGAAACCGATGCCGTTGTAATCCTCGAATTCGGTGCGGCGGTCGTTTTTCTGTCCGAGTAAAGTGACAATCGCAAACGCGCCGAGATTCGTAATCGCGTAAGTCAGCATATAAAACGCGACCGCCGCGATTGCCGCGTCACGCGCTTCCGGCGTTTTTGCCACGCCCGCGCCGATAAATCCGACCAGCGCGTAACCGGCGTGCGCGATTGACGAATAGGCAAGCATTCGTTTGACGTTGTTCTGAACAATCGCCGCGACGTTGCCGACGATCATCGTCAGCATCGCCATCACCGCCAGAGCCGTGATCCACGATTCGTGCAGATAGTCTGCCGCGAGACTCGAACCGGCAACACCGACCGGAAATCCGAGCACGAAAACTCTTAAAAAAGAAGCGAATGCCGCCGCTTTCGAGCCGACCGCCATAAACGCCGTCACGGGTGTCGGCGCGCCTTCGTAAACGTCGGGTGTCCAGACGTGAAACGGAACCATCGCAACTTTGAAACCGAAACCGATGATGAGCATCGCGCCGCCGATCAAAAGCAGAGCGGGGAAGTTCGGATCACCGATTTTGGCGGCGATTCCGGCGATATTCGTCGAGCCGGTCGCGCCGTAAATGAGCGCCATTCCGTAAAGCAGAAAAGCGGATGCGAACGAGCCTAAGATAAAATATTTCATCGCCGATTCGTTCGATTTCAGGTCTGATTTGCGCAAACCCGCCATTACGTAAGTGGCGATTGAAAGCGTTTCGAGTCCGAGAAACATTATCACCAGATCGCTTCCCGAAGCCATAAACATCATCCCGAACGTCGCAAACATCAGAAGCGCGTGATATTCGCCGGCGGGAACATTTTCGCGTTCGATCCAGACGGCAGAAATCAGGATCGTCGCGGCGGTTGTCAGCAATGCGACGATCGAAAAGCTCATTCGCAGATTGTCGTTGGTGATCATTCCGTTCCACGAAACCTGCGGCGTTCCCGTCCACATCGAGATCAGAAAAAACGCGGAAATCGCCAAACCGATCAGCGAAATCGCCGTCGTTACATTGCGCTGTTTCGGCACGAAACTATCGTAAAGCATCACGATAATGCCGGTGACAGCGACGATTGTTTCGGGCAGAATCGCACGAATATTAACGTCCGGGTTTGATATTGTCTGTAAAAGTAACGTGTTCATTTTGACTTAAAAAAACGCTTTTTATTGCTTTTGGCAGCGAAGGAAAAATCTTTTCGCAAGCCTTTATTCTGTAAAAATTCTCTTTCGGCAAAATCGCTTGCGGAACAAAAAAGCGATGACGGATGAAAAATTGCTAAAACCCCGCGTTTCATCAATTCTTCGCTTTCGGCGCGGTGACAGATTTTTCGACCGTGCCGCCGGCTTGTCCCATGACGCGTTCCTGAATTGCGACGACCGCCGCCCGCGAGCGTTCCAAAAACGGTTTCGGGTAAACGCCCATATAAACCATTAAAAACAGAAGGGGCGCGATCAGCCCGAGTTCGCGCCAGCTCAAATCCTTCAAACCCTTGTTTTTCGGATTCGTGACCTTGCCGAAGAAAACACGCTGCACCATCCAGAGCATATAAACCGCCGCGAAAATCACGCCCGTTCCGGCAATCATCGTCGCCACGTAATTCCAGTTCGTGCCGCCGGAAATGCCCAAAACGGTCGAATTCCACATTCCGATCATAATCAGAAATTCGCCGACGAACCCGTTCAGGAACGGCAGACCGATTGAAGACATCGTGGTTATCACGAAAATCGTCGCGTAAATCGGCATAACGTTTGAAATTCCGCCGAAATCGGTGATTTGCCGCGTGTGACGGCGTTCGTAAAGAAATCCGACCAACAGAAACAGTGCGCCGGTCGAAATGCCGTGATTGAGCATTTGATAAAGCGCACCCTGCATTCCGTATTCGGTGAACGAGAACATTCCCAGAATGACGAAACCCATATGCGCGACCGACGAATAGGCGACGAGCCTTTTGATGTCGGGCTGAACCATGGCGACCAATGCGCCGTAAATGATGCCGATGATCGCCAGCGTGATAAAAATAAAAGCGTAATCGCGCGAAGCGTCGGGGAAAAATACGAAATTGAAACGCATCAAGCCGTAAGTTCCCATTTTCAAAAGCACCGCCGCTAAGATTACCGAACCGGCGGTCGGCGCGTCCGTGTGCGCATCGGGCAGCCACGTATGGAACGGGAAAAGCGGAACCTTGATCGAAAACGCGAGCGCGAAAGCCCAGAAAAGAATTGAAGCCGTCTGCGCCGCAATCGGAAGTTTGCCGGCTTTCATCGCCGCCGCAAGCAGAACATAATCGAATGTTCCCGCGCCCTGCATTGCGGTCGCGTAAAGATAATAAAGCGCGATGATCGCCACCAGCATCAGCAGACTGCCGAGCGCGGTAAAGATAAAGAATTTGACTGCCGAATAGATGCGGTTTTCGCCGCCCCAAACGCCGATCAGGAAAAACATCGGCACTAAGGACGCTTCGAAAAACAGGTAAAAAACGAGCAGATCGAGCGACACGAAAACGCCGATCATCGCGCTTTCGAGCAAAAGCAGAAAGACATAAAAAGCCGTGTGGCGTTTTTCGACCGCGTTCCACGTCGAGACGACGGCGATTGGCATTATAAAGGTCGTCAAAAGCACGAGCCAGAGGCTCAAACCGTCAACGCCGACGTGATAATTCGTGTTGATCGCTTTAATCCATGGAATATTTTTCTCAAAGAAAAATCCGCTTGACGAAGCCGTCTGCGAGCCGAGCAAAAAGAGCGACACCAGAAAATTGATAACCGTAAAAATTAAGGTCAGCCATTTCAAATCGCGTTCATGTTTCCAATATATCGCGTGTCCGAGCGTAAATAACGCGCCGAACACCGGCAGCAAAATCAGAATTGTTAAAAGATTTTCGTTTATGAAATCCATTTTTTTAATGGGTTTTAGGTTTTAGGTTCTTGGTATTTGCGAAAACCCAAAACCCAAAACCCAAAACCTCTTTATCGAATCAACTTTAATCCGTAATAAATAAAATATCCGATGACGATCAGACCGCCGAAAAGGATAAACGCGGCGTAGCTTCGGACGAAACCGACCTGCACACGGCGCACGATGTTGCCGAGTTCGGCGACGAAATA
>JALHNX010000049.1 GCA_022843305.1 Pyrinomonadaceae bacterium | reverse complement strand
CGCTTGTGTCTACATAAAACCAACTATTTTTTTGACTCTCGACTCTCGACTCTCGACTCTCGACTCATTTCCTAACGGGCGTGAAAATCACCTTCGAGTTTTTGAAATCGAAGGTCAGGCGATAATTTTTCAGGAAATTTCCGCCCAGAATTCCCGCCTGACGAAAGCCCGCAGCCTCGTTGATGATGTCTAAATCAAGTGCGATTGCCGTGATGCTTTCGCGTGAATTATTGCCGAACGTCACCCGCGGAAGCAAAAATGAAGGCACGTTCTCGGTGATACCCGCCGCGCCGACAACGCGCATTTTTTCATTGCGCACAAAACGGCTGACTTCCGTCAGATTGGCGACCTCATCGGAAATTACGGATATGCTCGCGCCCGTGTCAACGATAAAATTCAGCGAATTTTCGACACCTTCGATTTGCACTTCGCCGCTCAAAAATCCGCTCGAAGTCAGCCGCAACGGCATAAATACACCTTTGTTTTCAACTACATTTTGCTCGTCCGCAATATCTTTCCTAATCAGCGAAAAGGTCAGATCGCCGTAATCAATCGTCGTCAGAAATTTTGAAATCAGCGATAATCCGATATAACCGTCAATTTTTTCAACGTTGGAGTGAAATTCGCGGATATAAACCGGCACGCTTTTTATCCGGACATCGCCGATTTCAACCGATTTCAAAAAACCGTAAACGATTTCAAATTTACCGTCGCCGCCGATTGCGCGCGCCAAACCGCCGCGGGTAATCGGTTTAATCCCCAATTTTTCCGCCGTTACTTTCGAGATAACGGAAATTCCCGACCCCGTATCCAAAACAAATCTCAGCGGCTCTTCGTTTTTGTTAATCCTTAGTTTGATAACCGGACGATCCCGCAGAAGCTCAAACGAAACATCCGCCCGTTTGTCCCCGTCCAGTTCATAAAGTGTGCGTTTTCCGCCTAAAAACCGCAAAAAATTGATCAGACCTTTGATGCGGTCGCGTCGTTCGGTATCGGTTACCGGCGAAATCTGTAAAAATCTGTCATATGCGTCCGCCGCTTCTTTATATCTTTCAGCCCGCGCCGTCACCTGCGCCAGTGTAAAAGCAAAATCAGGTTCATCGCGGTCGAAATAAACCGCCGCTTTAAGATTTTCAATCGAATCGAAAATGCGGTTTTCGTAAAAATCCAGCATTCCAATTCCCGCCCAGGCAAGTGCTTCTTTTTTATTCAGACTGACTGCGGTTACAAGAATCTTTTCGGCTTCCTTAAAATTACCCGCGTTCAAAAGCGTCGCGCCCAGAACGGCAAAAGCATACGAATTTTTCGGTTCGGCTTTGGCAATCTCCAACGATAAATCGTAGGCTTCGAGCAGATTTTTTTGTTTCAGTAAAAGATAGGCGAGTTTTAATTTGGCGGTTGAATGACGCGCATCGCGCCGGATAATTTGACGCAGGATTTTTTCGGCTTCCGCCGAATTGCCCCGGCGGGCTAATTTGTCGGCTTGTTTGATTTTTTGACGGGTATCTTCTTCGATTTGCTGAACGTCATCGCTTGCCAGCCCGCCGAACGGCAAACCGACAACGAACAAAACGGTTACGACGAAAACTATTAAACGCTTTGTTTGGAAAGGAAACCGGAAAACACCTTGATCAAGAATTCTAAATTTCATAATTTATAACTCCTTTCCTCGAATTTTTAGTTTTTACTTTAGAATTTCGCCGGTTTTCATTGACCACAAGACCAAATCCAATTCGTCGAAATCAATTTCGGACAGCAACGCTAAATTTTTCAACTTATCTTCTACCGTTAGATACCTCGACCGCGTATTTGGTGGCTTTGGGTCATTAATTATTTTTAATTCCGCCAACGAGCGCAAAATATGCTTATCCAAAATGGCGTAACCTTTCAGCCCGATGTTTCGCAAAAAATGACTCGCTTCCTTGTAACCCAAGCCTTTTACGCCTTTTTCTTTGACCAGCCAATCGCGGCGTTCCAACGGATTTTCAAAACTCTCCAACTTTTTACGCAGTTCCAAATTACAGTTCTGCTGCAAAAACGTGCGCGATGCGACGATGTAGCCCGCCCGCGCCCGCGGATAACGATGCCTGCCTAGAAGGGCGTTCATCAATTCTTCGTGCGTTCCGTCGAGCAGAAGCGGTCGCACGGCTTCGACCGACCGAAGCCCCATCTTTGCCGAACAGCCGCCTGTGAAAAAGCAAAAAACCATCTCTTCCCAGAGCCGCAAATCGCTTCCCGATTTCCAAACATCATCGAATTCTTTAAGGCGGGCGCGAATTTCATCGCGTCTTTCGGCATACGCCAGTTTTATTTTTTCAATCGTTAAGGGTTCTTGCTCTTTTTTCACAAATTTCTCGATGTGTGCTTTAGTTTATGCCTTTAAAAACGGAAATGCAATGATTTTTTGAGCTTTGTCAGGCGATAAGATTTCAGGTCAAGAATGCTTAATTACTGAAAAAACCTGTTAACTTAAAAATGATTATCATTGCAAATACGCGAAACTAAGCCTTATACTTTATAAATCAAGGGGGAAAGGTATGAGAATTATTTCGACCTTACTATGTTTACTGTTTTTATGTTTTATTGTTCCGGCGCAGTCGGATAGAACATTTGTCAGCGTTCCGGTCAGCGTCAGCGACCGCCAAGGGCGTTACATTGCGGGGTTAAAAAAAGACGATTTTAGAATTTTGCAGGACGGGAAAGAGCAAAAAGTTTCCTTTTTTGCCACCGAAGACGAGCCGGTCAGCGTCGCTCTGCTGATTGACACGAGTGCCAGCACAAAAGCCGTTCTGGATAAAATCCGCGAAGCCGCGAACGATTTTATCCGGCTTTTGAATAAAAACGATAAATGCCTGATAGCAACTTTCGATTCCGAGGTAAAAGTCCTCGCGCCGTTCACGTCAGAGCGCGAAACGCTCGAAAAATCACTCGGTAAAATTCAAACCGGCGAGCGCGAAGGAACAGTCGTTTTCAGTGCGGTCGAGCAGATCGCGCGCGAGCATTTCGTTAAAACCGAGGGACGCAAGATCATTGTTCTGCTTTCGGACGGAAAGGATTACGGCAGTTCGATTGCAAAAAGAGATTTGTTCAATCAGCTTGAAGAATCGGACGTGATGATTTACTCGATTTTTTATCAAACGGGAAGAGTCGAGGTTGATTCGAGCGGCGCAGTCAAACAGTCCGCCGAAATCAAAAAACCGGAAGAAAAAAAGCCTAAGAAAAAGAAGAAAAAAGGCTACTCGATAAAACTCGTTCTGGCGAGAGATACCAATACGACGGAAGAAATAAAACTGCTCGATCAGGTAACAAGCATCGAAGCGGTCAATGTTTTGCAGGAAATGTCCGACACGACCGCCGGGCGGTTCTATATGAGCGACGCGCCGAAATTGAGCCAGATCTTCAAGCGAATCGCCGCCGAGGTCAGACAGCAATACCGGCTCGGTTTTTACTCGGGCAATGCCGTCAACGAAGCTGCGGCTAACGACATCATCGTGAAAGTGAATCGCGCCGACGCAGTTGTTCGCGCACGCGGAAAATACCGCGCGAAAAAGCTGTAATGGCGGCTTTTTCATAAAATTATTGTTCAAGGGGAAGTTTTAGAATGTGTAAATTATTGTCATCGCTGGCTGTTATTCTATTTTTCAGCGGCGGTGTTTCGGCACAGGATTGGGCGTGGCAAAATTTCAGTCCGAACGGCAAATCATGGAGTATTCTCGCGCCCGGCGAGATGAAGCCCGACGAAGAAGCACTGGAGCCGCGCAGTAAAATGGGCAGCTATTCCTACAGCGATTTTTACGGCTATTTTGCCGTTGTTTACAGAGACGCGCCGAAATCTTTTTTAATTTCGCTCAAGCCCGACGCGAAGGCGCACTACAAAAAAGTTAAAAACGATTTCATCAAGGCGACTAAAGGACAGTTTCTCAGAGAAGCCGATTTTTCAAACGACAAAATAAAGGGACGCGAGGTTTTTATAAAAATTCCGAGCGGCACGATGACCGGCGTGGAAGGTCAGGTGATTACGAAATACCGCATCGAACGCCTGCGGATGTTTTTCGTCGGCAGACGTTTTTATATGTTGCTCGCGATTTTGCCGGAAGACATCATAAATACGCCGGCGGTTGATAAATTTTTCAATTCCTTTTCATTTAACACCGCGCCCGAAGCCGTCGCCGATTCGTATTCTGTGGATGAAGATACGATTCTGCAAATTGATGCCAAACGCGGCGTTTTAGCTAATGACAGAGATGAGGAAAACGATAATTTAACCGTCTCCGGAGCGAAGCCGGAAACGCTGCCCGCAAACGGAATTTTAACGCTTAACGCCGACGGTTCGTTCACCTATACGCCGAAAGCAGACTTTTACGGTCGGGACAGTTTTACCTACAAGGCAAGCGACGGGCAGGCGGATTCCGAAGTTGTTGCGGTTGCCATTACGGTTAATCCCGTCAACGATGCGCCGAAGATTTACCTTTCACAAACAACCGCCACGCTGGACGAACTCACGCAGTTGAGCTTTGCGGCGTTTGCCACCGATATTGACAGCCCGACAAGTTCGCTGCGCTTTAGTCTGAGCGAAGCGCCCGCCGGTGCGACGATTGACCCGATCTCCGGCGTTTTCAGATGGACGCCGTCCGAAGCGCAGGGACCTGCAAATTATACATTTCGGGTTAATGTTTCCGACGGTTCGGCAACCACCAGCGAAACAATTAATGTCGCGGTAAAAGAAGTCAATGTCGCGCCGCTATTGTCAAACGTTCCCGCTTCGGCGACAATTGACGAGCTTTCCGCTTATACCTTTACGGCTTCGGCTTTGGACGCGGACATACCGGAGCAGACTTTAACTTATTCGCTTATCGGAGCGCCTGCCGGAGCATCTATCAATCCGGCAAGCGGCGCGTTTAGTTGGATGCCGTCCGAAGCGCAGGGCAACGGTTCGACTTACAGTTTTACGGTTCGCGTTTCCGACGGTGTGGCGAATACGGACGCGGCGGTCAAACTGACGGCGCGTGAAGTCAACAGCGCACCGTTTCTGGCGGAAATTGCCAATCAAACAGTTGATGAGCTAAAACAATTTTCTCTGAAGGTAAGAGGTTCGGATACGGATGTGCCGGTAAACATTTTGACTTATTCGCTTGGCGACAATGCGCCGGCGGGAATGACGATTAATTCCGCGACCGGCGTAATTTCGTGGATTCCGACCGAGGCGCAAGGCGCGGGCGATTTTCCGGTTACAATTCGTGTTACCGACAACGGTTCGCCAAGTTTATCGGCAACGAGGACATTCAATATTCGCGTCAACGAAGTTAACGTCGCGCCGAAACTTGCCGCTATCGGCAATAAAACTGTTGATGAAGAAATAACGCTGACTTTTACGGCAAGCGCGACCGATTCGGATTTACCGGCGAACACATTAACTTACAGTTTGGTTAATGCTCCGGCAGGTGCAAGCATCAATCCGGCGACCGGCGCGTTTACATGGACACCTTCTGAAGCGCAGGGTGCGGGCGAATTTCGCGTAACCGTTCGCGTCACGGATAACGGTTCGCCGGCTTTATCCGCTGAAGAAACCGTGACGATTACGGTCAGAGAAGTTAATAAACCGCCGGTCGCCATAAATGCCGAAATCGCGGGCGAAGAAGACCGCGCCGTGTCGTTTGTTTTGAAAGCGAGCGATGCCGATTTGCCTGCCAATACGCTGACTTATTCGATTGTTGCGAATCCGGCGAACGGAACTCTGAGCGGTAACGGCGCGAACCTGACCTACACGCCGAAACCCGACTTTAACGGTGCTGACAGTTTTACCTTCAAAGTAAATGACGGCACGGTTGATTCCGCGACGGCAACTGTTTCGCTCAAAATTGCTCCGGTCAATGATAATCCGGCGGCAAATTCGGACAGTGCCTTAACGACGGAAAATGTTTCGGTCATCATTAATGTAATTGCCAATGACACGGACGTGGACGGCGACCGGCTGGTTATTTCAAACGTCTCGGACGCGGTCGGCGGTAGTGTCGAAATTACCGGCGGCGGAGTCAGATTTACGCCGAGTCGGAATTTTCGCGGCACGGGCAGTTTTCGATATACGATCAGTGACGGCAATGGCGGAACTGCCGTCGGTTCGGCTACCATTACCGTAAATCCGCCGGAGGACGGCAGATAATTTTATGAGAGATATAAAAATGCGAAAGATTTTTACGGTCGCGGTTTGCACTTTGTTACTGGCTTTTTCGGTTTTCGCCCAGCGGCAGGCTGAAGTAACGGTTACTTCCACCTTTTTACGAAAAGAACCCGATTACAACGCGGAGAAACTTCAGACACTGCAAAAAGGCGATAAAGTTACGTTTGAAAAAGGACGCGAAGCCGGCGGATGGACTTACGTTTCAATTGTGGGCGGAAGCGTTAAAGGCTGGATTCTCAGCAACACGATCCAAACGATAAAAAACGCGGAAAATGTAACTCGAACGTCAACTCAAAATCCGCAAAAAACCGTTCAGCCGGCGGAAAAAACACCGCAAAATGCTGTTTCTTCTTCAACAACGACTTCAAATGCCGATCCGTCGCCGACTCCGCCGACGACCGCCGACATTGTTGAAGATGACAACGAAGTTTTGCAGATTGATACCGAAGAAGTCAGCCTCAATGTGCGCGTCGTCAACAGCAGTAATCGTCCGGTCGGCAATTTGAAGGAATCGGCGTTTAAGGTTTACGAAGACGGCGTTCTGCAGCCTGTAACTTCGGTTTCGACCACGGAAGTTCCGCTCTTCAACGCGCTCGTCATTGATAATTCGCGCTCGCTTCGCGCACAGCTTCAAAAGGTCGTCGAAGCCGGAAAGATCATCGTCGGCGCAAATCGTCCGCAGGACGAAGTATCGGTCGTGCGTTTTGTGAGTGCGGATAAGATCGAGGTCGTGCAGGAATTTACGGCGAATAAGGCGATGATTAACAACGCGCTCGATAATCTTTTTGTCGAAGGGGGACAGACGGCAATTATTGACGCGGTTTACCGGACAGCGGAAATGGTGCAGAAATATCAGAATTCGCAGAAAAAAGAAGACGTTAAACTGCGCACGCTGATTCTGGTTTCCGATGGCGAAGACCGCGGCAGCGATTACGACGAACGTCTGCTTTTTGAACTTTTAAGAAATTCCTACGTCCAAATTTACGCCGTCGGATTTACAAACGATCTGAGCGACGTGCCGGACGCGGAAACCGGCATCAGCCGCCGTCAGAAAGCGCGCGCCTTTTTGACACGGCTCGCACAGGAAACCGGGGGCAAGGTTTATTTTCCCGATTCGATTGAACAATTACTAAAAATCGCCACCGAAATTTCCGGCGAACTCCGCACGCAATACGTCGTTTCCTATTCGCCGACAAACACCAACCGCGACGGCAGTTTCCGCCAAATCAAAGTCGAAGTAACCGACGGCGCAACCAAAGAAAAACGCACTGCCATCACGCGCACGGGCAGAAACGCGCCGAAGTGAAAATCGGTTGATTAAATGCGTTTAATCTTCGTCCGTTTCTTCTTCGTCCGCGCCGTAAACTTCGTAACCGCAAGCGTCGTCGTAGTAATAACTTCGCCTTTTTTGGTCTTCGCCCGACGCGCCGTTCTCGTCGGGTTTTTCCTGTTCGGCAAAAGATTTTTCGCCTTTCTTTTTCAAATCTTTTTTTTCGGGCGGATTTTCGGGCATAGATACTTGTAATTTTTTGATACGAAACAATTTTACATTTTACATTCTAAATTTTACATTTGATTTCAATTAAAGAACATTAATTTTCCGCGATAAAATGTAAAATGCACAATGTAGAATGTATAATTAATACATTTCGCAGAAGCCGAATCTAAAAATATGAAATCCAAAAAATATCTTCTGACCTTCGGGTTGGTTTTGTCTTCGATTGTTTCGACCTATTTCGTCACCGTTTCGACCGCCCAGCAAGGCGCGACGCAAACTCAAATTCAAACCGTCAACAATGATTATCAAATCAACGCGACGCTTTTTATGCAGAAGGCGGCGGAATACCGCGCACTTTGTTTTCAGGCGTTTTACTGGGGCAAACGAACGCTCGAAGACGATGAAAAATCGTCAGGGAAACTTCCGAAAACCGAACGCCGAAAACCTCGTGCTGTCGTCGTTGATATTGACGAAACGGTTTTGGATAATTCGCCCGCGCAAGCCTTCGGCATCAAAAACAAACTTCCATTCAATCTCAAAGACTGGTATGCGTGGGGCGAAATGCGCAAGGCGAAAGCGATTCCGGGCGCGGTCGAATTTGCAAACTATGCGAAATCGAAAGGCGTGCGGGTCTTCTACGTTTCAAACCGCGACGAAGTGCAGAAACAGGCAACAATTGACAACTTGAAATCCGCCGGTTTTCCCGATATTTCCGCCGAAAATGTCGTTTTGCGCCAAACGGAATCAACCAAAGAACCGCGCCGCAACGCGATTGCCGAAAAATACCGAATCGTCATTTTGATGGGCGATAATCTCAACGATCTGTCGGATGTTTACGAGCGAAAATCGGTCGCCGAACGTTTCGCGGAAGTCGAAAAGGCGAAAGACTTTTGGGGAAATAAATTCATCGTTTTGCCGAACGCGATGTATGGCGAATGGGAAAGCGTGATTTACCGCGACGATAAAACAAAAGCGACGAACGACGTAAAACGTGCAAACGCGCTGGAATTGCCGTAAAATCAAGCTATGAAACGCACGATCGAGGAAAAACTTTTGAATCCGAAACCCGGCAGTAAGGTAGCTGCCGCGAAAGAATTCGGGATTGATTTGACGCTTTTACTGCGTCAATTACGCCTTACACCACAACAAAGGCTTGACGAACTTCAGTCGGCGATGAAATCAATGGAAGAACTTAGGAAAGCTCGAAAAAAGCCCCGACAAAATAAAGTTTAATGGTTATACTCGAAACTGCAATTCAATCGCTTGCAGATAACGGCGTAGATTTTGTTATTGTCGGTGGCGTGGCAATCAAAATTCATTCTTCGGCTTACGTTACGCTGGACTTGGATTTTTGTTATTCCAGAACACAGGAAAACCTGTCTAAAATTGTTTCCGCGCTTTCCGGATTTAATCCCCGACCGCGTGATTTCCCAAAAGAGCTGCCATACTTTTTTGATGAGCGAACGCTTCAAAATGCGACTAACTTCACTTTTGAAACCGACATCGGCGATATTGATTTGCTTGGTGAAGTTGCAGGTGTCGGAACTTATACGGAGGTTGAAAAATCGTCTGTAGTGTTTGAAATCTACGGGCGCGATGTGCGAGTTCTTTCCATAGGTGCTTTAATTGATGCCAAACGCGCCGCCGGACGCACGAAAGATTTACTGGTTTTGCCCGAACTCGAAGCCTTGCGCGAGGTTTTGAGCGATGAAGAAGATTAAACTATGAAAAAACTATCTGCTTTTTACTTTTACCTTTTTACTTTTGCTTTTTGCCTTGTTTTGAGCGCGAATGCTCAAAATCTGACGGTCAAAGACATTATGCGCGAGCCTTCGCTTGCCGGAATGCGTCCCGAAGCGGAACGCTTATCGCCCGACGGAAAGTTTGTCGTTTACGCGTGGAACGCCGACGGACGCGAACCGCGAAATCTTTATATCGTCGAATCTGACGGGAAAAATTCGCGGATTCTGGTCAATGCCGAACAGAATTTCGAGCCGCGCACGCTGCCGCCCGAAAGCAAGTTGGATTACGGTTTGCTGGTGCGCGACGATTTCGTCAAAGCGCGTGAAAAAAATCTCGGCGGCATCGAATTTTCGCCCGATTCAAAGCGGATTTTGTTTCTGCAAAACACGGATATTTATGTTCTCGATTTGGATAATAAAGATGCTAAAGCGCGTCGAATCACACGCACACAAAGCGTTGAAGCGGGCGCGCGCTGGTTGACGAACGACGCGATTCTTTATGCGTCGGGCGGCAATTATTTTGTTTTGAATCTGAAAGAAACCTCGCTCGTGCAGGTGACGAAAGAAGCGAATCCGACAGCCTTTTTGACGGTTTTTAACGTTAATCCGACCAAGGACGGGCGGCTTGTCGCGTATGTTTTGAGCGACAGTTCAAAACAACGTGCGCTTTTCGTGCCGAATTATCTGGGCGATTTTGTACAAATGCCGACCTTTCGGCGCGGATTCAGCGAACAGAAACTTTTCGTCACGCTGACGGACGGCAGCCGCGAAAAACCTTTTGAAGTTAATCTGCCGAAATCGGACGGCATCGGCTACATTCGCGGTTTGCGCTGGGCGGCGGATAATCAAAGTTTGATCGTTGACCGCGTTGATCAGGATTTAAAGCGGCGGCGGATTTTCTATGTTCACAACGTCGGCAGCAAAGCTGAGCAGATAATTTTGGTGACGGAAGAACGCGACGAAAAATGGATCGCGCCGCTTTCGTCGCTCATCGAACCGAACCCGAAAAATCCGGCGCAGATGCTTTTCGGCAGCGAGCGCGGCGGGTTTAATCATCTTTACTTAGCAACCCTCGAACGCGCCGCGAAAGAGCCGAACCCGTCGGGCGAAGTTCGCGGCGAAAACCCGTCGGGCGCGGGTTTTACTTCAAAAGTCGAAACAAAACAATTAACGAGCGGTAATTTTCAGGTCGAATGGGCAAGATGGACGGGCAAAGAGAATAAGATTATTTTAAGCTCGACCGAAGACGGCACGGCGGAACGGCAATTTTATATTTTGGATTCCGCCGACGGCGCGAAATCAATCGGTTTCAAACAAACCGGGATGAAAAACACCCCGCAGATCGCTGAAAAAGCCGACATTCTGCTCTATGAAAATTCGCAGTGGAATGTGCCTTCGGAAATTTTCACTTCAAACTTTTTCGAGAAAGAAACGCCCGTTAAATTGACAAATTCAACGCCCGAGAGCTTTCTGAAAACAAAATGGAGCGAACCGAAATTCGTTGATATTCCGACGCGCGACGGGAAAGTCGTAAAAACCAAAGTTTATCTGCCCGCGAATTTCAACGCGAAACAAAAATATCCGATGGTGATGTTCGTCCACGGCGCAGGTTATCTGCAAAATACGATCAACGGCTGGAACAATTATTACCGCGAGTTTATGTTCAATCATATTTTGACCGAGAAAGGCTACGTCGTTTTGGATATTGATTATCGCGGTTCGGCAGGCTACGGGCGCGACTGGCGAACGGACGTTCACGATTTTCTCGGCGGAAAAGATTACGACGATCACATCGACGCGATCGATTATTCGGTCAAAAATTATGCGGTTGACCCGAAACGAGTCGGCGTTTACGGCGGAAGTTACGGCGGTTTTATGGCGGGAATGCTGGTGATGCGCGCGCCCGACAAAGTTGCCGCCGCCGCCGCGCTGCGTCCGGTTTTCGACTGGAAAAATTATTTCGCTTCGTCGCCGATCTACACTTTGGAAAGATTGGGTTTTCCCGATAAAAACGTCGAAGCCTATAAACGCTCGTCACCGATCGCGTATGCCGAGAATTTGCAGAAACCGCTTTTGATTCTGCACGGCTTGGTTGACGACAATGTTCACGCGCAGGATTCGATTCAATTAATTGAAAAGCTGATGCGGCTTGAAAAAACGCCGTATTTCGAGGCGATGCTTTATCCGTCGGAAAATCACGGCTTTCAGCGTCCGTCGAGCTGGATTGACGAATACGAACGAATTTTGAGTTTCTTTGAAAAACACTTAAAATAGTCGAGAGTCAAGAGTCGCGGGTCGAGAGAGAAAATTTTTGGACTCTTGACTCTCGACTCACGACTCTCCACTCTATTAATTATGCGAATACTTATCACGGGCGGGGCGGGCTTTATCGGCTCGCATCTTTGCGAAAGACTTCTGAATGAAGGCAATGACGTTATTTGTCTCGACAATTTTTTCACGGGCAGAAAGGAAAATATTTTCCATCTGATGGACAATCACCGCTTCGAGCTGATCAGGCACGACGTTACCGAACCGATTCTGCTCGAAGTTGACCAGATTTATAATCTTGCGTGTCCGGCTTCGCCCGTTCATTATCAATACAATCCGGTCAAAACCGTCAAAACGAGCGTGATGGGCGCGATCAATATGCTGGGCTTGGCAAAACGCGTCAATGCACGGATTTTTCAGGCTTCGACATCGGAAGTTTACGGCGATCCTTTAATTCATCCGCAAACCGAAGATTATTTCGGCAACGTCAACTGCATCGGGCTTCGCTCATGTTACGATGAGGGCAAGCGCGTCGCCGAAACTTTGTTTATGGATTATCACCGGCAGAACGGAGTTGACACGCGAATCGTGCGGATTTTTAATACTTACGGTCCGAAAATGCTCGAAAACGACGGTCGCGTTGTCTCGAATTTTATCGTTCAGGCACTGCGCGGCGAAGATTTGACGATTTACGGCAACGGCGAACAGACGCGCTCTTTCTGCTATGTTGACGATCTGGTCGAAGGCTTTATCTGCCTGATGAACACCGAGGCGGAAGATATTCACTTGCCCGTCAACATCGGCAATCCGGGCGAATTCACGATGAACGAACTGGCGCAGGAAGTCGCCAAAGCCATCGGCAAAGAAATCAAGATCACGCATCTGCCCTTGCCGCAGGATGACCCGAAACAGCGTCAGCCGAATATCACGCGGGCGCAGGAATTGCTCGGCTGGTCGCCGACGATTCCGCTCGCGGAAGGTTTGAAAAAGACGGTCGCGTATTTTGCGGAAAGAATCAATTCATCGGACAATAAAACAGCAAAAGTTTGATTTGGAGAAAGAAATGGAGAACGAGGAACGATTCAAAAAGATTGAAGAAGCAATTTTGCTGATGAAAGATTTAATTGTCAGACACGAAGACCGGCTGGACGAAAATCACAGTGAAATAAAAAATGAAAAAAAGGAGCGCGAAGAATCCCGGAAAGACTTTGAGTTTAAATTAAATGCTTTGATTGATTCACAAATCAGAAGCGAAGCTGAGATCATTCAAATAAAAGAAGCGATTATAGAACTCAAAGAAGTGTCTCAATCTCAACAAAAAAGAATCGAAAACCTAGAAAAATAATGAAAATTTTAATTACCGGCGGCGCAGGTTTTGTCGGTTCGCATCTCGCGGACAAACTGCACGGCGAAGGACACGACATAACGATTATTGACAATCTCTCGACGGGACGCTACACGAACGTCGAACATCTCGAAGGGCAAGAACGCTTTCGATTAATTATTGACACGATCTTAAACGCGAAGCTGATGGAAGAATTGATCCGCGAATCGGATCGCGTTTTCCATATGGCAAGCGCGGTCGGCGTTCGCCTGATTATGGAACAGCCCGTCAAAACCATCGAAACCATTTTTCACGGAACCGACATCGTTCTCGGATTTTGCGCCCGCTACCGCAAACGCGTGCTGATTCCGTCAACCTCGGAAGTTTACGGAAAAGGGACGAGCGTTCCTTTTCGCGAAGACGACGATATTTTGAAAGGCTCGACCTCGAAACATCGCTGGGCGTATGCCTGCGCGAAGGAACTGGATGAATTTTTGGCTTTGGCGCATTGGAAGGAATCGCGTCTGCCGGTGGTGGTCGTCCGGCTTTTTAACACGGTCGGACCGCGCCAGACCGGGCAATACGGAATGGTCGTGCCGCGTTTTGTGCGGGCGGCTTTAAAGAATGAAACGCTGCAAGTTCACGGTGACGGCAACCAGTCGCGCTGTTTCGGTCACGTTCTCGATGTCGTCGAGGCTCTGCCGAAACTGCTCGAAACGCCGAGCTGTTTCGGACAGGTTATCAACATCGGCAATGCCGAGGAGATCACGATCAAAAATCTGGCTGAAAAAGCCGTCGAAATGACCGAAAGCAAAAGCGAAATTCAGTTAATTCCTTACGAAGAAGCCTACGGTGAAGGCTTTGAAGATATGCAGCGGCGCGTTCCCTGCCTTGATAAAGCGAAAGGTTTAATCGGCTACCAGCCAACCCGCACGCTTGAAAATATCATCAATGATGTTGCAAACGAATTTCGCAGGGAATTCAAAACCGAAATTGCAAACGCATAAGATTTATGAGGATTTTCAAACAAACGGCAGTTTTCGCCATTTTGCTCGCTTTTTCTGCGCTGACGGTTTTCGCGCAAGCTGCGACCGGCGGCGCGAAAGGCAAAGTTCGCAACGCGAAAGGCGACGGAATTCCGGGCGCGACAATCACCGCCCGGCTCACAGGTAAGGACATCAAGAGTGTCAAATCCGACGCGAAAGGAAATTTTGAACTGACCGGACTCGAACCCGGAGTTTATAATTTCGTCTTTGAAAAGTCGGGCTACGGTGCGGGCGTGAAATACAACGTCGAAATCAAAAGTAAAAGCGTTGTTAATCTGGGCGACAACCTCGCTTTGATGCAGGATCAAGGCACGCTCGTGCTGATAAACGGCAGCGTTTACAATCAGGACGGACGAAGCATTACGGGCGCAAAGATCGAGATCGAACGAATAAACGCGGACGGCTCGACGAAAAAAGTCGGAAGCGGTTATACAAGCGTGAGCGGCGAATTTACGTTTCGCCAACCCGAAGGCGCGGCAACATTCCGCGTTACGGCGACGATGAAAGGCGTGAAAGGTTCAAAGGAAATCACGGTTGACAGCGCCGGAGTTTATCGTTTGGCAATTACTTTGAACTTAGCGAAAGAAGAAAAATAAGGCAAAAGGCTAAAGTAAAAAGGCAAAACAAAGAGCGTCTTATTTGGCTTTAAAAATAACCTTAAGACGCTCTTAATTTTTACCTTTTACCTTTTGCTTTTAATTAATGGTTTCCGAAATTTCTTCGGTCGGCTGCATTGATTCGACGTTATTGACATCGGTCACGATCAGCGGAAATTCTTCCAAAAGACGCGCGTCCGCGAGAGTCTGCACCCAGTAAGTTCCCGCCGACGGAAAAACGACATTGACGAAAAACGAAACATTATCGGTAAATCCGCCGGGCGCGAGTTCGATGTTTGTCGGCTGCGAGGTGACAACCAGATTAGTTTTGTTCGGCGAGAGAATCCGCACTTCGGTGTGATGATTGCCCGCGCCGCGCCAGTGATTGACAACGGCGAACTTTATCAATGAGATCGGCAGTTTCTCGACCATTATGTTTTGAAAAACTCCCATCAAAGAAATCTTGTTGCCCATCTCGATCCGCACGTCGTCGCACAGAAGCGTGTAAATCAGTTGTAAATTTTCGTTTGTCATAAAATTACTGCCAAAGACGCAAATTTGTTTTGTTTGGTTGTAGAAAGATTTAATTTCAAAGAAATTTCATATTTTTTATTTTTTATTTCTTAAATCGCGCCATTCTTTTTGAACCAATCCTGCAATTTCTTCCACGCGTCTTCCGACGATTCTCGATTGAAGCTCGGGCGATAATCGGCGTGAAAACCGTGCTGCGCGTTCGGATAAACGATGATCTCGGATTTCGATTTGCCTTTCTTCAATTCGTCCTGCATTCTCTGCACCGAATCGAGCGGAATGCCCTGATCCTGTCCGCCGTAAAGTCCGATGACGGGAACTTTCAAATCCTTGGCAATATCAATCGGCATTGTCGGCTGCACTTCGTTTTTCGGCGCGGTCGGATTCGGAACAAGCCGTCCATACCACGCCGCGCCCGCGTCAACATCTTTGTTATGCGCCGCATAAAGCCAAACGATGCGTCCGCCCCAACAAAAACCCGTGATCGAAAGTTTTTTCGTGTTGCCGCTGTTTTTCTTTGCCCACGCAACGGTCGCGTCTAAATCCGACATCGCATCTTTGTCGGGAATTTTCGAGAAAATATCGCGCTGCAGCTCGCGGATTTCGGTGATTGTTTTAACGTCGCCCTGACGGGCATAGAGCGCGGGTGCAATTGCCATATAACCGAGCTTTGCAAAGCGGCGCGAAACGTCCTGAATCCATTCGTGAACGCCGAAAATCTCGTGAATGACCATCACGACGGGAAATTTTTTGTTCTTCGTGTCGGGCATTGCACGATACGCGGGAATCTCGCCGCCGGCGACGGGAATTTTCACCTCGCCCTCGATTAATCCCTTGTTGTCGGTCGTAATGCGCGTCTGCGCCTGAATCGGCGAGACGGCGGCGGCAAACATTCCTGCCGCGAAGATCGAAGTCGCAAAAAATTCGCGTCTGTCCAGTCGCGGCGCAGACGGGTTGGAATCGCTTATATCTTGATACATTTTTTTCTCCCTTTTACGTTTAAATTAGATTTTTACTTTTCCAAGCACGGAGGTCAAGAGTATAATGACAGAAACAGGGATGAAGGATGAGGGATGAAGGATGAATTATATATTCTTTTTCTCATCCTTCATCCCTCATCCCTAAAGTTATGTTGTTATACGGGTTAATTTGTCTTTCCTTAAGTCTGGCGGGCGTTGCCGGTCTGCAATTTTTCTATATGGCGTATCTCGACCGCCTCGACCGCGCCCGCAAACGCCGTATTCACGAACTCGAACAGCACTGCAAATATTTGACGAACCGGCTCAAAAATGCCGAATCGCAAATCACCGAACAAAACGACCTGATCGAAGCCATCTATGACGAACTCGAAGCCGAAGACGAAGAAGAAGTCTGGGCAGATGTCATCGAAGACAGATAAACATCAGAAAATAAACAATATAAATCAATTACTGTTTGGATATGTCCAACCCGAAATGATGTTTTAAGGAAAATATCTTAAACTCGGTAGAACCAAATTTCAGATTATCATCGAAAAATACTGTTGAAATAATTGATAATTACCTTGTATGCAACTTAAAATTCCTTAATTGTCGTGTAGCGACGAAAAGAATTTAGCCGTGTAATTTATTGCACGGACTAGATTTAGAAAGATTTGTGTCGCGTAGCGACAACTGACTACTTATGAAAAAGGTCTGTTCTATCCAAAACTCCTTTAAGTTATGTTTTTTTTTCTCTTAATCGAAACATCTTTCCGGCACGTTTTCCATCGTTCGGATGATAAGCATATCAACGACGGCGTTGAAATCGTTGCCGGATTCTTCAAAGACTTTAAGCTGTTCGTCGGCTGACGTGCCGCGCTCCAAAATCGTGTGAATATGTTCGATCTCTTTGCGCGAATCGAGATCGTCAACCACATCGTCAACGAAATCCAAAAGCTCGCGGATCAAATCTTTGACGGGAACTTCTTTTTGTTTGCCGAGATCAAGCAGTTTTCCGTCCAAGCCGTAACGAATCGCGCGCCATTTATTCTCTTGAATCAAACGGCGGTGATAAAGCCGGAAGCCCCAGTTTTTATCAATCATTATCGAAAGTTTGGCGCAAATTGCCTGAAACAAAGCGGCGACGGCAATCGTGTCGTCAACGCGCGTCGGAATGTCGGCGATGCGGAATTCGAGCGTCGGGAATTTGCAATGCGGGCGCACGTCCCACCAGATTTTCGTGCCGTCCTGAATACAGTTCATTTTGACGAGCAGATCAACGTAGGATTGATATTGCTGGAACGATTCGAAATGATCGGGAATGTCGGTGCGCGGGAATTTTTTGAAAACTTCCGAGCGGTATGATTTCAAACCCGTGTTAAAGCCAAGCCAGAAGGGCGAAGAGGTTGTCATCGCCAGCACGTGCGGCAGAAAATAACGCGCCGCGTTCATAATATGAATTCGGCGGTCTAAGTCTTCGATGCCGACGTGAACGTGAACGCCGAAGATCAGAAGGCTTCGCGCAACCATCTGAAGTTCGTCAACCAATAATTTATAACGGTCGTGTTCGTAGATGGTTTGTTCCGACCATTTTGAAAAAGGATGCGTCGAAGCCGCCGCGATTTCCATTCCCTTCTTGCGGGCAAGCGACGAAATGATACAGCGAAGTTTGGTAATATCTTCCCGCGCTTCCTGAATGTTCGCGCAAACGCCCGTGCCGACCTCAATCATTGATTGAATCATCTCGGGCTTGATCTTTTCACCCAAAAGCAGTTTGCCTTCGTCCAAAATCTCCGAAACGTGCGATTTCAGCTCGCGCGTTACCGGGTCAACAATTTGAAATTCTTCCTCGATTCCGAGCGTAAATTGCTCAAACATATTTTTCCTCTTTAACTAATAGTGGATAGTTGATAACTGATAATTGTTTTATTTTCTCTGTCAATTATCAACTATCCACTATCAGTTATCAACTAAATTAACCTAGTTCCAATTCCTGCTTCAAAAGTTCGGCGTTTTCTTCCGAAAGATTACGAAAACGCACGCCGACACCATGCCCCGGATCGGTATAAACGACCGTGCCGTTTAAGGAAATCTCCTCGGTGCCGATCGTCATCCGAATTATAATCGGTGTTCCGTTTTCGAATCGCGTGTTGGTCGTCATATAAAGTCCGCCGATTCCGATGTCGCGTGTGTTGGCGATGCCGGTCGCGTCGCCGCCGTCGAAATTTACGTCAACAATCAATTTTTTGCGGTCTGAGCGCCGTCTTTCCGATGGCGCAAGCGCTTCGGCAAAATCCTTTTCCGTCATATTTTTTTACCTTTTTCGAGTTTTATAAGAATTTAGACTTCAAATTCGCCCTGCGGCAAACTTGCCAGATATCTTAACTCATTTTCATATTAGTGGATAGTGGAAAGTTGATAGTGAATAGTTGAAAATAATTGTTTTTAACTATTCACTATCAACTTTCCACTATCCACTAATTGCTCATATCCTTCGCCAGTTTCAAAAACGATTTGGCGGCATGCGACAAAACCGAATTTTTGCGGTAGATGATGTTCAGCTTTCGTTCGAGCTTCATTTCCTTGACGCCTAAAGCCTTTAATTGTCCGCTTTCGATCTCGCTCTGCGCCGTCAGTTTCGGGACGAGCGCGATGCCGATGCCGGTTTCGACCAGTCGCTTGATCGCTTCGAGCGACGGCAGTTCGACCGAAATGTTTAGTTTCGTCTGGTATTTTTCAAATGTTTCGATGACCTTTTCACGATACGGCGAAGGCGCGTTGTGCGCGATAAAGGTTTCAACACCGAGTTCTTTGACCGAAACACTCGTTTTATTTGCTAATTGATGCGACGGCGCGACGATCAGCGCGAGTTCGTCGGTACAAACCGTCATCGAAACCACCGAATTATCGTTCGGCTTAAACGAAACGATGCCGAGTTCGGCTTCGCGCGCCATAATTTCCTTCGGAATCCGGCTCGCCACGCCGCGCTGCACCTCGACTTTGATCAGCGGGTAAAGTTTGCGGAATTCTTCGACCACCGGCAATAGATAAAAAACCGTGTGTTCGTTCGCGCTGATCGTCACTTTGCCGTGATGAAGATCGCGCATTTCGCGGATCGCGTTATGCGCCGTCTGCCGCAGATTGAGCATCTGCCGCGCATAATCGAGCAGCAGCTCGCCCGCGAGTGTTAAAGTTCCGTCTTTTGATGAGCGGTCAAAAAGTTTTTCGCCGATTTCCAGTTCAAGCCGCCGGATCGCCTGACTGACGGCGGGTTGTGTGCGATTTAAAACTTCCGCCGCCCGCGAAAAACTTTTTTCACGCGCAACGGCAACTAAAACTTCCAATTGATTTATGTCCATAGATTTATCGCCGATTGAGATTTAAAACACTAAATATAGGAACTATCTAATATTTACAAGGATTTATCAAATTAAAATTCGCATAATCAAAAGTTCTACAATTCATTTTCCTTTTTTTTCGATTTTAATTCATTTCCATATCATTAAAAGTTATGTATTTATTTTTAGTATAATCTGGGCTTTTAGAAAAAAAGTCTTGTAGTATTCAAAACAAGTTATCTTGCGCTGAAAAAATTTAAAGATTTGGGGAAGAAATGAAACCCGACAAAATCAGAATTTTTGATACGACTTTGCACGACGGCGAACAATCGCCGGGGTGTTCGATGAATTTGCAGAAAAAAATCCGTCTGGCGCGCCAGCTCGAAAACCTGGGCGTTGACATCATCAAAGCCGGATTTCCGATTGCTTCGGAAGGCGATTTTCAAGCCGTCAGGGCAATTTCCGAAACGTGTGAAACAGCGACCGTCGCCGCGCTTTGCCGGACGACCGAACTCGACATCGCGCGTGCCGCCGAAGTGTTGAAAAAATCTAAAAAAGCGCGGATTAACACGTTTATTGACAAAGCAGAACTAAAAACTCTTGCGAAAAAGATACGATGCGCGGATGAAAAACGTGCGGCTGTTGCGTTCAAAACGCGGTTCGAGCTGTCCCGTGTAGGGGCTGAAACCGCTGTAATTGAAATTGTCGTTATAGCCGACGTAAAACGCCGTTCCCGGATTCGGATTCCAGCCGAACAAAAATTGTCCGCTGACGTTGCGCGACAATGTATTGTAATCGAGCCTTAATCTGGTGTAGGTAAAACGCGAAAACTGATATGTCGAACGGAGCGAGAAAATGTTCGTGTCAAAAGCCTCTTCGCCCGTGTCATTGCGGGTTAATTTGCTTTTGCGGTAGCTGAGCGAAGCGCGAAGCGGGTTAATCGGTTTGTATTCCATATAAACTTCCGCATCGAACTGTTTGCCGGTTCCCGGATTTTGCGGCGAATTGCCGAAATCGAAATCGAAAGCGTTGTTAATAAAGCCGACAAACACGCCGTAATTAAATTTTTTGTGCGGCGTTTGATTGATATTGCCGGAAACATAATGCTGCCACGCCGCCCGCGTCGGCGCACCCGAAAATGTTCCGATTCTGGTCGGCGAACGCTTCAAGCCGAATTCTTCTTCATATAATTTTTCGTAAAAACCGCCGGTTTCGATAAAAATGAAGGTGTTTTTTTGCAGCGCGAGGTTGACGTTCGTGCCGAGATTGTAGCCTTGCAGACGACCGTTCCAATCGTAATCTATCGCTGTAAACTGATTCCAACTGGTGCGGATAATTTTGGCTTTCGCGTTCGATTTGGTGCTGAAGCGATTGACGAAGAATGCGAAATTCGTATTTGTCCGGCGCGTAAACCCCGAATCGGCGCGGTAATCTTTCGAGCGTCCGCCGACTTCGGCAAACCAGCCGTGCGTGTCGGTCGTGTAATCAACATTCGCGTAATAGCCGATGCCGTTGCCCGTGCGGTATTGATTAAACGTGCTGCCGGAAACAGTCACTCCGCCGAAACTGCCGCCGCCGCAAATTTCGCGGTTGCTCTGCGCCTGTACGGGATTCGCCGCCGGTTCAAATTCGGCATCGAAAAAGCAGCGCCGCGACGTTGTTCCGACAACCTGAAACTGCGAAGTCATCTGCGGAGAAATTTTAATTCTGCCGTCAAAACCACCGACCAGATTTTTTTGTTCGGGAAAGCCGCGATAAGTGGCGAAAAATCCGATGTTGTTCGCCGTGCCGAAATCGCGTTTGACCCGAAACACACCGAAAATCGCGTTTTTATCCAAGAATTCGTCAATGCGCGGACGCACCGATGGATCGTTGCGGTCGTCTTCCTCGTAATTTCCCGGTGCTTTGTCCGAAGCGACGAGAAATCCGATCGAAGTTTTGCCGACTTTGCCGGTCAATTTAGCGGCAAAATCGGGGTCAACAATGCTCCGCGAATTAAAAATCCGCAGCGGCGAATTAAAAGTGTCCGCGCCTTCCAGAAAGAACGGGCGTTTTTCTTCAAAGAAAATCGGAAACCGCTGATTTGCCGTGACGACCGGCGCGTCGGCTTCGATCTCGGCAAAATCGGGATTAACCGCCGCATCCAGCGTAATATTCGGCGTAATGGTGTATTTTAGGGTCACGCCGATGTCCTGTTTGACGGGCTGATTGACAAATCTTCCCGGATCAACCGAACCCGGCGCGAGCGCGTAGCGCGGAATCGTGCGAACGCGCCGTCCGGTTTCGCTCAAAGTAATGCTCGGCACGATTTCCAGAGTGCGTTCGGCTTTGATCTCGTCAAGCCCGGTAATTTTGCCGTGTTTGTTTAAAAATCCCGAAATATTGCGGTCGTCCGGCAGCCATTGATCGAATTCGTCGTTGAAACGGTCAATGTTGCGGGCGACGTTAAAGCCCCACATTTTGCCTTTGCCGGCAGTGTAGCGCAGAGATTTGAACGGGATTTTGACTTCGACCGACCAGCCCCAATCTTCGATCACGCCTTTTGATTCCATCACGATGTCAACCGAAAAATCCGCGCCTTGTCCTTCGGTATAAATTCCGTCCTGCTGAATGCCGAGCGGATTAAAACCCAAAATGTATGCGCGACGCTGATCGTTGTAAGTATCAAGCCAGATCCGCACGTTGTCTTCGCCGAAAACGTTATCGCGTTTGGCAACCGTGGCGCGGATTTTGTCTTTTTCATCCCAACACTTGAAAGCGACATATAGATTTTTTTCGTCATACATCACCATTACTTCGGTCGGTTTTGAAGGCGCGGTATTGTCGCCCGGAAAGGTTTGATAAAAATCCTTAAAAACAGCCGCTTGTTTCCAGATTTCTTCGTCTGGTTTGCCGTCTATTGTCAGCGCGGTTTCGATTTTGGGAATTGTAATGGGTCTTGATTTTTCGGGCGGGATGACGACGCTTGATTTTTTTGTCGGGTTTGTTTTTTCGTCCTTCGGCTTTTCAGGTTCTTTCTCCGCCAGATTTGCCGCCTGCGCCGGAACATAAATTATAAAAAATAAAACTGCTATAAATGCATACAAGGCTTTCATACTTCACCTCTTTTTTATGAATAGAAAATAAATTATCGGGAATGATATAAATAAAATGATTTCCTTTTGACTGAAACGGCGTTTCGGTCAAAAGGTTTCAAAAAACCTCTGTCAAAAGAACATTTTATGCCAAGGGAAAAAATTGAAATTATGATAAAAACGCGTTAATCCATAAACCCTAAAAAATCCGCGTCCGGCTTCACAGCGCTCCGCGATTTTTTTTAGAGTTTATGGACAAAAATAAAAGAACTTGTTAAAAATTTTGCCGTCAACTTTTATTACAGACTCGCTCTTAAATCTTTCATACTGCGAATAAAAATCTGTCCGTCAACGACGTTAAAACTGTAGTTCGCACTGCCGTTTCCGATGCGCCAAACCGATGATTCATCAGAAACATCGGCGGTTTTAATTTTTGAAGGCGGAATTCCGTCCAACCGCACCGAAGCGGTGTTTGCACGGATAATTGCCGACGCTTCATCCGCCAGAGTTACGACAATATTGCCGTCGCCGGTGGTCGCCGTGATTTTTTGGAAATCGCCTTCGAGACTCATATCGCCGTCGGCGGTTTTCGCTTCGATCTCGCCCTTGAAACCGATCACGCGGATCTTGCCGTCAGCCGCCGCGATCTTGAGTTTCCCGTCAACGTCGCGGACATTGATTGATTCGTCCGCGCCGGTCAGATCAATATCACCCGAAACGTTTTCCAAGCGGATTTCCCGATTACTGAGAATCCGCAGATTCGACTTTTTTGGGACAAATACCTCCACGCGAACGCGCTCCGAATCGTTAAAATTTTCTCTGTTTGAAACATCCTTCGCGCCGCTGACCGTGATTTTTACTTCGGATTCCGAATGGTCGGCGGTGTATGCGATCGGTTTCGGGTTACGCGCTTTCGAGATTCGGGTGATGGAATATTGAACTTCCTGTTTATCCCAGCCGCGAACGCTGACGGCGCAGTTTTTCGCGTCAACGGTCACTTTCGGAGTGCCTTTGACATTAAATGTTTCGCTTTTTTTTTCGATCACCGGCGCGCCGACAAAGAAATTCGCGTCCGCGATCCGCATCGCTTCCCGCTGGCGGCGAAGTCCTTCCTGAACCTTTGCCTGAAGTTCAGCCTGATTGATCTTGGCAATTTCGGGTTTGATTCTCTCGATTTCCTTCTGCGCCTGCTGAATTTCTTTCTGCGAACGGCGCATTTCAGCCGTTACTTCGGCTTGCGATTTCTTGACGGTCTTTTTGATTTCCTTGTTCATTTTATCAATATTGACCGCGCCGTCGTTGTCGTTTTCCCAATTTTCGTTATTGTTTTGGCTTTTGGCGGGCAGAAGATTGACCGCCGGATTGACGTTTTTGCCGTCGTTCTTGTTGCGTTTGATGTTCAAACCGCCGTTGACGCTGTTGAGTTTGATCTGCACTTCGCCACTGCCGATTCTGCCATACATATCGCGCCCGACATATTCGCCTTTGCGCACCGGCAGACCGAAATCGTTCGTGATAACTCCGTTGAGCGTATCGGCTTTGACGGTCGCGTTCGCGTCCGACGGAATCGTCAGATTAACCTGTCCGTTGACTGTATTCAGATTAATTCGGCTCGACGATTGAAGCTGGTCGAAATTGGCTTCGACCGTGCCGTTGACGGTCGAAAGCGATGCCGTGCCGCGCAAATTCGTGGCAATAACCTGCCCGTTGACGGTCGAGGCTTTGGTCAGATTATTGGAATTCGTGATATTGATCGAACCGTTGACGGTTTCGATTTCGTCCAGAACCGCGTTACGCGGAACGGTCAGGCGATAATCAACCGTCAGTTTGCCGTAATTTTTCCAGCCGCGATTGTCGCGCTTCCAACTGTCGTAATTTGTCTCAATCGTTAAAGAATCTTTCCGCGCGTCAATTTTAATTTCGACCTCCGTCAGTCTTTCTTTATCGTCGGCGGTTTTGACGGCTTCGAGCTTGACCTCGTTTCTGTCCCACGTGTCAATCGTGATCGAACCGTTGACGTTTGAAACGCTGACTTTGCCGTTGGCACTTAAAGGGTAAGTTTGCTCGAAACGTTCGGTTTCGTCCAAACGCACGATTTTGGTCGTTTCGCTGTTTGTAAAATTATTGTTTCTCGGCATCGGAACGGTCGTGTCCGATGAAAAAACGACACCCGCCAAAACCAATGATATTAACCAGGACATAATTGCTTTTCTCCTCTTTTCGAGTTTTGTATGAAAATTTCAGGAAAGTAGTTTTCCTCTTGTTAAATGAAAAACACCGCGCATTTTTGATTTGTGACAAGTTTTTTCAATTATTTTCTTTTTAATTAACAAGGCTGTAATTTTACTTATGTTATGTTAAAATTTCTAGGTTGAAAAACGTATCCGGGAAATAGCAAAACGAAAACAGACAACAGTTAAAGAATGTCCGCCATCTGAGGAATTTACATCTCCGGCGAGATTTGATAGTTTTATACGTTTAGTTGCACCTGTAACTTGGAGACAAATAATGAAGTTAAAACAAACGCAATTGCATATTTTGCATACGGCTGAAAATTTAGCCCCGAAAGCCAAAACAGGCGTTTCTCTCCATTGTCACACCGAATATTCCAAGGAAATGCTCGATTTTATTCCGCATTATGCGGAAAAACTTCCCATCATTTCGTTTTTTTGGAAAATGGAACGCGACCGATATTTAGAAAGAGAAGGCAAAAGCATAGATTTTTCGACCGCTTTCTGGTCGCCGCCGATGACTCCGCACGATGTTTACAGAATTGAAAAGGAACAGATCAACAATTCGGGTCTTGAAGCGTTCGTTTCGATTTCCGATCACGACAGCATTGACGGCAATCTGACGCTGAATGAAAAACAGGAGAATGCCAAAGCCCCGATCTCGCTCGAATGGACGGTGCCGTTTGAATACGGATTTTTCCACGTCGGCGTGCATAATCTGCCGAAAGACCGCGCCGTCGAGCTGACCAAAATGCTCGTCGAATTTACGTTCAGCGAAAATCCGCAAAGCGAGCGTTTGCACGAACTTTTTGCGATGCTCAACGAAATTCCGCAGATTCTGGTGATCTTGAATCACCCGCTGTGGGACATCGAAATCGTCGGTAAAGAACGCCACAAAGTCCTTTTGAAAAATTTCATCAAGGAATACGGACGCTGGATTCACGCCCTTGAGATTAACGGTTTCCGCTCGTGGTCGGAAAACAAAGCCGTCATCGAAATGGCGGAAGCATTGGGTTTCCCGATTGCGACCGGCGGCGACCGTCACGGCTGCAAACCGAACACGGTCATCAATCTGACAAACGCCGCGACGTTTGAAGAATTTGTCGAAGAAATCCGCGTTGACCGCCGAAGTCAGGTCGTTTTGATGCCCGAATACAAACAGCCGCTTCATTCGCGCCAATTGCAGTCGTTTTCGGAAATTCTGCGCAATTATCCCGAGTTTCCCGAACATCGCCGGCGCTGGTTTGACCGCGTTCAGTTCGATCTCGGCAAAGGCGAAGGCTTAAATCCGCTTTCGGCTTACGGCTGGGTCAACGGCGGACCTTTATGGCTGCGAATGGCGATCAAAGTGCTTGCGCTTTCGGGTAGCGCGCCGATGCGCCCGCTATTTGCGATGGCGCGTAAAAAACAAGACCGCGTTCCGAAAGACGCGGCTAAAATGAATTTTGAAATTCCGAATCTGGAAGAGATCGCACCGAAAAGTTTTTCTTCCGACGCGGCTTAAGTTTTTATATTTTGTAATTTTATAATCTTCATAGATTTTGACGGCGGGCTTGCCCGCCAAACTTTTTGGCTAAATAGTGAAAAAAATTCCCCGCGTCGCCTTTTTTCCCGACTCGTTTTTGGAAGTCAACGGCGTTGCGATGACCAGTAAACGTCTGATCGGATACGCCAAACGCCACGGCTATCCGTATTTGTGTATTCACGCCGGCAAGAAGACCGAAACCGCGACGGACGAAAGCGTCAAATATCTTTCGCTCAAACGCTCGGTGGTTTCCGTTCCGATGGACGAAGATTTAAAATACGATCCGCTTTTTCAGCGTCATACGAACCGCGTTCTGCGCGAATTGATGGAATTTAAACCCGACGTGATCCATATCACCGGCTTAAACGACGTGAGCATCGTCGGCGCGTATCTTTCATGGAAGCTGCAAATTCCGATGGTCGGTTCGTGGCATACTAACTTACACGAATTCGCGGCGCGCAGACTGACGCGGATGTTTCGCTTTCTGCCGCAGAAAACGCTCGATTCGATGACCGGATTCGCCGAGCGAAAGATTATGGACGGCGCGGTTTTGTATTACAAAATGCCGAAAGTCATTCTTTCGCCGAATCAGGAACTGGTTGACCTGCTCGGAAAAGGCACAAAGCGCGTTTCGCGCATTATGACGCGCGGCGTTGACACCGACAAATTTTCGCCCGAAAAAAGAACCGTTCACGACGATATTTTCCGCTTCGGTTTCGTCGGCAGACTGCGTGCCGAAAAAAACGTCCGTCTGCTGGCTGATTTAGAGAAAAAACTGCTCGAAGCGGGCAAAACGAATTTTAAGTTCGTCATCGTCGGTGAAGGCAACGAGCGCGAATGGCTCGAAAAAAATATGAAGAATGCCGAAATTACGGGTTTTCTCGACGGCGAGAAATTATCCGAGGCTTATGCTAATATGGACGTATTCGTTTTCCCGTCGGAAACCGATGCGTTCGGCAATGTCGCACAGGAAGCCAATGCTTCGGGCGTTCCGGCAATCGTAACCAATCAGGGCGGACCGAAATTTATCATCAAACATAACGAATCGGGCTTTGTCGCCGAAAACTTCGACGATTTCGTTAAATATTCGCTGGCACTGATGGATAACCCGGAAAAACTGGCGGTGATGAAAAAGCAATCGCGCACGAATGCGATGTCGAGTTCGTGGGATGCGGTTTTCGAAGCCGTTTACGACGCTTACCGTGAAGCGATCGAAATCGCCGAAAAACAGAAAGCGGAGAAAGCCGAAGCGGCTTAAAATAGCTAAAACTTTCCCCGCGTTTTTTATGACTAATGAAATGACTTTTGAAGAAACGCCGCCCGTTCCGCCGAAAAATACGGTTGGCGAGGCGTGGTCGAATCTTCTGCGAAACCCGTCGCTTTTTATCCGCTATTGGAATTACAAGGGCGCGATTTTGAGCGGTGTCGTTCGCGCACCGATTTTTCTGATAACTTATCTGATTGGAAAAGAAGGCTGGAAACTGGCGATTAGCGCGGCACTTGTTCAATTTACTTTCCGCTTCTTCTTTGCCGGAGTCGGCGGCGCGTTGATTCAAGGTTTTCGTCATGTCGAACCGGCGTGGAAGGCGTTATTAACAATTCTCTTAGTCGTTCCCGCGATTAGCCATTTTTTTGAATTCATTATCCAGTTGATCTTCGCTTACGTGACGGGAACGACCGACCACACGGATGTCGCGATTGTGCGCTCGATCTGCTTTTCGATTATTTCGGCGCTGTTTACATTGTTCATAATGCGCCGCAACGTGATGATCGTCGGCGAAGCGGAAAGTAAATCGCTTTTTAACGATATGACGCGTCTGCCGCTTTTGATCTTTCAATTCTGCGCGTTTATCCCGAACGAGATTTCGGCGATGATCCGCCGCGAAGCGTTTCTCTCGGCGGTTTTGAGCGTCGCCGGATTCGGCATCTTCTCGCAGATGCTGGTTTGGGCTGTCACGAACAAACCTTTTTGGACCTGGGGCGGCGGAAAATCAATTCCCTTTCTGAAATACTGGGGTTTTGACGGCATTATTTTGATGATTATCGCCGTCGCTTTATCGGCACTTTACTTTCGCCGTCAGAGCAAACACCAGACAATTTCGTGAGCCATCCGTTGATTAAATCAGTCCATATCACAAATTATTACTATAAAATTAGTAGCTGTAAATAATTCGTGCTTAATAAATTGCCTCCAACTTCAGTTGGAGGTGAGTTTGATGGAAATAATAGGTTTTAGCCGAATCTATTAAAAAAAAACATTCGCTTGGCTTGAGCCTCAATTTGCGCTAAAGCGATAAGGAATTTGATTTTATGAAAGAAGTTCGGCTAAAGCCGGCTTTTGAGCTAAATCTAACCTCCAACTGAAGTTGGAGGCAATTTATAAAACCCGCGCACGAATTATTTACAGTAAGTAAAAACGCGGGCGGCATCCGCGTAATTTATGAATGAAATAATCCGAAACTTTCGTCTTTTTCCGTTTTCTGCTAATCTTCCGGTATGCAAGTCTTAGAATCAGTTCAAACCAATATCACATTTTCTTCGTTGCTCAAACGCTACTCACTCGAAGAATTTTGGGCGTTGCCCGAACCGGAAGACCATTCGCATTACGAACTAATCGAAGGAGTTTTACATATTGTGCCGCCGCCGAAAACTGAACACGACCAAATAATCGCTATTTTGAGTCGTTCTTTGACACTTTATTTAGCCGCTAACGACGACCCCGGAATAGTTTTTCATCCACGCGCTTCGATTTACGTTGAAGATGTTTGGGGAACATATCTTGAGCCGGATATGATGTATGTTTCCAACGAATTGCGTGAGAAAATGGGCAATCGGCGCACCTCCGCCGACATTGTTTTCGAATCGCTTTCGGAAAGCACGGGCATTTATGACCGCACGACGAAAGCCGATACTTATTTGGCTTTGGGTGTTAAAGAACTCTGGTTGATTGATTCGGACAATGAAACAATCGAAATCAGAAACGCAGACGCGCAAGACGGAATTTTGTTTTGGCAAAAACGTTTATACACAAAAGGCGAAGCGGCGGAGTCGAAAGTGTCGGAAGATTGGAAAATCGCCGTCAGCGAAGTTTTTGCAAAATAATCATCCGTGCCGATAAAATCAGTCCATATCACAAATTATTACCACAAAAACTCGGGCGGCATCAGCACGAGTTTTAACAATCTGCTGGCTGCCGCCGAACGCCACCGGCGCGAAGTCCGCCTGATCGTTCCGGGCGAAAAAGAAGACATCGAGGAAATAAACAAATTCGCCAAAATCTATTACGTCCCCGCGAAATTTTCGCCGATTTTCGACAAACGCTATCGTCTGATCCAGCCGTGGCAGTATATGCTGAACGATTCTTTGATAAGAAAAATTCTGGTCGAAGAAAAGCCGGATATGGTTGAAGTAACGGATAAATACACGATTTCGATGTTCGGCGCAATGGTGCGTCTCGGAAAATTCAAACAACTCGGTCGCCCGATGCTCGTGCATTTCAGCGCGGAACGAATGGACGACAACATTGCGTCGTTTATGACTAAAGCCAAGTTCGGCGAATGGCTCGCGCGGCGCGTGATCGGCAATTACACGCTCGCCGTTTTCGATTTTCACATCGCCAATTCGGTTTACACGGCGCAGGAATTTTACAAGGCATATAAAAAAGAAGAAAACCGAAACCGTTCGGATTGGTTTTTCAACAAAACCTGGCAGCTTTTCAAAGCACCGCGTGTTCCCGTCGAAGAAAGAATCTATGTCTGCCCGCGCGGTGTCAACGCCGAGGTTTTCCGCGCCGACCGCAAAAACGAAGCGGTTAAAAAACAAATG
Source organism: Pyrinomonadaceae bacterium (assembly GCA_022843305.1). Taxonomy (GTDB): domain Bacteria; phylum Acidobacteriota; class Blastocatellia; order Pyrinomonadales; family Pyrinomonadaceae; genus JAFDVJ01. The sequence continues at coordinate 1,291 of JALHNX010000049.1, read as the reverse complement.
CGCGAGCGCGCCGGAATTCCGGCTGACTCGACGGTTTTGCTTTACGCCGGACGCATTTCGCCGGAAAAAAATATCGGTCTTTTGCCTGAAATGATGAAGTTTCTCGCGCAGGATTCCGCGCACGATTATCGTTTAATCGTCGCCGGTGCGGGTCCGCAGGAAGAATTCCTCCGGCAAGAAACCGCACGGAATTTTCCCGGCAAGATCATTCAGCTCGGACATTTAGATAAAGAAACGCTGGCTGATTATTACGCGAATTGCGATGTTTTTGTCCATCCGAATCCGAAAGAGCCGTTCGGCATCGCGCCGCTCGAAGCGATGGTTTCGGGTGCGCCGACCGTTGCGCCCGATGCTGGCGGAATTCTTTCTTACGCGACCGACGAAAACGCGTGGCTGATGAAACCGACCGGCGCGGAATTCGCAAAAGCGGTGCGTGAAATCGTCGAAAATCCCGATTTACGCGCCCGCAAAGTCAACAACGCGATCCTGACCGCGCTCGACAACACACGCGAAAAATCCACCGACAACCTTTTTGCCGCTTACGACAAAATGTTTGCCGATTTCGAGCGGCGCAAAGATTTGTTTACCGATAATGAAAAGGCGAAAAGTTTTGATTATAAAGAACTGGTAAAATGATAAAAGTTGTTTGGTCTGAAAAGAAAAATCGGCAAAATGTCCGCAAGCATAAAGTTGATTTTGATGAAGCCAAGTCAATTTTTGACGACCCGCTGCAAATTTCGCTGAATGACCCCGACCATTCGTTTTATGAGTGGCTTTTTATCACGATCGGATTGTCGGAAAATAATCGTTTGCTGATTGTTGCCCATACGTTTCGAGATGATAAAATTCGAATTATAACGGCGAGAAAACCGACGCGCCGGGAAAGAAAAGATTATGAGGAAGGAGTTTTTGATGCGTAAAGAATACGATTTCAGTAAAGGCGAGCGCGGAAAGTTTTACGGTAAAGTTGACACGAAAACCCCGACTATTGAACCGGATGAAGAAACTTTGGACGAAATATTTGAAGATGAATTGGCGGTTTTGGAATCAAATCTCGCCCGCATCAAAAATCTCAAATCGCGTCTTAATGAGCTTGACAATCCGACGCAAGAAAAGATCACTAAGCGTATTTCAAACGCCAGCGAAATTTTAGATGAAATCGCGCTTACCAAATAAATGTTGGAATTAGTTTTTGCAAATTTAAGAGTTCGCCCGTTTCGCACGGTTATAAGTATAATCGGTGTCGCATTGGGCGTTGTGCTGGTGATTTTGTTCACGGGTTTGGCGCGCG
>JALHNX010000048.1 GCA_022843305.1 Pyrinomonadaceae bacterium | reverse complement strand
GGGTCGGCAAATTTGCCGACCCCTTCGCGCTTTTTATAAAACGTTATAATTTCCTGACGGTAAAACTCGCCGTGTAGCCGTTCGGGTTGATGCGGATGTTCGAGCGCGGGTATGGATTGACATTGCCGAGCGTTATTTCGTAGCCGCCGAATTTGACGGCTTTCGCATCGAGATTCGTGTTGAGATCAAAGGTTTCCGATTTGCCCTGACGGTTCGTCAGTTTGATCGTTACTTTGGCGTTGCCCGCCCAGATGCAGTTCGTGTCCTGCGGGCAGCGCGAATCTTCGACCGCAACGAATTTTATTCGCAAACGATCGCGCATCACGCTTTTTTGCGTTTTGACGCGCACCGAAACCTGCTGCGAAGTTTGGGCATTGACACTCTGCCCACCGCCGAAAATCAAAGTCATAATCACACTTAAAAATACCTTTTTCATAATCTTTCTCCTACTTCGGCAAACGGAACGCATCCGTTTGCAGTTCTTTGAAGAAAACTACGCGGGCGGCGTTGCCGTAAAAATATTTTTGTCGGAATAACCTCTACGGAGTCAACCATTTGGTGCAGAGGTTTCCGTTTTCGTGCCACGTAAAAAGCGAGCGGCGATGACCTCTGACGCTTAGTTCGTAACAGTCAATTTCATTAATCGTCGAGCTGACGACGACGAAATTCCCTTTACCCGCTTCCGATTCTTCCTGCGTCGGTTTGCGGCTGGTCAAGTTTTCAGGCAAACCCGATGTCGGATGGTCGCTGACCTGCGACGGGTTATCGCCGACATAACAGCGGCGCGAAAAAAGCTCGGTCGAAAGCCATTGTTCCTCGTGAAGTTCGTCGTCAAAATGAAGCGTTGCCCTGCCTTTGATGCGAATTTGAAATCTGTCCTGCGGGTGATAGAAAAGCCAGTAAACATTGGGATTGGCGCGAAGCTGATTGATTTTGGGCGAACCGGCGTGAGCGTGAAAAGCGAGCCGCGGCGGTCGCCGCCAGAAACGGCGCAGGACGACCATCCGCAGATCCGGCGCGTTATTGCAAACCGTTCCGAAGACGGGCGTGTGAAAAGGATGGTCGCGGTCAAGCGTTCCCAAATCCAGATTCTTCCAAATCTTCTTCAAAATCTCGCCGTGTGAAACCGGCTTATCCCACATATCCTTCATAGATGTCAGATGTCGGATGTTAGATTTTAGTCCTTATTCAATGAACGCATAAGCCCATTGAGAATACGTCCGACTTCACTGATTTTACTTTTCAATTCGGTATGCTGTTCTTTATTAAGATAGCCAACACGAAAAGATAACTCCAAATGGGTATCCAACTCTGGCAAAGAACCTCTGGCATTTGCCAAAAATTGCTGAAACTCTTTGCTTGAACGTCTTCCTTGCCCCTCGGCGATGTTCGCCGCGATTGACGCAGCGGCTCTGCGAATTTGACTTATTAAACCGTAGGTTTCTTCCTTCGGAAAAGATTTTGTCAGATGATAAATGCGAACAGTCAAATCCATAGCCTTTTGCCATACGATTAAATCACGATGACTTTTTATGACTATGTCCTGACTAACATCCGGCATCTGACATCTAACCTCTCAATTTCTCGATGATCGCGTTTGCGAATTCGTCGGTTTTCGCCGTGCCGCCCAAATCTCTCGTGCGGACGTTGCCCTCGGTAAAAACGTCCATCATCGCCTTTTCGACGCGGTCGGCGGCATCCATTTCACCCAGATGTCTGAGCATTAAGATTCCCGACATCAGGATCGCGGTCGGATTGGCGATGCCCTGTCCGGCGATGTCAGGCGCGGAACCGTGAACGGCTTCAAAAACCGCGCCTTGTTCGCCGATGTTCGCGCCCGGCGCAAGCCCGAGACCGCCGATCAGTCCGGCGCAAAGGTCGGAAACGATGTCGCCGTAGAGGTTTTCGAGAACCATCACGTCGAACTGTTCGGGACGCATCACTAACTGCATACAGGCGTTATCAATGATCTTGTCGTCGGCTTCGATTTCCGGGTATTCTTTGGAAACATTATAAAAACATTCGAGAAAAAGCCCGTCCGAAAGCTTCATAATGTTTGCCTTGTGCATCGCCGTCACTTTTTTGCGTCCTTGCAAACGCGCAAATTCAAAAGCGTAGCGCGCGATCCGCGTCGAAGCCTTTTCGGTGATGATTTTTATACTTTCAACGACACCCGGAACGACGACGTGTTCCAAGCCCGCATACAAACTTTCGGTATTTTCGCGGACGATGACCAGATCGAGTTCCGGGTAACGGCACTCGACATTCGGCAGAGCCTTGATCGGTCGGACGTTCGCGTATAGATCCAAAGCCTTTCGCAAACCGACATTGACCGACGTAAATCCTTTGCCGACCGGTGTCGTCAGCGGACCTTTGAGCGCGACCTTGTTGCGCTTGATTGATTCGATTGTCGTATCGGGAATCGTCGTCCCGAATTTTTCCAAAGCCTGTGCGCCGATAATCTGCGTTTCCCATTCGATTTCAACGCCCGAAGCCTCAAGTATCCGCACCGTCGCCGCTACGATCTCAGGTCCGATGCCGTCGCCGGGAATAAGCGTAATTGTATGTTTTGCCATTTATTTATCTTTCCAAGTTTTATTTATGTAATATTAACGCGTTGCGCCGCATCGTGCCAATTACCGCGCTGTCGCGCCGCGCAAAAGTTTTTTCTTCGCCGTTTCCAGTTCCTTTTTCTTTTCCTCGTCGAGCCGCGGATACTGCTGATGAAAACTTTTGAGTTTGTCGGTGATGATTGCCGCGATCGCCGCTTTCGCAAACCAACGATGCTCGTCGGGAATAACATACCACGGCGCATTTTTCGTGCTCGTGTTTTCAAACGCTTCTGCGAAAGCCTTCATATATTCGTCCCAATTCTTGCGGTCTTCGACGTCAATCGCCGCAAATCCCCAGCGTTTGTCGGTGCGTTCGATTCTTTCCAGAAGTCTTTCGCGCTGTTTTTCCTTCGACTGGTGCAGAAAAAATTTCAAGACGTGAATGCCGTTGTTAAAAAGATATTCCTCAAAATTTTTGATCTCAACGAATCGCCGCTGCCACAAATCTTTGCCTTTGAGTTCGTCGGGCAGCGTCCATTGGTCGAGATATTCGGGATGCACGCGTTCGCTCGTCACCTGTTCGTAATATGAGCGGTTAAAAATCCCGAGCTGCCCGCGTGCCGGCATCGAACTCATCGAACGCCACAGATAATCGTGCCGCAATTCCTTTTCGGTCGGCGCTTTGAACATCTTCGATTCAACGCCCTGCGGATCAACGCTTGCCAGAATACTGCGGATGATCGGGTCTTTGCCCGCCGCATCCATTCCCTGAAAAATTACCAGTAAGCCGTATTTTTCGTGCGCCATCAGCATTCCGTGATGCTTGGCTAAATCTTCCTTGTCGCGCCCGGCGCTTTCCCGCGCTTCGTCTTCCGATTTGAATTCCCCCGTAAAATCTGGATTTACATCTTCAAGCGAAAATTTCTTTTTCGCCTTTACAATAAATTCTGAATATCTCACTAATTTTTATCCCCCTTGTCGCAAATTTGTATCTAAGCAATAATTAATGTTGATTGAATTTGTAAAAACATTCAAGGACTATAAGTTAATGAGTTTCACAAGCGGCAAATCTTCAGACGTTTTAATCATCGGCGGCGGCGTCATCGGACTGGCGACGGCGCGCGAGCTACACAAAAAAGGCGTATCAAATATCACGATTCTGGAACGCGGCGCGGTCGGCAAAGAAGCCTCGCACGCGGCGGCAGGAATGCTCGCGCCGAACGCGGAAACCGAACAAGCCGACGATTTTTTTCGCTTTTGCAGTGAATCGAACAAACTTTATCCCGCATTTGCCGCCGAATTATTCGACGAAACCGACATAGACATCGAACTCGACAAACAAGGAACGCTTTATCTCGCTTTAACGGAAACGGATTCGGCGGAAATCGGCAGACGCTTTGAATGGCAGCGCGGCGCAGGAATCGAGGTCGAGCATCTTTCGGCGCGGGAAACGCGGATTTTAGAACCGTTCGTCTCGCCCGACGTGCGCGAAAGTCTGTTCTTTCCGGACGATTGTCAGGTCGAGAACCGCAAGCTGCTGCACGCGCTCGAAAAATACGCCGAGCTCAATAACATTCAAATCCGCGAAAACACGGAAATAAAAAATCTTTTGATCGAAAACGGCGGAATCATCGGTGCGGAATCCGAAACGGAAAAGTTTTTCGTCGGAAAAGTCGTTCTCGCGGCGGGTGCGTGGACTTCGTTGATAAAGGCGGAAAATTTCGTAATGCCGCAGATTTTGCCCATTCGCGGGCAAATGATCGAATTTCACACCGCAAAACGCCTTTTTCAACGAGTAATTTACAGTCCGCGCGGTTATCTCGTCCCGCGCGCTGACGGCAGAGTTCTGGCGGGCGCAACGGTCGAAGATGCGGGTTTCGACAAAAGCGTGAGCCGCGAAGGAATCGAGTATTTGCGCGAAAACACTCTGGAGATCGCGCCGAGTCTGGTAAATTTGGAAATCGCCGAAAAATGGGCTGGACTGCGTCCGTTCGCGGCGGACGGATTGCCGATTTTAGGAAGTTTTCCACAGGTGGAAAACCTGATTTTGGCGACCGCGCATTACCGCAACGGCATTTTGCTCGCGCCTTTGACGGCAAAGATTCTGGCTGAAAACATCGTCGAAAACAAAGATTCGGATTATCTGAAAATCTTCAGCCCGAACAGATTTGCGCCGAGCGGTTTGCGGAGTTTAAATACGGCGGTATAAATTTTAGTTGCGGGTTTTAAGTTCTGCCTTTAAGCGGCATCGCGTTCTAATCGAAAAATTGCCGCCTCAAGTCGGAACTCAAAACCCTTAAAACCTTTTGTTATGCGTAAGTTTTTTATTTTCACAATATTGTTTTGCGCCGCCTCGGTCGGGTTTGCGCAATCGGGACGCACGAATGCGCAAAATTCCGATGAATTGACGACGGAAAAACCTTCGACGCTTTCCGCCGAACAGCTTTTTAACGAAGCAAGTTCTTATTACAGAACAAAGCTCACCGAATTTCAGACAAAGAAAATTCCGTATAACGAAAAACTGCGATTGCAGACGGCGCAGGAACAAAGACAGCTGGCGGCGAAAAATGCGGCGATCCTTCTGGCGCGAAATAACTTAACGGGCGAGGATTTTTATTTTCTCGGAATGCTTCACTGGATCGCCGAAAATAGCGACGGCACGACCGAAGCCTTGAAAAAATTCATCGCGGCGGAAAACCCGAACGCCGAAAAATTGCAGGCGGCGCGCACGGTCGTCGTCATTATCGCGGCGCGTAAAAAGAATTTTGACGAAGCCGAAAAGGTTTTGAACGATTATCTGAACACGAATCCGACAAAGGCGCGTGAACGTGCGCGGATGGAATCGGAACTGGCGGCAAATTACCGCGCCGAAAAAAATCTCGTAAAAGCCGCCGCGCACGCCGAAGAAGCGTTTCGCGCCGTCAAAGCCGGATTTCAAACCGCCGTTTCGCGCGCCATCGGGATCAGCGAGCTGATCGAAAACGGAATGACGGTTTTCGAGATTTACCGCGACGACGAAAAAATTGAAAAAGCCGAAAAAGCACTCGAAGATTTGCAGAAAACCGGCGCGTTTGTCGAAGCGACGAACATTTATTATCTCGCCGTCAACGAGCGCATCAAATATCTGGTCGAAACCGGACGCAAACCCGCCGCCATGCAGTTTTACAAAGAAACGCTGCAAAACGCGACAAAAGATTTTAAAATGAAAGCGTGGCAGGACGAGATCGTGCGGCGTTTGAAAAGCCGCGAAAAGCATTATGAAATTCTCGGCTTGCCCGCGCCCGAACTGGTCGGCGTTGACCGGTGGTTTCCGGGCGAAGCGAAAAAACTCGCCGATCTGCGCGGAAAAGTCGTGCTTCTGGATTTTTGGGCAACGTGGTGCGGTCCGTGCTATGCGGCTTTCCCGTCGCTGATTGACTGGACCGAACGGTTTGAAAAAGACGGACTCGTGATTTTGGGTGTCACGCGCTATTACGGCACATCGGCAGGCGAAGGCGTGAAGGACGACGCGACGGAAATCGAATTTTTACTGAAATTCAAAAAAGAACAAAATCTGGCGTATGATTTTGTGGTCGGAAAACATATGGACAATCATCTTGCTTACGGTGCTTTGACCTTGCCGACGACGGTTATTATTGACCGCAAAGGCATCATTCGTTATGTCGAAGCGGGTGTCGGCAAAGAACCGCATATTCAAAAAATAATCGAAAAACTTCTGGCTGAGAAATAATATCGGCAGGCGGACGGCAGCGGCAGTAGGCAGTTTTGATTTTTCGTGCCAAAATTGAAAACCTGACGGCAGCCAATTTCTGATGGAACAGTAATGATTCAAAATCTTGAAAAGTCCAAAACCCAGAACTTCTACGACCGCATCGCCGATGTTCATAATCTGGCGCTGAAAATTAACGGCTATCGCCAATCGGTTGAAAAATATCTCAAATCGCTCAACCTCGAAATAGACGAAAATTCGCTCGTTCTCGATGCCGGAAGCGGCACGGGAATCGTCACGCTCGGTTTTCAGAGCGCGGGTTTTCGTCCGCGTAAAACCGTCGCGCTCGATCTCTCGTTTAATTCGCTGAAGGTCGCGCACGATGAGTTTAGGAAAGACAAAAAAACCGATGCCGGAAACATCGCGCCGGTGCAGGCAAATGTTTTGAGCCTGCCGTTTGCGGACGAAACCTTTGATCTGATCCTGAGTTGCGGTGTGCTCGAATATGTGCCGCTCGACGACGGCTTGAAGGAAATGGCGCGGGTTTTGAAAACCGGCGCGAAGCTCGTTTTTATTCCCGTCAAACCGTCGTTCGTCGGTTCGGTGCTGGAGTTTTTGTATAAATTCAAAGCGCATCCGCTGAAAAATGTAAGACAGATTTCACAACAATATTTTAACATTGTCGGCAGACATAAATTTCCGATCACCGAACCGATCGGCTGGTCGAAAACGATCTTTCTGTTGGAGAAAAAGTAATTTTCTGCCCACGAAACACACGAAAAAAACGAAATTATAAAAATTCCTTTGTTTTATTTTTCGTATTTTTCGTGTGTTTCGTGGGCAAATGATATGAAGAAACCCTTGATTATCGCGCATCGTGGCGCGTCGGCTTTAGCACCTGAAAATACTTTGGCGGCGTTTCGCAGAGCGATTGAGGATGGCGCGGAAGGCATCGAGTTCGACGTGCGGCTTTCAAAAGACGGCGCGGTCGTCGTTTTTCACGACGCGACGCTGGCGCGGCTTTCCGACCGCAAAAATTTGATTTCGAGTTTAAGCAGCGAAGAATTGCAGAAAATTGATGTCGGTTCGTGGTTCACAAAACGCAAGAAAGCTTTTTCCGCCGCCGATTTTTCGGGCGAACGGATTCCGACTTTGCCGGAATCTCTGGATTTTTTGAAAGATTTCAGCGGTTTGATTTATATCGAATTAAAATGCCGCGAATCGGAAGTCGAACGGCTTTCAAAAACGGTCTGCGGAGTAATTTCCGATTCACATCTTTTGCCGCAAATTATCGTCAAAAGTTTTCAGCTTGAAACGATTCCGAATATTCGCAAATATTGTCCGAAAGTAAAAACTGCCGCGCTGTTTGCGCCGAAAATTATGACGATTCTGCGTAAGGAAAAACGGCTTGTGAACATCGCGCACGAACTCGGCGCGGATATGCTTTCGGTGCATTTTTCTTTGGCAACGCGCAAATTAATGAAAAAAGCCGAAAAGCGGAATTTGCCCGTGACGATCTGGACGGCGGATAATCCGCGCTGGATAAAACGCGCCTTCGATCTGGGACTTTTCGCCGTCATTACAAATAATCCCGCACAACTTCTGGCGAAACGACAAGAATTTATTGCCCACGAAACACACGAAAGAAACGAAAAATAAAGGCTAAAAGATTTTCGTATGTTTCGTGTGTTTCGTGGGCAAATCTAGTTTTCTTCATCTTTCAATTTTGCGCAAGGCAAAAGTAGGGCTAAAATTATAGCGTTATAACCGATATTTTTTAGGAAATCTTTATTAAAATGAAAACTTACGACAATATTTTAGGACTTATCGGCAATACACCGCTGGTAAAGATCAATAATCTGACGCGGCAATACGGCATCAAAGCGCAGGTTTTTGCCAAACTCGAAAACCTTAATCCGGGTTTTTCCGTCAAAGACCGTATCGGCGTTTCGATGATTGACGATGCCGAGGAAAAAGGAATTTTAAAGCCCGGCGGAACGCTTATCGAAGCAACTTCGGGCAATACGGGAATCGGTATGGCGCTCGTCGCGTCGGTGCGCGGGTATAAATGCGTTTTCGTGATGACCGACAAGGTTTCGGTCGAAAAACGCCGCTACTTAAAGGCAGTCGGCGCGGATGTCGTGATTCGTCCGGCGGCGGCGAAATACGGTTCACCCGAGCATTACGTCGAAACGGCGAAGCGCATCGCGCGTGAAACGCCGAATTCTTTTTATCCCGATCAATACAATCATCCGGCAAATCCGCTCGCGCATTACCGCACGACCGGACCCGAAATCTGGAACGACACGGACGGCAAGATCACGCATTTTGTCGCCTCAATCGGCACGGGCGGAACGATCACCGGAACGTCGCGTTATCTGAAGGAAAAAAATCCGAATATTAAAGTGATCGGCGCCGACCCATACGGCTCGATTTTCAAACAGTATAAGGAAACCGGAATGGTTCCCGAAGCCACGCCTTACCTGGTCGAAGGCATCGGGCAAAACATTCCGGTCGGCAATGCGGACGTGAAAATCATTGATGAGATCATCAATATTACCGACCGCGAATCGTTTAAACTGTCGCGCCAATTGAGTAAAAAAGAAGGAATTTTCTGCGGCGGTTCGACGGGAACGATTTTCGGCGGCGCGTTGAAGGTAGCGAAAGATTTGGACGAATCGGCGGTCGTCGTTTTTATCGTCTGCGACACGGGCGAACATTATCTGACGAAGCATCATTCGGACGAATGGATGAAGGAAAAACTTCTGCTCGAACCGCAAAAAATTACTGCCGGATTGATTGCCGAAACGAAATCGAACGGCGCGCCCGAGGAACTGATTTTTGTTTCGCCCGATGAAATTGTCAGCAACGCGCTGACCGTTATGAGCGAAGCGGGCGTTACGCAAATTCCTGTTTTGGAAGATAATCAATCGGTCGGCAGCTTGCGCGAAAGCCACGTTTTGACACAGCTTTTGAAAGACCGCGAATTGCTCAGCGCGAAAGTCGGCGATGTTATGGACAAGAGTTTTCCGATTGTTGATATGGACACGAGTTCGGACGAGATCAAGTTGAAACTGCAAAAATCGCCCGCCGTGTTAATCGAAGATTTCAAACGCATTACAGGAATCATTACCCGTTCGGACGTTTTGGATTTGCTGAAATAATTTTTTATGCCGGCGAAAGAAACGAAATAGAATAATAAACTTTTAAGGACTTTTCGTTTCTTTAGTTTCTTTCGCCGGTAAATCAAAATAATCTTTACAAAACCGGCAAGTTCGGTTGAATTGAGTTGAAACGAAAAAAAATACGGGTAAAATAAATTGAAATTTTAAAAGCGAATCGCTTTACCGGTTTGTTTTTGTATTTTTTACTTTGGCAAAATTCTGATCTGGAGAAAAACAAATGAGCGATAATCCGAAAGACGACGATTGGGGAATGACGACGCCGAATGTTCGGCTTGACGATGAAATAAAAAAGGACGCGCCGCAAAGTTTTAAGCCGAAACAGGACGCGCCGCCGAGTTTGCCGCCGCAGGACGATTGGGGAATGACGACCCCGAATGTCAATATTCCGGGCAATGTGGTTCCGCCGAATCAGGCTTCGAGTCAACCGATTTCCGACTTTGACCAAACGACGCCGAACATTAATATTCCGCAGCAATTCTCCGAACAGCCGAAACCGTCCGCGTCGCCGCAGGACGATTGGGGAATATCGCAGCCGAACATCAATGTTCCGAAGGAAGGCAAAAAAGACGACTGGCAGATGCCCGCGCCCGTTTTTCGCGTTTCGGAAGGCGAAAAACCGAATTTCGACAGAACCACGCCGAATTTTAATCTGAAAGATGTCAATAACGAATACGGCTCGCCTTACGGTGACGAAAATCCGGGCAATAACACTACGCCTTATTACCGTCTGCCCGAAAATCAGGCTGAACCGCAAGCCGAGCTTTCCGAAGAATCAACCGAAAATCAAACGGAAAAACCCGCCGCCGTTCAGCAGAAAAGCGGAAATATGAAATGGGTCTTGCTGCTCGGCGGACTTTTCGCGTTCTTTGTGCTGGTAACTGCCGGATTGATTGGCGTATATTTTCTTTATTTCGACACTTCGCGCACCGTCATCAGCAATCCGGCGGCGAATAAACCCGCCGACACCGCGCCGACCGCCGCGCCGATAATTGCTCCGACCAATAGTTTGCCCGCCGCCGTCAATTACAAAGGCGATATGGTTTTAGTCGCGGCAGGCGAATTTACGATGGGTTCGGATACGGGCGGCGACGAATCGAAACCCGCGCATAAAGTTACCGTTCCGGCGTTCTACATAGACAAAACCGAAGTTACCAACGCGCAATACAAGGAGTTTTGCAACGCGACCGGAAAACAGCCGCCGACCGATCCGTTCTGGGAAAAGGGTTATTTTGAAAACCGCCCGAACGCGCCGGTCTTAGGCGTTTCGTTCGACGACGCGAAGGCGTTTGCCGAGTGGGCGGGAAAACGTCTGCCTTCGGAAGCCGAATGGGAAAAAGCCGCTTCGTGGGACGCGGCGGCGCAGACAAAACTCGAATTTCCGTGGGGCGGCTCGTTTGAATCGGGCAAATCGGCTTTCGGTTTGGACACGCCCAAAGATGTCGGAAGTTTTTCGGGCGGCGCGAGTCCTTCGGGCGCGATGGATCTGGCGGGCAATGTCGCCGAATGGGTTGACGCATACTTTCAGCCGTATCCGGGAAACACCGACTCAAACCCGAATTTCGGCGAAATAAACCGCGTCGTGCGCGGCGGGCATTTCGGCTCGAAATCGAATGATCTGCTGAAAACGACAAAACGGATCTACGTGCCGCCGATGATTGCTTCGGGCGAGGATGAAGAAAAGCTTTTCGCGGCGGCAATCGGTTTTCGCTGCGCGGTTTCGGCAGACGATGCGCGGCTTCAGCCGATTTTAAAATAACAACACAGCAAATAAACGGGTTTTCAGCGTCAGAAAACTTGCGAGGGAAATTAAGAATGAAATTTATGACAGCTACGAAAAAACTCAAATTTATAATTTTCGCATTTGGGATGTTGGTTTTACCGCTCGGCGCGTTAAATGTTTCGGCACAGGTTGACGACGTTCTGGTCGTCCGCCAAAAAGCCAAAAAAACCATTCGACCGAAAGCCAAGCCCGTTTCCAGAAAGGTCAATGTTACGCGGCGCGTAACGATTGTCCGTGTCGAGAAGAAAAGCCGCTCGAATTATAATAAAACCAAAAGACCTGTCAAAAAGGTTGTCAGAACCATCCAAGTTCCGCTTCTCGCGGCGCAGCTGCGGCTTTTGAGCGTTGACAATGAAGGCAAGGAAACCGAAGTCGCGCCGTTTGTCGCGTTTACGCCGAACGACCGTCTGCGGATGTCAATCAAAGCAAATCAAACCGGCTATCTTTACGTTATCCGTCAGGCATCGCCCGAAGATGACGGCGAAATTATTTTCCCGACGACGCTTGTCAATAACGGCAGTAATCTCGTGAAAGCCAATGTCGAATATATTTTGCCCAAAAACTGTCCGCTCGAATATGTTCCCGAACCGCGTGATTGCGCTCTCCAGCTTTTTCCCTACAGCGAATCGCCGCAGGAATATTTCACGCTGATTTTTACACGCGACAGTTTGATTAATTTACCGAACGACGTTAAAAATACGCGCGTCAGTCTGGCAAATCTGATGAGCGCGGGCAAAATCAGCGCGAAAACGATGATTGATCTGATCGAAGATTCGGGTCAGGATTTAATTTCGCAGCAGGGCGACACGCCGTTTGCGATGCGGATAGTCAATATAAATCCGAAGGACAACGAGGAAATAATCGAAACATTCGTTTTAAGCAAGTTGAACAAATAAGGTTACGGGAAAAGTTTAGAAGATAGCGAAAAAAGGCGTGATTTTCTAAAATCTTTTCCCTATTTTTCTCGAAAAAAATGGCGCGAGCGATTCTAAAATTTGACGAACGGGAAATGACCATCGGCGAGGACGCAACCTCGTTCGGGCGGGCGACGGAAAATACTTTCTCTTTTCCCGACAATTCAAACATTTCGCGCCATCACGCCGAAATCGCATTTAAAGACGGCGAATTCGTGCTGACCGATTTAGGCAGCAGTAACGGCACGACCATCAATGGACAGCGCATTGATGGCGAAACCGTTCTCAACGACGGCGATTTTATCACGCTCGGAAACTCCGTCATCGTTGAATTTATCGTTGAAGACGAGACGCCCGACAATGCCGAATATGATTCGGATACGGTGCAGTCCGAATCAATTCCCGAAGCCAAATCGGCGGATCAATCTTCAAAATCGAAATTCCCTTTAATTCTCGGCGTTACCGGCGCGGTTTGCGGTTTGGCGGTCGTTTTCGCGGTCGCGGCGGCTTACGTTTTTATTTCCGATTCGGGAAGTTCGGGATGTGACGCGGTGGCGCGAATCACCAATCCGATAAACGGTCAGGTAATTTCGCAGGAAACCGATATTAACGTTGAAGTTACGAATTCGGCGTGCGTCGGCAAGGTTCGCGTTGTGCTGAACGGGAACAGCATCGCCGAAATGAACGTCGAGCCTTACACCGCGCAGATTGACCCGAAAAACTTCCCGCAGCTTGCCGATGGCGGGCTTTACGCTTTGCAGGTCGTGCTTGAAGACGCGCAGGGAAACGTTCTGCCGCAAACGCGGGAAATCGCGCTTCAGTTTGAAACCAGAGAAGTCGCCACGCCGACTCCGACGGTCGCCGCGACCGTCACGCCGACCCCGATCATTGCGAGCGGCAAACAGCCCACGCTGATTGATATTCAAAAGATGAGTGCCGGAGTCGTCAGCAAATTTACGAGCGGAAGTTTTAAATATAATCTTTCAAATCCCGAATTTTTGACGGAAGTGCGCAAAAGAACTGCCGAATATTCTTCTGCCGAGGGTTATTTCGGACGCGCTTCCGCGTATAAAGACGTGATAAACGAATCGTTCGTCCGCGATAAATCGCTCGATGCCTCGCTTCCCTACATTTTGGCGATGAGCCGCAGTAAATTTAATCTTGAAAAACAAGGTGCTAATGAAAGTTTGTGGCAGATTTCAAATGATTTTGCGACCGCCAATGCTTATAATGTAGTTTGTACGAATCCGAATTTGTCCGACCCGGCGCAAGATTGCGCGGCAAAGGCGACGGCACTTTATTTGGTAGATTTGGTCGTTGAGCGTTTCGACGGCGACATAATTTTCGCCGTCGCGGCTTTCGGTAAAAATTCGCAGGAAGCGATCGATTGGAAAGCAGGTTTGCCGGCTGACCGTTCGGATTTTTGGAAAGCCATTACGGACCCGGCGCAACGCGAACAGGTTGCCAGATTTTTTGCCGCCGCGATCGTGGCGGAAAATCCGGTAAAATTCGGACTCAAAAAAGAACGTCCGATTTCGGAGCTTTATCCGACAATCGGCAGATAAAAATGCTCGAAGTAATTCTGACATATCCGACCGACGAAGGTTCGCTTGCAGAGATCGCGCTGAGTGACGGAAAGGTTTCATTCGGACGCGGCAGCGAAGCCGATTATCGCTTGGGCGATGACGGTTTATCGCGTCTTCACGCGACCGTTTACCGCGAAGGCGACAATGTCTGGATCACGGACGAAAATTCGACCAACGGAAGTTTTGTCAACGGCGAACGGGTAAAGCCGAACGGAACGATTCTTTACAACGGCGACAAAATAAAGATCGGTCATTACACGACGTTAAATATCAAAATCGGCAGCAAGCAAACCGCGTCAACGGCGAATTCCGCCGAAAAACCGAAAACCGCCGCCGCTGCCGGTGCCGATTCGCAAGGTTTTCCGGTCTTGATTCCGCTCGCGCTGGCAGGTTTCGCGCTTTTGGTGATCAGTGCTTCGGCGGCTTTTATCGGTTATAGAGCATTAGGCGGCGGCGCGGAAATCGTCGAAGAAACACCTTATCAAACCAGTACGCCGGAAAACTCCGCTAATAAAAACGATAATAAAAATTCGAGCAAAACGCCGAAGCCGACGGCTTCGACCGAAGTTTCCACAAACAATACGGGCGGCACGGAAACGATCGCCAATACGACGGTCGAAGTAAAAAACGACGGCACGACCGTCGTTTTGCCGAAAGGCAAATATCAGGATATGTCGGATGCCGACAAAAACCGCTACGTCGCCGTCAAATCCGAAAAGATCGCGCGCATCATCGGCAACCAGAAAAGCGACCCGATTCCGGCGGAAGCCGTGCAGGAAATCAAAAGATTCCTGAGCGGTTATGTGAGCCGTCTGAATAGGTCGAAAAAAGATTCGTGCGATCAGGGAAGTTGGATTTCCAGCGATTTTACGAGCGTTCTAAACCGCGCGACGCGCACGAGTCCGATGGTCGTGCGCAGTTTTCGCAAAGAAGGAATCGAACCGCAAATCGGGATTTATGTGGCGATGATCGAGGGCGAGCATTGCCCGTGTCTGACCAGCACGACGGGCGCGAAAGGAATGTTTCAGTTTCTTGCTTCGTCCTGGGGCGACTACGATCCGGATAAAAATCCGAACGACCGCTGCGATCCCGAAAAGAGCGCAAACGCCGGTGCGAAATATCTGAAATCTTTGATTACCAGATACGGCACCGCGCCGGACAGTGTTCCGCTGGCAATTGCCAGTTTTAACAGCGGACAAGGCAATCTGAGCCAGAATCTCGACAAAGTTTTTGCCGAAAGCGCGGGACAAAATCGCAGTTTTTGGACGCTTGCGGCAAATAAAAGCGTGATGCAGGGCAGAGCCGGAAAACAGTTTAATGACGAAAATATCAAATATGTTCCGAAATTTTTCGCGGCGGCGATTATCGGTGAAAACCCGCAGGATTTCGGAGTCAGTCTGCAACCGCTTTCAACATACACGAAATGAGTAGAGAGTAGAGAGTAAAGAGTAAAAAAAAACTCCGAACTCTTTACTCTCTACTCTCTGCTCTCTACTCAAAAATGACCGAACTTTGGCTCAAATTTAGGGACGAACGCGGCGACGACCGGAGAGTTTTGGTCGAAGGCAGTAAGTTTGTCATCGGCAGACATTCCGAAAACGATTTGTGCATTCCGAACAGCAAGCTGTCGCGCCAACACGTAAAAATCGAATCTTTCGGCGATTTTTTTGTCGTTTCCGATTGCGGTTCGAGCAACGGCACGACGCTCAACGGCGCGGAACTGCGCGATCCGGTCGCGCTCAAAGACGGCGATGTTTTGAACTTGGGCGGCGGTGTGGAAATCGAAACCGAGATGATTTCCGACAAACCGAAAGCCGGAAAACGGAGTACGGCAGACGACGATGACGAAGATGACGATTATTCGGGCGGCGCAGGCGGTCAAAGTTCGTCCGTTTCCGGCGGCGGCAGTTCGTCAATTCCGACCGCCGTTTTTATTGCCGCGCCGGTGCTTGCCATCATTTTTCTGATGTGCGGCGGCGGATTTCTTTACTTTTACGACGGCGGAAATAATAACGACCGCAACGACATCGCCGAACGTTATCCGACACCTTACCAAACGCCTGACGAACCGCAAGAATCGCCGTCGCCGAAAACTTCTCCGACTACCGCAGATTCTCCAAACGGCACGACAATTTCGCCGTCGCCCGAGCAGACAAACCCCGAAACGACACCGCAGGTTTCCGACGAAAAGAAAAAAATCGAGAATAATTCCGCCGCGTTTTTACGCCGTATTGCGGTCAACGACTCGACCGCTTTCTTAAGAACGGCGGAAATCGAAATGGTTAGCACCAGACTTGCAGCTTTTAAAGGTTCAAGCAATTTAGCCGAAAATCTCAAAGCCGTCAAAAACGATGCCTCGCAGTTTGAATCCCTGGCGCAGTCAAAAGGTTTGAAGGCGCAGTTTTTGGCAGCCGCCGCTTTAACGAAACTCGGTAATAATCGGGGAAATCCGCTCGAAACCGCCAAACAGATGCTGCCGTTTTTGGGCGATTTGCGGGTTTCGCTCGGCAATACTTTGGCGGACGACAATTTACTGATTATGGCAGATTATCCGCGCCGTTCGACAAATCAGAGAGGCTCGCTGCAGGGCATCCTCGAAGCGATTCCGAAATCGAGCAAACTGGAAAAAGCCGACCCGCGCGAAATTCGCACTATTTGGTATCTGAAAAGAAACAATAAAATTTCCGATGAGGGGTTTGAACTCGCCTTACGTTTTCTGGCAATCGGGGCGATAACGCAAAATCCCAAGGATTTTAACGTCAATGCCGAAGCAGTTATTTTCAATTAAATTTTCAGAGCGGGAAAACGCGTGGGATTAAATATTATCAATTTCCACAACTCATTGACAAAAATTAAGATAAGGAACAAAATCTTAATAATCGTTTTCAATAACAAAACCCGTTTTTCCAATTTTTTATCCGCTGACTTATGAGTAAGTATCGCAAAATTGTCTGGAATGAAGGAATGCTTCTGACACCCCATCATTTTCAGCAATGGGACAACTATCACGAAGAGCTTCTGAATTCCCGCGTCCGTTCGCTCTTGTCGTTTGAATACGGCATTATGGATTTGCAGATCAACCGCGAAGCAATCGCCAACGGCAATTTTCAAATAATCAATTGCCACGCCGTTTTGCCGGACGGTTTGATGATCAATGTGCCGGACGCGGAAGCCGTGCCGGATTTGCGGCAGGTCGGTAATCATTTTCATCCCGAAGCCGAACGGCTCGGCGTTCATATTGCGATTCCGGCACGGAAAATGGGCGAAGCGAATTTTCAGGGAAACGGTGTCAAAGCCGGCGCGAACCTCAGATTTTTGCAGGAAGGCGCACTCGTCAAAGACGAAACGAGCGGCACGAACGAACAACCGCTCGCCTATGCGAAAAGCAATCTGCGGATAATTTTCGACGACGAAGTGCGCGACGGTTTCACGTCAATGAAAATCGCCGAACTCGTCCGCACGCCGACCGGACAATTGATGATTAACGAGGATTATATTCCGCCGACCCTGAAATCTTCGGCTTCGGCGTGGCTCGTTAATATGCTTCGTCAACTGGTTGAAATCTTAAACACGAAAAGCGGCAGCTTGGGCGAACAGCGGCGACAGAGAAACGCCAGCTTAGCGGATTTTACGACTTCGGAAGTCGCGGTTTTCTGGCTTTTGCACACGATCAACTCGGCGATTCCGACAATGGCGCATTTTTTCCGTTCGCCCTTGCTGCATCCCGAACGGCTTTATCTGGAAATGGCGGAAATCGTCGGCAAACTGATGACGTTTTCGACCGATCTTTATCCGCGCGACATTGTAAAATACGACCACGACGATTTGCATTTTACGTTTTACAATCTTTCGACGCAGTTAAAAGAACTGCTCGAAACCGTCATTCCGAGCCGCTGCGTTCCGATTCCGCTTGAAAAAACACGCGACACGCTTTATGTCGGTCGTGTCGAGGACGAAAGACTTTTGAAAGAAGCCGGATTTTATCTGGCGGTGCGCGCACAGATGCCCGAATCAAGACTTATCGAAGGCATTCCGCGCGTCGTCAAGATCGGTTCGCGTGACGTGATTGACACGATCATCAATTCGGCGTTGCCGGGCGTTGTGCTGACACATGCCAGCCCGCCGCCCGCGCCGATTCCGACGCGTGTCGGTTTTCGATATTTTATGCTCGATACGATCGGACCGTATTGGGACGGCATCAAGGGCTCGAAGGTGATCGCCGTGTACGTGCCGGATGAGATTCCCGATGAAACATTGGAAATGTATGCCGTGAAACCTTGAGTCGGATATTAAAGGAACCAAGTTTAAATAACGTGAAACTTGGAACTTGAAACTTGAAACTTTATTGACCCTAAATCGGTAGAAAATACGCATTAGTATTTGAAACAGTTTTTATTTTATGAGCGAAAGAGCAAACCCGAACGATTTAATCGCCTTTGCCGGACCGGTTCTCGATTTAATTCTGCGCCTGAAAGCCGGAATTGTCGCGCCTTCAAATGATTTGCGTCCGAAAATCGCGTCGCTGCTCGATGATTTTGAACGCCGCGCCGAGCGGTATCGTTTCAGCAGTAAAATCATCCAGGTTTCAAAATTCGCGCTCGCCTCGTTCGTTGACGAAACCGTCCTTTCAAACAACTTTAATCTCAAAGAAGAATGGGAAAAAAACCCTTTGCAACTCGAATATTTCGGCGAGCATCTGGCGGGCAATAAATTTTTTGAAAAGCTCGGGGCGATGGTCAAACAGATTGACGTAACGGCGGACGCGGTCGAAATTTATTACGTTTGTATGCTGCTCGGTTTCAAAGGCAGATACGCTGTCTATGAAAAAGAACGTCTCTTGCAGATTATGCAGGAAACGGCAAACGCGCTTGTCAAAGCGGGAAAAATTCGCCCGGTCGAGCTTTCGCCGCACTGGTTGGCAAACGACCAGCCCGAACCGCCGAAACCGCGAAAAATGCCGACCTGGGCAAAGCTTGGCGCGCTCGGCGGACTCGGTTTCGCGTTCATTGTTTATCTGGTGATGTTTCTGGTCGTTTCATCATTTTTGCAGGACGCGATAAATAAACTTCAGCTTTAATAAAGGTTTTATTGATTAACTTATGAGTTCATGGCACGTCCAACAACTTAAATTTGCATTCGGTATCGGCGGTTTTATGTCGTTTTACGGCGTGGTCGGTTTGCTCGTCTGGCTCGGCGGCGAAAAATTGGGCTTGCCCGTGAACTCGCGGATAATGGTGATTGTCGTTCTTCTGCTTACTCTGCCTTTTACACTCGGAATCGGCTATCTCGCGACGCGCCGTTCTAAAAAGAAAGAGGAAGAAGCGAAAAAAGAGCCGGAAGGAAAAACTGAAGAAAAAGCCGGAGAAAAAACCGCAGACAGCAGTGCCGAACAACCCAAACTCGCCGCACCGACCGGAAATTATCAGGATTTACCGAGCGGCGCGGAAGAAGTCGTCAAATTCCTGCAAACCTCGAATCTCGCCGGAACGAACGGCAAAGAAGCAGTTTACGCGCTGCCGTGGTATATCGTCGCGGGAATGCCGAAATCGGGTAAATCGTCGCTTGTTTTAGGTTCAAATCTGAATTTTCAAACTCTTCCTTCACAGCGTCAGTCGGAACAAAAAATGATTCGCCCGACCAGAAATATTGACTGGCGCGTAACTTCAGATGCGGTTTTTGTTGACACCGCCGGACGCTATCAAACCGAAGGCGCGGACGAGGACGAATGGAATTCTCTGCTCGAAACCATCAAAAAATACCGCTCGAATCGTCCGGTTGACGGAATGCTTTTGGTCGCCGACACGGAAAAGATCTTAAATTCGGACGAACGCCAGATCGAAGAATTGGCGAAAGTGATGCGGACGCGGCTCGATGAAGCGATGCAGCGTTTGAAAGTGCGTTTTCCGGTTTATCTGGTTTTCACGCACGCCGACGCAATCGAGGGTTTCCGCGATTCGTTTTCGACCTCGAAAAAAGAAGGCGAAACTTTGGTGTGGGGCGCGACGATTCCGCTCGAAAAAAGTGAAACGGCGCATTCGCTGTTTGATGAAGAATACGGGCTTTTGCACAATTCGGTGATGAAACGCCGTTTGATGCGCTTGAGCGCACCGTTTCCGCCCGTTCGCCAACTGCGGATTTTCAACTTTCCGCTGCATTTCGGGTCGGCGCGGCGTAAACTCGGCGCATTCGTTTCCGCGCTTTTCCGTCCTAATCCGTTCAGCGAGAATCCGTTTTTGCGCGGCTATTATTTCACGTCGGTGCCGGCAAATCGCCAGCAGGTTCAGGGCGATAAAACGATGAGCGGAAACGCGCCGCAGACGGTCGGCTACACATATTTTACCGAAAAGTTTTTCCGCGATGTCGTTTTGCGCGACAAGGATTTGGTCAGAACTTTTCAG
This sequence comes from Pyrinomonadaceae bacterium, assembly GCA_022843305.1. Lineage (GTDB taxonomy): Bacteria > Acidobacteriota > Blastocatellia > Pyrinomonadales > Pyrinomonadaceae > JAFDVJ01. The sequence goes on along the minus strand of JALHNX010000048.1, from coordinate 11,659 downwards.
GAACAGCGCCAAAAACCGCCGATTCTCGGTTGGCTTTTAACGCTTTTGGGCGCGACCGTGGTCTTTATTTTCCTGATTTTGGCGACGGTTTCGCTTGTTAATAATCGAAAACTGCTCAACGCCGCCGCCGAAAAAGGAAGCGCGGTTTTGAACATCGCCAAAGCGGACGGCAATGTTAGTCCGCTCAGCAAAGCACCCGATGCGGCAACCCGCGAAGTCAACGCGATTGAAGATTTACGCGTTTTGATGGTCGAACTCGACGATTACGACCGCAACGGCGCACCGATTTATCTCGGAATGGGTTTGTATTCCGGTAATAAGATTTATAAAGGCGACGAAAAAAGCAAAGGTCTGCTGAACATTTATTACAACGCCATCGGACGGCGCTATATGGACCCGACCGTTCGGCGTTTGGAAGACGAACTGAGAAAATTCGCCGCCGCGCCGCCGGTCAATGCCAATTCGATTACTCAGCAGGAAGAAGACGTTCTGAGCCGAAACTACGATTTGCTCAAGGTTTATCTGATGCTTTCTGACAAATACGGCGATAAATCGAACGACACGGATATTGTCAACACGCTGAAGGATTTCTGGTTCACCGAATCGAAATTGCCCGTGAATTTAAAGGACGACGCGGAAAATCAGCTTAAATTTTACGCCAAGCAAACTCGCCGTCTGGAAGGCTCCGACAAGTTTCCGCGTATTCAGAATGATATGAATCTGGTGGCGGAAGTGCGTAAAAAACTGCTCGCGTTTCCGCCGTATAAACGCTATTACAAACGCAAAGTTACCGAGATTTCCAAAGAAGTCGAAGGCAAATACGGCGAAATGACGGTTGACGCGATCTTGCAGCGGAACGGCGGTGACGGCGGATTTCTCGAAGGTATCGTCGCCGTTCCGGGTGCCTACACGGTCGAAGGCTTTAAATTAATGGATAGAGCGATTCTTTCGTCCGCCCAAGAGTTGAGCGAAACCGATTGGGTAATGACCGATGACAAATCAATTGTGGAAAATATTGCCAATCTGTCGCAGGACTCGAACAAGATCCGCGAACAGTATTTCCGCGATTACGCCGACCGCTGGCGCGAATTTGTCAAAAACGTCAAAGTTAAAGGTTATCGCAAGGAAAATGACAAAGATCCTTCGAAAGTTTCCGCGAAGGACGCACTTGCGTCGTTTTCGTCAGCCAATTCGCCGATGAAGGTTCTGCTCAGGGAAATTGCCAGAAACACGAATCTTTCCGCCAAACGGAAACCGACCGGCTGGTGGGAAACCATCAAAGGTTGGTTCAAAAGCGAAACCCTTCCCGACACGGGCGGCAATTCGCAGGTCGAAAAGGAATTTCGCCCGCTGTTCAGTTTTGTCGAAGGCGATAAAACTACCAAAATTGACGAATACCAGACTTTAATCAGCAACGTTTATATCAAATATAACGGCTTTAGCGACACGGAAATAAACGAACTGGCTTCGATCCAGGACGACGAAAAAAATCGAAAATTCCCGCAGTTAAACGATTCTTCGTCCAAGATTGACGCGGCGACGAAATCCTTTAAAGACGCGAAGGACGCGCCGGTCGCGCCGTTTTTTGCCGAACTTCTGCGGCTTCCCGTCGGCAATTTAAAGGAATTGCTCGGCGCGGACTCGATCAAACAGCTCGGCGAAAAATGGACGAATGAAGTTTTGCCCGCCGCGCTGCTTGCCGAACAGGGCTATCCGTTTGCCGAAGGCGACAACAACGCCGATTTTACTAATTTGAAGGCATACCTCGCACCGTCAAGCGGAAAATTGTCGCAGTTTTATGACAACAACAATTTGAAGAAATATTTTGACGGCGATCTCGGACAATTAAAGCTGAAAGACCCGAACAGCGCACCGTTTACGCAGGATTTTGTGGATTATTTGAACAAAGCCTTTACGCTTCGCAAAGCGCTTTTCGGCAAGGGCGAGGACGTAAAATTCGATTACAATTTCGAGCTGACGAACCCGAAAGATGCTTTAGTCGAAATGACGATTGACGGAATTACGCTTTCTTCGGCTGAAAAACCGTCGTCGCCCGTTAGTTTCCCGGCAACAACCGGCGGCGGCAACGGCGTTTTGATTAAACTTCTTTCGACCGATGCAACAATTTCGACTTCCGGCACGACGACTTCGGCAAATCCTTCGCCGTCGCCCGTCAATTCAAATAGTTCAACAAGTTCGACAGTTACGACGACAACCCCGAAGCCTGTGCAGAATAACAGCAGCGGCAGCAGTTCGACTGACGAAAAGCAGTTTTTAGGACCTTGGGGATTGTTCAGATTTTTCGATGCGGCAGGCGGGCAAAAACAGTCCGACAATTCATATTTATTGTCTTATAAATTGAAGAGCGGCAAAACTTTAACGGCGAAAATCACGCCTTCCGGCGTTGACCCGTTCAACAAGAAAATTTATGAATTGCGTGCGCCGAAAACTATTTTGAAGTAAGTTTTGAGTCCCGCCTTCAGGCGGCGAATCGTGTTTTAACTCGAAACTTGAAAATTGAAAAGAAAAACCGCCTCAAGGCGGGACTCAGAACAAATAAAAAAATGAACGAAGCGAAAACATTACTTGAATCGGGAAACTTAAGCGGAGCAATCGAAGCGGCACTGGCATTTGTTAAATCAAATCCGACGAATCCTTCGGCACGAATTTTTCTTTTCGAGCTTTCGGCTTTTGCCGGCGATTGGGAACGCGCCAAACGTCAATTGGACGTGATCGGTCATCAGGACACGACCGCCATGATCGGCTCGAAAATTCTGGAGCAGTGCGTTTTAGCCGAAGGCAAACGCGCCGATTTTTTCGCAAAAGCCGCGAAGCCCGAATTTCTTGCTTCGCCGCCCGATTACGTTTACGGGCTTTTGACGGCAAATAACCGCGTAATCGAAGGAAATTTGAAAGAAGCGCGAGAGATTCTGGACAAAGTTGATGAGCAGCGTCCGGCATTTGCGTGCAAAATCAACGGTGCGGACGCGGAAGATTTTCGTGATTACAACGATTTAACATCAGTGATTCTCGAAGTTATTATCAAGGATTCTTACGTTTGGGTGCCGTTCGAGCAGATCGAAAAAATCACTTTCTTCGAGCCGAAATCGCTGCGCGATTATTTTTGGCGGCAAGCGACGCTGGAAACCGATAACGGCACGAACGGCGAAGTTTTTATCCCCACGCTCTATAACGATTCGTGGCGCAGCGGCGATGATCTGGTGCGGCTCGGCAAAATAACTGATTGGCGCGATTTCGGCGAAGATATTTTTGTCGGCGAAGGGACGAAACTTTTCGCAGTCGGCGCGGAACATAAAACGATTTTGGATCTTCAGTCGGTTGAATTTGTTAAGGAATAAATAAGGAAAATTTTCAATGGCGGATATTGAATCAAAACCATCTGTAATAAATTTAGAAACTTTACTGACACCCGTTTCCGAGGAAAAGCCGTCGGGCGAGTATTTGCGCTATTCGGGAATTTACGACGAAATTTCCGAAGCGCGCCGCGCTGATAAAGACGTGCCGCAGGGCGAATGGCAGACCGAAGTAAAATATGCCGATTACCGCAAAGTTATCAGTTTAGCCGTTCCCCCGCTCGAAAAAGATACGAAGGATTTGCAGATCGCCGCCTGGCTTTCCGAAGCGCTGGTTAAAGAACACGGCTTTGTCGGTTTGCGCGACAGCCTGAAATTAATGACGGGTTTTCAAGAAGTTTTCTGGGAAACTCTGCATCCCGAAGTTGACGAGGGCGATATGGAAGGACGCGCCAACGCGATTGCCTGGATGGAACTGCAAACTTCATTCGCTCTTAGACAAGCCAAGATCACAAATTATACCGGCTATAGTTTTGTTGATTTTGAAGATTCAAAACGCTTTGACATTCCCGACAATATCGAATCGCTCGATTCGACCGAACAGGCGAGATACAACGAACTGCGCGCGCAAGCCGAAAAAGAAAACCGCGTCACGGCGAACAAATGGCGGGCGGAAATGGCGCAGACGCGCCGCGCGTTTTATGAAGAATTAAACTTTTTGATTGATGAATGCTGGACGGCATATAACGAAATCAACCGCGTCATCGAGGAAAAATTCGACCGCAATCAGGCTCCGGGGCTGAACAATCTGAAAAAATCTCTGGATGACGTTCACACGCAGGTCAAAAAATTTCTTGAAGAAAAACGCGCCGAAGAACCCGATGAAGCAACGGACGAAGCCGCGGAAGGCGAAATAGTCGAAGGCGCGGGCGGCGTAATGGTCAAAGCGGCGGGCGTCGCAACCGCCAGCGGCGCGATTCAAAGCCGGCAGGACGCTTTGAAGCGACTCGGCGACATCGCCGAATTTTTCCGCAAAACCGAGCCGCACAGCCCGATTTCATATATCTTATTAAGAGCCGTAAAATGGGGCAACATGCCGCTCGAAAACTGGCTGCAGGATGTTATCAAAGATGAAACCGTGATCTTCCAGATCCGGCAGACGCTCGGGTTTAACACTAATTTACCGGAATCGTCCGAGTAAATAATCAAGGCAAATAATAGTTGAAAATATTTTTAAACCGTAAGAATACAAAAAACTAAAAACGAAAGGAGAGCAAAAGAAAAATGGCAAGCAAAGAAAGCATACAGCATAAAATTGACCGTGTTCGTCCTCCGCGTGTCCAAATCACCTACGATGTGGAAGTCGGCGGAGCGATCGAATTAAAAGAATTACCGTTTGTAGTCGGCGTAATGGGGGATTTTGTCGGAAAACCCGAAGAACCTTTACCGGCGATCAAGAACCGCAAATTTGTCGAAATTGACCCGGATAATTTCAATCAGGTATTGTCCGGAATGAAACCGCGCGTGGCTTATTCGGTCGAAAACAAGATGCAGGAAGACGGCAGTAAAATCGGCGTTGACCTGAAATTCAATAATATCGAAGATTTTGAACCGGATAATGTCGTGCAGCAGATCGAACCGCTTCGCAAACTCGTCGAAGCGCGTCAGAAACTTTCCGATTTGCGTTCAAAAATGGACGGCAATGATAAATTAGAAAGTATCCTGAACGACTTAATCTCCGACACTGACAAGCAAAAACAAATAAGCGATGCGCTCGGTATCGAAAAGAAGGAGGAATAAATTATGGCTGATAAAGCAAAACAACAAGCAGCAGAAGCCCAAACGGAAGAACAAGTTCAGGAAGTCAGCCTTCTTGACCAGATTTTGACCGAGGGCAAAATGGCGCGCGACGATTATCAACGCGAACAAGCCAAAGATATGATCGGCGAATTCGTCAATCAGGTGATGAGCGGCGAGCTGACAATGTCGAAAAATATGGACGTTGCGATCAACGCCCGCATTGCCGAGATTGATCGTTTGCTTTCGGCGCAGTTGAATGAAGTTATGCACCACCAGGAGTTTCAAAAACTCGAAGGTTCGTGGCGCGGACTTCATCATCTGGTTAAAAACAGTTTGACCGGCACGATGCTGAAAATTCGTGTAATGTCGGTAACGAAAAAAGAACTTCTCAAAGACTTTGAACGCGCACTCGAATTCGACCAGTCGGCGCTCTTCAAAAAAATCTATGAAGAAGAATACGGCACCTTCGGCGGTGCGCCTTACGGAGCGCTGATCGGCGATTACGAATTCGGCAATCACCCGCAGGATTTGGCGCTTCTCGAAAGCCTTTCGCAGGTCGCGTCCGCCGCACACGCGCCGTTTATCAGCGCCGCTTCGTCGGAAATGTTCGGTTGGGACGAATTCCACGAAATGACCGAAGTGCGCGATATTTCAAAGATTTTCGACCGCACGGAATACGCGAAATGGCGCAGTTTCCGTGAATCGGAAGATTCGCGCTACGTTGGTCTGACGCTGCCGCACGTTCTCGGACGAGTTCCTTACGGCGCGGCGACGAAACCGACCGAAACCTTCAACTTTGAAGAAGATGTTGACGGCACCGACCACAAAAAATATCTGTGGAGCAATGCCGCATATGCGATGGGAACGCGTCTGACGGAAGCGTTTTCGATGCACAGCTGGTGCGTGGCGATTCGCGGCGTCGAAGGCGGCGGTCTGGTGGACGGACTTCCGACCCATACTTTTGAAACCGACGAAGGCGAAGTGGCGATGAAATGTCCGACCGAAGTGGCGATCACCGACCGTCGTGAAAAAGAATTTTCCGACAACGGATTTATTCCGCTCGTTCACTGCAAAGGCACGGATTACGCGGCGTTTTTCGCAACACAATCATGCAACAAAGCGAAAAAATACGATACTGACTCGGCAAACGCCAATGCGCGCCTTTCGTCGCAGCTACAGTATATTTTCGCCGTTTCGCGTTTTGCGCACTATTTGAAATCAATGATGCGCGACAAAATCGGAAGTTTTATGTCGCGTCAGGAAGCACAAATTTTCCTTAATCGTTGGATCAGCAAATATGTTCTGGAAAACGACGTTGCACCGGCATCGCAAAAGGCGAAATATCCTCTGCGTGAAGCGCGGGTTGACGTGACGGAAGTTCCGGGCAAACCGGGGGCATACCGCGCCGTTGCGTTCCTGCGTCCGCATTTCCAATTAGACGAGCTTTCGGTTTCGCTGAGATTGGTTGCGGATCTGCCGCCGCCGGCGAAATAATCTTCGATTTTGCAAAAAAATTGCAAAATTTCAGAAAGTTTCGCAAAAGGATTTCTTCGAGTCGTCTTACTTAGGAAGCGAGCAGTAAGGACTCGAAGAGATCGAAAAAATATGAGGAACAGGTTGTTTGGCTGAAGAGTCAAACAACCTGATAAATTAAAAAGTTATTTTGAAAGGAGCAAATTAAAACTATGGCAAGTGCTGATTATTATTTGAAAATTGATACTATCGAAGGTGAATCCGACGCAACGGGTTTTGAAAAACAGATGCAAATCGAATCGTGGTCGTTCGGTGCGAGCAACAGCGGTTCAGCTGTCCAGGGAACTGGTCTCGGCGTCGGCAAAGTTAGTCTGCAAGACTTTCACTTTGTCGTCCAGAACGGTAAAGCATCGCCGCAACTCTTCTTAGCATGCGCGAAGGGCAACCATATTCCGCAAGCTATCCTGAGCTGCCGCAAAACGGGCGGCGACGGCAACCCGTTCACCTATACGAAAGTGACGTTTGGCGACATCGTTATCTCGTCATTCCAAACCGGCGGCAGCAACGGAAGTTCGATTATGCCGATGGAACAGATTTCGTTCAATTTTACAAACATTACGTTTGAATACTTCCAACAGAAATCGGATGGTTCGGTTGCATTGACCAACACCACTAGCTACGACATCAAGAAAGTCGAAGGCACAGGTGCCTAATTTTCTCGAATGTTACCCCGATTGTCCGCCGACGGTTTTCGGCGGCGGACAATCATCAAAGAAATCAAAAATTTTACATACCGCCATTTTTCCGAAGTGGCGGTATATTTTCCTTTTTTTAAATAATGTCACGCATTGATAACGAAATTCGTATAACGCCTTCGGTCTTAGATCGTTTGCTTGATTTTGAGCCGGACGTGTCGCGCGAAGCACCGAAGTCGCGTTCAAAATCGCTTCGTGACCTGAAATTGTCGGTGCGGCGCGATCTGGAATGGCTTTTAAATTCGCGGTGCTTTCCCGAAGAAATTGACGAGCAGCTGGAAGAAGTCAAAAAATCGGTCGTCGTTTACGGGTTGCCCGATATTACGGGTATCAGCGCGAAAAGCCATATCGAGCAAAAGCGTCTGGCAGACGCACTGGAAAATGCAATCAAGATTTTTGAGCCGCGATTTCTGAATTTGAAGGTCACGCTTGAACCTGTCAACAATATTGATCGAATGCTGAAATTTCGCATCGAAGCGCGGCTGAATGTCGAACCGACACCCGAGCCGATTGCTTTCGACACGGTTCTTCAGCTCGGAAGCGGCGAGTTTGAAGTAAAAGAAAAATAAAGGAGGCGTTATTTATGGGTTTATATGATCAATGGAGTAACTTGACTCCGGCTGAAAAAGCGGTTATCGCGTCAATGGCATCAAATCCCCTGACAATGGCAAAGATACCGTTTATCAAGTTAAGCAAGGATACGGCTTTTAACGAAACCACGCAGCGTTTCGGATTTAACGGGCGGAATGACGAATCTGACGCTTTTCGCCATTGTTTTTGGTCGTCGGTTTTATCGCGCGACATCGGATATTACTGGGCAAAAGCCTTTACCGACGCGCACGAAACCAATCCCACTAATCCGGCTGACGAAAAAGAGATGGATTTACACAATAATTCCGTCGGGCTGAAAATCGGATTTTTCTATTTTATTCCCGATTCCAATACAAATCTTTCGGATAAATGCTACAAAGCGCTACAAAACGGAGAGTTAAAGGTTTTAAAACCATAAATCGGGATGAATTTTTACGCAAGCGGGTTAATTATTATTTCGCTGTTAATTTTAACGGCAATTATCGGCGTGGGTTGTAAGACATTTTTCTCGGAAGCAAAACCGCCCGCTAAAGTAAAAATCGCCGATAACAAACAATTAAATCCAAATTGGTCGGAAATAACTCCGCAAAGTCCGCTTGAGGCAACGGCGAAAATTCATTTTGTCGCGTTGAAATTACAAAATGTTAAGGGTTGGGCAGACGAAAACAAACAAAAACTCCGGCTGACGGACGGCAGCGAATTAACAATCGAAATTGAACTGATTGACGAAAAAGGCAGCGCAACCGTTCTCTTTCCGAACGGTTTCGGCGAATATGTCGAATTCGGAAAAAGAGTGGAAAATAGAGAAAACCCGGAAGAATCTTATTTCCAAAACGGAAAGAAATTCAACAAAATACGTCTGCGAAGCGATAAATCCGTCATTGCAGAAGAAATTCTTTGGACGGAATTTGAATTTTAAGAGCAGATAAAACATTATTAGCTTATAACACGCGACAAACTAATTGATGACGACGAATGCGACCGGCATTTGAAAATAAAAAGAGATTTAATTTTGAAAACTATGAAGGATTATAATGAGACTTGATGTTTTGCACATTATGCAGGAACGGCAGATGAATTGTTGGCACGCTTCGGCAAGGATGCTCTATGGTTATCGAAATTCGGCTTGTATTAATCCGCTTCCGCAAGAATACGAAGACAACCAAGGACTGACCGCCGAGCAATTTATTGACTTAGCCCGCGATCTCGGCTTGCAAACATTGCCGCAGGTCAATCAAAGTTTTAGTTGGCGTTTTATAAATGATAACCTGCAGTATTACGGACCAATCTGGGCAGCCGGACAATGGAACGGAGTTAATCATATTGTCGTTATCAGCGGAGTTGATGAAGACGGAACGCTTTATGTTAACGATCCGGCATTCGGCGCTCCGGTGGTGCGCGATATGGCTTGGTTTAACGCCAGAATTGACAAAAACGTTCCGATTCCGATGATGTATTTACCGTAAATTTGTTTTGATTTTAGACAAAGCGATAATTATTTTTAGTTAAAAAACCTTCATGCGTGATGAACTTTTAGGTTACTACGAACGCGAATTGATATTTCTGCGCCGAATGGGTGCGGAATTTGCCCGCAAATACCCCAAAATTGCGGGTCGGCTTCAGCTTGAAGAAGAAAAAATCGAAGACCCGCACGTTGAGCGGATTATCGAGGCATTTGCCTTTTTAACGGGCAGAGTTTCGCTCAAACTGGAAGACGAGCTTCCCGAAATCACCGAATCCTTTCTCAATGTTCTTTACCCGCATTATCTTTCACCGATTCCTTCGATGGCGATTACGCAGTTTTCCTTCGGTTCGCCAAACGATAAATTGACCGCCGTGCAGATGCTCGAACGCGGCGCAAAGCTCAATTCGCGTCCGGTTGACGGCACGCCCTGTCAATTTCGGACGGGTTTCGACGTGCAACTCGTGCCGATGGAAATTCAATCCGCCGCGCTCGAATCGAACGCGCCGAAAGACGGGCGCGGAAAATATTCCGAAAGCTATATTCGCCTCAGTATGCGATGTTTCGGCGATGCCAATCTGCACGAATTTAAGGTCGGAAGCACCGATAAACCGCTGGAATTTCTACGTTTTTTCATCAACGGCGACCCGCAATTGATTTTTCCGCTTTACGAAATTATTTTCAATCAGGCAACAAAGGTCGAGTTCCGCGCCAAAGAAGCGCCAATCGGCAATAAAACCTTAAAAACTTTAACAAATATTCAGCTGAAACTTCCCGATCCGGTAATTTTGCCTGCCGCGGAAGCTATCAAACAAGTCGGTTTTTCCGAGGAAGAATCGCTTTTGCCATACACGAAACGCTCGTTTCAGGGCTATCGTCTGCTGACGGAATATTTTGCTTTTCCGTATAAATTTTTGTTCTTTGATATTCACGGATTTGACCAGGCGATTGCCCGAAAATTCGGTAGTCATTTCGAAATTCTGATTCATTTAAAAGACGTTACGCCGCCGAAAGCACCGGTAACGGAGGACACTTTTCGTTTAGGCTGCACACCGATCATCAATCTTTTTTCGCGGATGGCTGACCCGATTTATCTTTCACAGCAAAAATACGAATATCACATCGTGCCGGATGTGCATCGCCAGACGACGACCGAAATTTATTCGATTAACGATGTCATCACGACCGACCCGAAAACCAATACGACGCGCGAATTTTCGCCGTTTTATTCGCTTCGCCATGCCTACGGCGAGCAGATGGAAAAATCCTTCTGGTATGCGATGCGGCGCGATTCACAGCGCGAGGAAGACGAAGGCACGGAAATGTTCGTGTCCTTAGTGGATATGAATTTCAATCCGCGGGTTCCGGCGGTCGAAGTTTTAAATGTCAGAACAACCTGCACGAACCGTGATTTGCCGGCGCGGCTTCCCTTCGGCGGGCGCGAAGGCGATTTTGAGGTCGAGGGTAGCGGACTGCTTTCAAAAGCGCGGTGTTTGACGAAACCGACCGAAACGCTTCGTCCGGCGCGCCGCCGCGCTTTGCAATGGCGTTTGATCTCGCATCTGAATTTGAATTATCTATCAATTATCGAAAGCACGAACGGAACACCCGAAGCCCTGCAGGAAATCCTGCATCTTTATAATTTTAACGATTCTTCGGCAACGCGCAAGCAGATTTTAGGCATTACGGGAATCGAAAGCCGCAAAGTCGTGCGGCGCATTGGCGAACATATCGGCGCGGGTTTCGTGCGCGGGCTGGAAACAACTCTAACGATGGACGAAGACGAGTTTGTCGGCAGCGGAATGTTTCTTTTTGCCTGTATTTTGGAAAGATTTTTCGGGCTTTATTCTTCGTTGAACTCTTTTAATCAGATGGTTTTACGAACCAAACAACGCGAAGAAGATGTAAAAATTTTCCCGCCGCGCACGGGCGAACAGATCTTGTTGTAGGTGAAAAAGACTAAAAGTGAAAGCGTGAAAAAGTTGTCTTGAATGAAGTGCAAATGCTTTTTCACTTTTCCGCTTTTTCACATTTTCACTTTTAAGCTATGGCGAAAAAACCTTTAAATCAGGAACTTCTCGAAGAGCCTTACCGGTTTGAATTTTTCCAAGCCGTCCGTTTGCTCGAAAAAGTTTTTCCCGAACGAAAACCCGTCGGGCGCGATGCCTTGCCGCACGAAGAAATTACGCGTTTTCGTTCGCGGATGGGTTTAAATTTCCCGGCGAGCGAAGTTCACGAATTTAAAGATTCTTTCGATGAATTTA
>JALHNX010000047.1 GCA_022843305.1 Pyrinomonadaceae bacterium | reverse complement strand
TGGTGAATACTTCGCGTCTAAAGCGGATTGAAACTCATATAAATATGTCCTGGTGCTTAATTGTGGGAGTTGGTGAATACTTCGCGTCTAAAGCGGATTGAAACTTTGTTGTCGAACTATTCTTACTTCTCTATTCAGTGTTGGTGAATACTTCGCGTCTAAAGCGGATTGAAACTTTCAGACCGTCATCGAATACAACGGCTGTAATGCGCATCCAAACGGTCGTGTCCGGCGTGTCAATGTTTGTTGGTGAATACTTCGCGTCTAAAGCGGATTGAAACTCACACAGGGCTACGTCACGCCCGCGCAGTATAAGGTTGGTGAATACTTCGCGTCTAAAGCGGATTGAAACTTTCCCGACAACGCTGCCAGGCACACAAGCATTAAGTTGGTGAATACTTCGCGTCTAAAGCGGATTGAAACTTTTCACTTCCAAAATAAACGCCGCGAGTATTTGGGTTGGTGAATACTTCGCGTCTAAAGCGGATTGAAACAGGCGGACGGCGCATCAGCGTATAGATTCCGAGTTGGTGAATACTTCGCGTCTAAAGCGGATTGAAACTCAGTTGTATTTAGCTTTTGTTTTCATAATCAATAAGTTGGTGAATACTTCGCGTCTAAAGCGGATTGAAACTGCATCCGTTCCAGATACTCTCGCTCTCTTTGCGTTGGTGAATACTTCGCGTCTAAAGCGGATTGAAACTAACCCTCGGGTAGTTGTTTGATTGCATCTTGGATGTTGGTGAATACTTCGCGTCTAAAGCGGATTGAAACTTACTTTAAAACGTAAAGCAATTTTTTTAATTTGTTGGTGAATACTTCGCGTCTAAAGCGGATTGAAACTAATAATATCCCAGCCTGTCATACCGAAATGGCACAAAGTTGGTGAATACTTCGCGTCTAAAGCGGATTGAAACAATTATCCTGCGAGTTGCCGTCCTGGTTTTCTTCGTTTTCGTTGGTGAATACTTCGCGTCTAAAGCGGATTGAAACGAAGTTTGCCTGCCCAGATTTTTCGGCTGCACGTTTTTGGGTTGGTGAATACTTCGCGTCTAAAGCGGATTGAAACTTTGACACTGCGCTTCGAGTGTTTCGACGCGGGGTTGGTGAATACTTCGCGTCTAAAGCGGATTGAAACTCATAACCATTGCCATTAAGGCTGCCCAAAGGGCTGTTGGTGAATACTTCGCGTCTAAAGCGGATTGAAACAAAATACCCCCCGCTCTACATAACTTCCGTTTTTGTTGGTGAATACTTCGCGTCTAAAGCGGATTGAAACTTTTACAAAAATAAATACGCTTCGAACATTTTGGTTGGTGAATACTTCGCGTCTAAAGCGGATTGAAACTTTACCCAAAAGCGGATAAGCTTCTCTCCCTAAAGGTTGGTGAATACTTCGCGTCTAAAGCGGATTGAAACTCTTTGCGTATAAGCTTCTCTCCCTAAAGAGTTGGTGAATACTTCGCGTCTAAAGCGGATTGAAACCATTATCGTTGGTCCTGAACTTCTGCTTGCCAGTATGTTGGTGAATACTTCGCGTCTAAAGCGGATTGAAACAGATATATTACCATAGCTTAAAGCCAAGTGGGTGAGTTGGTGAATACTTCGCGTCTAAAGCGGATTGAAACTTAAACCAGCTGTAAGACTAAAATCAGCTACTTTGTTGGTGAATACTTCGCGTCTAAAGCGGATTGAAACTCGGGGTTAATTAGGACTATACAAGAAACCGCAAACGTTGGTGAATACTTCGCGTCTAAAGCGGATTGAAACTCCGCCTAATGTTTGACCGCCGACTAATCCTATTAGTTGGTGAATACTTCGCGTCTAAAGCGGATTGAAACTTTTACAGCGCAAATATCAGCCTTCTAATTTGTAGTTGGCAGAAACTTCGCGTCTGAAGCGGATTGAAACAAAAGCGACCAAAAACAGTAAATTTTCTTTCTTTTCAGGACTCAGGTTGAGTTGTAGTGTGAGTCAAAAGAAAAAGGCACTTTTCAGTGCCTCTAACTTATTGATTTAATTAATACACCCGGCATGATTCGAACATGCGACCTCTTGATTCGTAGTCAAGCACTCTATCCAGCTGAGCTACGGGTGCGCAAAAGCGAATATTTAGACTACAAATCTTGGGCTTTGCTGTCAAGTTTGGTTCGCGGTTTCAGTGAAATGCCTTAACTGAATCCAGGGTTTTCCTATAAAAATGAATTGCCTCCAACTTTAGTTGGAAGTTGTGTAAATCAACAAATAAAGGCTTAAGCCGAACTCTTAAAATTTATCATCTTCCTTACAGCTTTAGCTCAATTAAGCTAAAGCTGTAAGGAATGTTTGTTTTTTTCGGAAATTCGGCTCAAGCCTTTCATAAAAATCAAACTTGACGGAAATGTTAATTACATTTTTATAGGAAAGCCCTATAACTGAATCTATGTTCAGATTAAGAATTATTTGTAATCTCTATTATGGTTTCGATCAATTTTTCAGGCTCGACCGGTTTTGGAAGATACGCGTCAAAGCCTGCCTTTAAAGCCTTTCGGCTGTCTTCTTCTCTGGCGTAAGCGGTGAGCGCGATTGTCGGAATGGCAGGTTTTTGCCCGTTGGTTCGCTTTCTGATTTCCCGCATCAATTCAAAACCGTCTTTTTCGGGCATTCCGATGTCCGAAATGAGCGCGTCGAGCTTTTCTGTTTCATAAATTTCCAACGCTTTATCAACCGAATCGGCGGTAAAAACTTTGGCGTTCTGGTCGGTCAGAATAAAGGCGGTGAGTTCGAGCGCGTCCGGTTCGTCGTCAATAATGAGAATTTTTAAACCTTCGAGCTGACCGCGCGGCGTTTCGGCAGATGTCGAAAACATTTCCGGTTCGTTTTCAAAATTTTCAGAACCCTTTCTTTCAATATGCCGCGATTTGAGCGGAAAACGAACCGTAAAAGTCGAGCCTTGATCCGCGCCTTTACTCGACACTAAAGCACTGCCGCCGTGAAGTTCGGTCAAATGGCGGACGATTGCCAGTCCGAGTCCGAGTCCGCCGTGACGGCGATTCATTTTACCGTCAGCCTGACTGAAACGGTCGAAAACGAACGGCAGAAAATCCGCTTCGATGCCGCTTCCGTTGTCGGAAACCGTGATTTCGGTGTAATCGTTTTCAGAGCGCGAAGCGATTTCTATTTTGCCGCCTTCGGGCGTGAATTTAACGGCGTTTGAAAGCAGATTCCAAACAATTTGCTGAAGGCGGTCGGCATCGCCGATGATCGTTTCCGCGCCGGTTTCAAAGCACGTTTCGAGATTGATGCTTTTCGCGTCAATCGCCGGACGAACCGTATCAACCGCGGCGAGAATGGCGGTCGAAAGGTTGACCGGCTGTAAATTCAGATTGAGTTTGCCCGTGATAATGCGCGAAACGTCCAGAATATCCGAGATTATCTGATTCTGATTGCGGGCGTTGCGCTCGACGACCTCAAAAGCGCGGCGCATAATTTCGGGATTGAAATTATTCTGTCTGACCATCGTCGCCCAGCCGAGCATCGAATTGAGCGGTGTGCGGAGTTCGTGGCTGACGGTCGCTAAAAATTCGTCTTTCAGACGATTGGCTTTTTCGGCTTCCGAGCGCAGTATTTTTTCCTGGGCGAGCAGTTTTTCGCGTTCCTGTTCGGCTAATTTTCTTTCGGTAATGTCAATGACCGAGCCGATATAGCCGAGATATTCGCCGTCTTCGCCGAAACGCGGCTGTGCCGAATCAATCGCCCAGCGATATTCGCCGTCCTTGCGCCGCAGACGATATTCCAGACGAAACGGTGCGCGGTTTTGATTGGAATTGATAAATTCATCTTCGGAGCGTTTGAGGTCGTCCGGGTGCGTCGCTTCAAGCCAGCCGAAACCCAAACCAGTTGCGGGCGTTTGTCCGGTAAATTCATACCACGATTGGCTCAGATAATGGCAGTAACCGCTCGCGTCCGTAACCCAGATCATAACGGGCGCGTGGTCTGCCATATTGCGGAAACGCGCTTCGGATTCGCGCAAAGCCGCGTCAATTCGCAGTTTTTCGATGACCGCCCAAATTTGTTCGGCGATGATTTCGAGAAGTTTGATTTCTTCTTTGCTCCATTCGCGCGGCTTGTCGTCGCTCACCCAAAGCGATGCAACCCAGCGGTTTTCCCGCATCAGCGGAACGGCGATATAGGCGCGTCCGCCGCTCAGTGCGTAAATTTTTTCGTATAAACCGGCGGTGCGCGGATCGGTTTTCGAATCGTTGTTGACAACCGTATTTCCGGCTTTCATTTCGGCGATCGTGACGGAACTGTAAGCGGAAATTTTATGTCTGCCGGCGACCGATTCGACACCGCGGCAATAATCGCGGTGATTGATTTCGAGATCATTTTCGAGGTCAATTTCATTGAACAGACACCGCCGGACTTCGAGATGTTCGCCGACGACTTTTGAAACGATAAACAACAGACTGTTCGGATTTTCGAAATGCCGCGTTAATTGGCTGATTTCAGCCAGCAAAATCGCGCGGTTTTCCGCTTTTTTACTCGCGGTGATGTCCGTCGAAGTGCCGAACCATTTAACGGTTTTGCCGTTCGCGTCTTTGGTCGGTTCGCTGCGCATCAGAAACCATTGGTATTCGCCCGTCAGGTGATTTCGCATTCGTCCTTCGACCTCAAACCTCGTTCCGGTTTTGAATGCCCGCCTCCATTCGCCGAAAACTTTCTTGCGGTCATCGGGATGAATGGTTTCGGTAATTCTTTCGGGCTGTGCGGTTTTTTCAAGGTCTAAGCCGGTATATTCGATCCATTGCTCGTTGACGTAAGTTAATTTGCCTTCCTCGCCGGTAACCCAGACGATTTGCGGAACGGCATTGGCAAGTTGCCGAAACTCGGCTTCCGATTTTTGCAACGCGGCTTCGATCATACGGCGCATTTTCGCCAGCTCGATGACCGAATTAACCCGCGCCAGAAGCTCACGGGCGGAGAAAGGTTTTATCAGATAATCGTCCGCGCCCGCCTCAAAGCCCTCGATTTTCGATTCTTCGCCGGCGCGCGCCGACAGCATTATGACGGGAATTTCGCGCATCCGCGCGTCTTTGCGGATTTCCTTGAGAAACTGAAAACCGTCAAGGCGCGGCATCATCACATCCGTCAAAATCAGGTCGGGCAAATTTGTGTCCGAATTTTGCAGTTTTTCGAGTGCCGCTTGACCGTCGGCGGCGGTTTCCACCGCATAACCGTTTTGCGTCAGCAAACGGCTGATATAACCGCGCATATCGGCGTTGTCGTCCGCCAGCAGAATTTTCGCCGCCGGATAAAAAGGCAAAAGCGGCGAATCGGCAAGCTCGGCTTTTGTTTCCGGTTGATTTCCGTTCGCCGAATCCGGCAAATAACTTTGCAGATAATTTCGCGGTCTTTCGGAAATATTCGTCGAAGCCGCATTTTCTTCTTTACCCTCTTTCTTACTTTCTCCCTTCCGGTTCTTTGGGATTGTAATCGTAAAAATCGTGCCGCGTCCGGGTTCGCTCTGCACGTCAATCGCGCCGTCGTGCAGTTTGACAAGCTCTTCGACGAGCGACAGACCGATTCCCGTGCCTTCGTGCGTTCGTCCCTGAATTGTGCGGACGCGGTGAAAACGCCGGAAAATATTCGGCAATTCTTCGGCGGGAATCCCGATGCCCGTGTCGCGCACTTTTAACTCGACCGTTTCGCCCGTTTCCCGCAAAGCGATTTCGATTTCGCCGTGCAGCGTAAATTTAAAGGCGTTCGAGAGCAAATTGAGAATAATTTTTTCCCACATTTCGCGGTCAACCGCGATTTTCTGTCCGAGCGGCAGGCATTCAACCTTCAGTTTTATTCCCGCTTTTTCAATTCCGGCGCGAAAATTACTCGCCAGTTCGGCGGTCAATCGGGCTAACTCCGTCGGTTCGAAATGCGGCGCGGCGCGTCCCGCTTCGATACGCGAAAAATCGAGCAGATTATTGACCAATTTCAAAAGCCGCAGCGAATTGCGATGCGCGGTTTCGATTTGTTCGCGTTCGGCTTCGGGCAAATTTTCGTCTTTTCGCAAGACTTCTTCGAGATTGCCGAGCATTAAGGTCAAAGGCGTTCGGAATTCGTGCGAAACATTCGAGAAAAATTCCGTCTTGGCGCGATCTAATTCGGCAAGGGCTTCGGCGCGTTTTCGTTCCGCTTCGAGCGCTTCGGCGTTGGTAATCGAGGTGGCGATATGTCCGGCGACAAGTCCGAGAAATCCTTGATAATCAGCATCAAATACGAGGCGCGGACTGATTCCGGCAACCAGAAATCCAGCGGGAAAATCCTGCGTTCCCGATTTGGCGAGCGGAACGATAAACGCTTCGGTTGTCGAATCGTCCGTCCACGCGCCCGCCGAAAGCTGCCCGAATTTTTCTTCGATCTTCGTCATCCGGCAACCGCGTTCGTCCGTCAGAACGCGCTGAAAATCCCAGATGTCGGTCGGATGACTGATTTCAATTTCGGGCGGCGCGGCGGTTTCATTTCCCTCAATTCTGACGGTTTCGGCAAGTCGCGCCTGTTTGCCGTCAGCGTCCAGCAGATAGATCAGGACAAACGGAATGTCGAAAGGATTCTCGCTTAAAACCTGGGCGGCGGCGCGGCAGGCTTCATTAACGCTTTTGGCTTCCGCCAGCGTTCGTCCGCCCAAATCGCGCAGAGTTTGCAGGCGGCGGCGGTTTAAAACCTTTTGCGTGTCTTCGGAAACGGCGCAGAAAAGACCGCCGATCTTATTTGTGTCGTCAATTATCGGGCTGTAGGAAAATGTATGATAGGTTTCTTCTTTGAATCCGCGCCGTTCCAAAAACAAAAGCAGTTCTTCGTTCCACGTCGCTTCGCCCTGCTCGATAACGAGCTTGACCTGCGGTTCAACGTCCTGCCAAATCTCCGACCAAACTTCGGGCGCGGGTTTGCCGAGTGCCTGCGGGTGATGAATACCGAGCGTCGGCAAATAAGCGTCGTTGTAAAGATAAACCAGTTCTTTACCCCACCAGATAAACATCGAAAACCGCGAATTGAGCATCAGCCGGACGGCGGTTTTTAATGACTGCTGCCACTCTGAAACTGCGCCGAGAGGCGTTTGCGACCAATCCATCGCCCGCATCCGACTGCTCATTTCGCCGCCGCCCGCGAATATATTTTCAGTGGTTTGTTTGTTGTTGCCGGAACCCTTATTCGCCATAACCCTTGTTCAAATAATAACTTCAAAACGATTTCGTTAAAGTTTGAAAAAGTTTGAGTTGTTTGCGATTTCTGACAATCTGAAATTTAGTGATTCTTTAGACTCCGATATTTAAGTTTTCAACCCGTGTCCGATTTAATTCTGCGTGTTTTGCAATTTCGATAATATCTTTTTACAGACGGTTTTACAATTCCATTTCGGTCGGAAATTCAAAGTTTGCAGGGGGAAAATAAAAACGTGTTTCGGTGAAAAACGTTTTTCACCGAAACACGTTTCGTTATGAATCAACCGCGAAATTATCTGGCAAAATAGCCTTGCCGCGTTTTTGAGATCAGTTCCGCGTCGTTGACTTCGATCTTTATCGCCCGCCATTTGCCGTCGCGTTTTTCGTTCGTTGATTGGTATTCAATCGTGTAGAGCGTGCGGAGTTCGGCGGCGACCGAAGCATAAAGTCTGCCCATTTCTTCGAGGCGGTTGATCGTGTTGAGCGTTCCGCCCGTGCGGTCGGCAAGAATTTTCAGCCGCGACCGCGCGGCTTCATACATTGCCACTTGAATCGGGGTCGGGTCGGCGAGTTTTGCCGGATCTCCGGTCGGCAGCGCGAGCGGGTAGATCGTTACGCCCTGCACGTCGGCTTTGTTTAAAACGCGGTTCAGATTGTCGTTAGTTTCGGGTTTGATCGCGGTCGGAATTTCCTTTTCGCCGAATTTCTGGAGAAAATCGCGGTCATTGTCGCGCAGAGCCGTGTCAACGCCGTCGGTCAAGACGATGACCGCTTTGCGGCGTTTGCCTTCGTTCGAGAGTTTGTTGAGCGCAAAATCGAGTGCTTTGTAAAGCTGCGTTTTGCCGCGTCCGTTGGCGACCGAGATCGAATTGCCGATGGTTTTGCGGTCGGTCGTAAAATCGTTACGCAGATTTACTTTGTCGTAAAATTCGATGACGGCGACGCGGTCTTCGGGCGCGAGCGCGTCAATAAAACGATACGCCGATTGCCGAATCGTTTCGCGGAAACCTAAGGTCGAACCCGACATATCGAGAATCATAACGACCGAAAACGGCGTTACGACCGGCTCGAAACGCTGAATGCTTTGTTTAACTCCGTCTTCAAAAATCGTAAAATTTTCACGCGATAAATCCGTTACCGGGCGACCTTTGCGGTCGGCAACGCCGACATTCAAACGAACGACCGACGAATCAACGATAATCGGCGTGTCGTCGTCGTTTTGCGCCGCGACGCTGAAAAAGCCAACAAGCAGAAATGAAAAAATTATAAAGGCTCGTGAATAATTCATAGCAGAATAATAACTAATCAGACGCTATTTACCGAAACGCAGTTGCATCCGGCATTGTTTCAAAAACTTCTTAACAATAATCGGTTTATGGTTTATAATTCTTGCAAATTGAGAAAGCCAACCGAATGAACGAATAAAAATCATTGTTTGGCTTTCCGAACCAAGAAAAATTGAAGGAATATCCCAATGTTTTATAACCCGAAATTTTGCTGTCATTGCGGTGAAAAAATCGAACGCGCCGTTACTTCCATCACGGACAGCGGACGTTTTTGCGATGTTTGTAAACACGATTTCGTTTTGCCCAGAACTTTACCGAAAGTTTTTGTCGCACTGATGGCGGTTTTCGGAATTTTCGGCATCGGAAGCTACTTGCGGAGCGGCGAAAAGCCTTTGAATGTCTCGACCCGGCAATTTGCCGCAAACTCGTCAAATACTGGCAAAAATCCGGCAAATCAACCGCCGCAGGTTAATTCTAAGACAGACGCGTTGCCGACCGCGCAAGCGAATAACGTTCCGTCAAATGCCGCGCAAATACCGAATTTGATAACCAAACCGCAGACTAAACAAGCCGATTCTCCGTCAATTTCAGCGGTCGAAGCGGTTTATTTTTGCGGTGCGGAAACGAAAAAGGGAACGCCCTGTTCGCGCCGCGTCAAAGGCGGCGGACGGTGCTGGCAGCATAGAGGACAAAATGCGTTGCTGACACCCGAAAAATTGCTTGTAAATCAATAAAGTTTGGTATCGCGCAATGATTTTTCGGCAAAATCGGCTATAATTTTTACGAGTTTTTGAAAACCTGAAAAAATAAGTATTCTAAATTTTAAGATTTAACGTTCGATTGCAGTAAGATTTTCTTTTTATTGCAATTCAATGAAAAAATGATTTCTCATCTGTTTTTCAAAACACTCGACGAAACGAAACACGGAAACGAATGAAACCTTTAGCACCGAACACATTATTACAAAACCGCTATCTAATCGTGCATTTAATCGGCAAAGGCGGAATGGGCGAAGTTTATCTGGCGGTTGACCAGCGATTGGGCAGCGCGATTGCGCTCAAGCGCACTTTACACGGCGAGGACTCACAGCTCGGCGACGCTTTCGAGCGCGAAGCGCGCACGTTAGCGCGGCTGCGGCATCCGGCTTTGCCGAAAGTCAGCGATCATTTTATCGAAAGCGGTAATCAATTTTTGGTGATGGATCATATTTCGGGCGATGATCTGGCGAAACGCCTGACGGCGACGCAGAAACCTTTTCCGCTCTCGTGGGTTTTGTTCTGGGCTGACCAGCTGCTCGACGCGCTGGCTTACCTGCATTCGCACGAACCGCCGATCATTCACCGCGACATCAAACCGCAGAACCTGAAATTGACCGACGACAACAACATCGTTCTGCTCGATTTCGGTTTGTCGAAAAATTCGACCGCGCAGGCAGGCTTTCCAAGCGGTTCGGGAAGCACCGGCAGCGTCGTCGGCTACACGCCGCATTATGCGCCGATGGAACAGATTCGCGGCACGGGAACCAGTCCGCGAAGCGATATTTACTCGCTTTCGGCGACGCTTTACCAGCTTTTGACGAACATCGTTCCGCCCGACGCGCTTTCGCGCGCCGATTTTCTGTTGAGCGGAAAAACCGACCCGATTGCGCCGATCAACGAGGTCAACGGCGAAATTCCGAAATCAATCTCGGACGTGGTTTTGAAGGGAATGTCCATCAGCCAGGATCAGCGCTTTGCGGATGCGCGTGAGATGCAGAAAATTTTGCGCGAAACTTACGCCAAAATGCAGAGCGATATGGCTGATAAAACGGTTGCCTTTAACTCGCCGGAAGGTGACGAACAGCTCACGCCCGCCGTGCAGACCTCAGGATTTTCAAACGACAAGACCGAACAGTTTTCCGCGCCGGTTTCCGATAATCAACCAGCCTCGAAAGAAGCGATGGGCGCGCAGACGATTCCGTTCGGAATGATGGAAAACACTGCCGCCGAAAATTCGCCGACGGCTTCGCAATACGCGAATCAAACCGAACAGATTCCGAATTTCGACGCGACAATCAGAATGGATGACCTAACGGAGGAAGTTTCCGTTCCGCAGGACTTAGGACAAAAAACGGAGGTTCTGCCCGTTGCCGAAGATTCCGCGCCGCAGCAATCCGGCATCAGGACTGAAGTTTTCGGCAACGATTTCGGCGCGGCAGAATATCTGCAAAACAACGAAACCGGGTCGGTGCAAAATTTGGACACGGGCGATTACAGCGCGAAGACGGACGATAATTTCGCTGCGCCGCAAAAATTTACGGGTGATAAAACCGTTCCGCTGATCGCATTTGAAAATCAGAACGCGCCGGATGAGCTGGCGCAGACCATGCTTCCGTCGTCTTACGATTCAATTCCGCCGGCGGAAAATTTCGCCGCGTCGGTGGAAACGAGGTTTCCGGCTGAAGTTTATTCGCCCGACAATGCGCAGGCGTTTCAGCAAAACGCGCCGAATTACGATTCACAGCCGAAACAAACGCCGCCGCCGGTCGGTCAGCCGAAACCGGAAAGGAAAAAGTCGAAAGGCTTGCTTTTCGGTCTTCTCGGGGCGTTGTTCGGTTTGGTGATTCTGGCGGTGGTGGGTGGCGGAATCGCCTGGTATTTAATGAATCAGCAAAGCACGACGGAAGCGGTCAACACGGCAACGCCGACACCCGAACCGACACCTTCGCCGACACCCGAACCGACAATCGAACAGCCGGTTGCGAATACTGATGAGGGCAACATATCGAATTTGGATGGCGGTAACACAAATGCGAATACGAACGTCAATTCGGCGGTTAATACCAAACCCTTGCCGACGCAGACCAGAACCGTCACGCAACAAACGCCGGTAACGCAGCCGACCAGAACGATTAACACGCCGCGTCCGGTAACGCCGCGTCCGGCGACACCGAAACCGGAAACCAAATCAACAATCAGAGGAACGAGAGACATTCCGCAATAGGGTAGTGAACTGAAAGTAAGGCTGTTTGAAATTCTCAATCGCTGATTGAAAAAGTAAAAGCGTGATTCGCCGGGAGCGCACGCATCCCCGGCGTGCAACGCAGGTGCAACGACGTAAAAGCGTTTCGGTTTCATCATCGTTGAAAGAAATCGAAACGTATCGAGCGTTTTTCAAACGCTGGCACACAAGGATGTGTGCGCTCCCGGCAAAGAAAGTTTTTTTAAAGCATTACTTTTAGTTCACTACCCGCAATAGTTTTGGAGCAATGAAGATGAAAAGAAGGAAATATTTAAATTGGTTTGTCTATTTAATGATTTTGTTGTCAGTCTTTTCCCTGACCGCTGAGATTCAGGCGCAAAGGAAGAAAGATTTGGATAAGGCGCGAAAGCTCGTCCGACAAGGCGACCAACTTTATAATAAAAAAGATTACCGCGGCGCGATCAGCAAATACAGCGAAGCCATCGCGGTTGTCCCAAATTTGCCCGTCGCCTATTATTTGAAGGGCTACTCGCATTATTACCTCAATGAATTCGACCAGTCGCTCGCTGATTTCAATCAAGCCGAATCGCAGGGATTTGATAAACCGATTGAAATTTATAAAGTTCGCTGGTATTTGAATTATCAGGCGAAAAATTACGATGCCGCATTGAAGGACGCGCTCGAGGTTGTAAGGTTCGATCCCGACAATGTCGCATTTAATCAGGCGGTCGGCGACCTTTACCGGATCAAGGATTCGTGCCGCGATGCCGTGCCGTATTATAAAAAAGTTTCCGATCTCGATCGGATCAATTCGGACGTGAACTATTTTCTCGCCGCCTGTCACGCTTCGCTCGGCAATACGGGCGAACAGGGAATCGCGGCGATGGAAGCCTTAAACCGAAAAACAAAATACGTCGGCGAAAGCAATTTTTACGTTGCCGACGCGCTTTACAAACAGAAAAAATACGACGAAGCAATCGAATTTTACCAGCGAGCGATTGACTTAAAGCCCGATATTTACGCGTCTTACAACGCGCTTTCGGACATTCACCGCAACCGCAACGAATTCGACAAAGCGATCACGGTTGCGCGCAAAGGCTTGCAGATGTTTCCGAAAGACGCGAATCTTTACACATCGCTGGCGTGGTATTACAGTCTTGCCGACCGACCGCAGGACGCGATCATCGCGGCACGAAGCGCGATCAATCTCGCGCCCGACCAATATATGGGCTACACGAATCTGTGCCGCGCATACAACGACGCGAAAGAATATTCGATGGCGATCACGACCTGCAACAGCGCTCTGCGGCTCAGCCCGGGCGACGGCGAAACCCTGTATTATATGGGACGCGCCTACGAATTTTTGAAACAGAACGACAAAGCGGCTGACTCATACGCCAAGGCGGTTGACGGACTGCTCAAATTCACGCGGGAAAATCCCGATTATTCGGATGGCTATTATCTGCTCGGCAACGCTTATTTCGCGCTCGCCAAAGACGACGAGGCGATCAACGCCTATAACCGATGCTTACAGCTCGCGCCGCGTTTCGCCCGTGCGCGGTTCAGTTTGGGTTTAACTTATCTGGTCGGCAAAAAAGATAAGGTCAAAGCGCGCGAACAATACAATTTACTGCGCAGTGTGGATAACAGTCTCGCGGAAAAATTGCGCGAGGAGATTGAAAAAGCGAGATAAAAGTCGAAAAGTGAAAAAGTGAAAAAGTGAAAAAGTTTGGTTGATTTCTATTAAAACCAAACTTTTTCACTTTTCAGGGCTTTCCTATAAAAATAAATTGCCTCCAACTTCAGTTGGAGGTTATCTAAATCAACAAATAAAGGCTTGAGCCGAATTCTTAGATTTTATTATCTTCCTGACAGCTTTAGCTCAATTAAGCTAAAGCTGTCAGGAATGTTTGTTTTTTCAGAAATTCGGCTCAAGCCTTTCATAAAAATCAAACCTGACCTCCAACTGAAGTTGGAGGCAATTTATCGCCGGAAATGTTAATTACATTTTTATAGGAAAGCCCTTTTTCACTTTTTCACCTTGATTATCTATCCGAAAAAAGATTTCGGCGGAAACTCGAATTGATTTCCCATCAGAAAATACGCCAGATTCGGCTGATCGTGCGAACGGTCATAGCCGACCAGTTCGACATAAGCGCGTCCTTTGATGTCGAACTCACCCGCTTTGCCCGCAACTTCGCACGCGCCTTCCCAGTAAATGATCATCGTCGTGCCGCGGGTGTCGAGTTCCTGATCTTCGATGACGGGTTCGACGGTTAAATCCAAGCCCATTTTCGGAACTTTGATGCGCCAGCCGCTCGGGTAAGTCGCGTGCGAGCCGGGCGATTTCCAGAATCCGGTCGGTTCAATCGTAAAATCTTCGCGGGTTAAATGTTCGAAATCACCGTTTTCGTTGACGTATGTTCCGCTCGAAAAAGGCGAAACTTCATCCGCGCTGTTGCGGAGCTGATAACACATCAATTCGCAGTTGTTGTCCAATTGAATCGAAAACCAATCCCATCCTTTCTGGTTTTCGGTCGGTGTCCACGTGCCGAATTCTCTGTCCATCCACGCCGAACCCGTAAAATGCTCGGTTTCGCCGTTCCAGATGAGATCGCCTTCCATTTCCATCCGCGTGTAACTGAAATAACGCGACGCTTCGCCTTCGTCCTTGAATGAAACACCGTTTCCGTCTTTGCCGTTCAAAACGGGTGGTTTCGTCGGTTTCAGATCGGCTTCAAAAACGACGTTATGCGCCGTCGCCCGCAGAATATGTGCGCCGTGCGATTCACGCAAAGACCAATCGCCCAAACGCAGATGAAAATGCGTTTCGCTCGCCGAAGCCGGATGATCGAAAAATCCGTTCGCCGATTTGCGGTGCGCGTAGCGGAATTTTTTCTCGTCAATCTCGGTGATCGCAAAATGCGCGAAAAACAGCGGATTGCCGAAAAGCCGCAGCGGCACGAGCGAGAATTTATCAAGATCCGTGCGGCGTTTGAAAAAGACGAGTTCAAACCCGAACCGCTTGCCCGAAACCGTTTCGCCGTGTCCCGTGTAATACCACCATTCGGTCTGCGCGTTCTTGTGTGCGAAAAGGTCGCGTGGCAAATTCACCGCGTCAAGTTCGCTGCCGTCACGCAAAGTTTCCGCTTTGCCGACAAACGTATCGGTCAGATTCTCGAAAAAATCCGACGTGTTTTTTTCTAAGTTTTTGACTATTTCCTGAAAATCGAAATTAAATGTGTTTTGTTCGCCCATCCTTGTTATACCTCTTTATTTAGCTATAACAATTTTCGTGCGCACGAGCAAACCGGATTCAAAAGAGATTTTAGATTTTAGATTTTAGATTTGGGATTGGTTTGGTAATGAAACGATTTAGTTTCCTCACCGATAGATTCATTAACCGGCAGATTCCATCCGAAATGGAAAACTATCAAAACGCGGCGGCAAATCCGAAATCCGAAATCCGAAATCCAAAATTATCGTTGTTTGGCTTTCGGGAGGGTAGTTTTGATTTCAACGCGTTGGATTTTCAGGACGACGCGGACGGAATCGGCGCGGCGGTCTAAAAATGCGGGGACAAACGGCGCGTCCGACGAATTTTTCTGCATCGCCTTTTCGAGTTCATAGATGGTTTGCTGGTCGTCCAAAGGTTCGACGATTTCTTCGATCTCAGCCAAACCGTTGCTGAAAACGTCGGCGACAACGACGACTTCATTTTCTTTCGATTTACCGCTGACAAACGATTTGGTCATTGCCGCCAGTGCGCCCTGCGGATTGATGCTCGGCGATTCGCTCGAAACCAAACCGCGTCCGGCAACAAAATCGGCAAGCGAGATTTCACCGTCGGCAGAAGCTCGGCTCGGAACGGAAATCGGAACAGCTTGAGTTATATAGGTTTCAGGTTGCGACTGCTGGTTCGCGCTCGAAAGCAAAATCCACAAAAGCGAAAAGCCGAAAAACAAAGACGCGGCTGTTCCGACCGTCAAAGGCATCACGCGCATTTGCAGAAATTCGCGGAAACCTTGCGAGAAATAAGATTTTTTCTGCGGAACGTTCGGCGCTAATTCCGTTCTCATCGCCGTTTTGACCGAAGCGAGCAAATCTTTCGGCATCACGGGTTGCGAAACTCGCCGCAAACTCTGCCGCAAAGCCGCGAAATCATCTAATTTCTGACGGCACAGAGGACATTGCGCCAGATGTTTGTCAACCACCGAGCGTTCCTCTTCCGTCAAAATATTGTCTATGTAAAGCGACAAATTAAATTGTAAATTTTCGCATTTCATAATGTTTGTCCGTTGTTCGTGGTCAGTTGTCCGTTGTTTTAATATATCCAACGGACAACTGACTACTGACCACTGACCAATTTAAAGTGAATAACTGGCTGACCCCGGCGTTTTTCTTTGACGAAAAACAACGGATAGTTCCCAAGCGGGCGTTTGAATCGGCAATTTTCTTTTCGGGTAAATTCGTTCCTCGTTGCTGGTTTTTTTCAAATATTACCAAAACCGAAAATTGCTTTTTCTTTAACTCGCCTGCGGAACCTTCGTTTTCCTTTGACCTTACGTTGGCACCGATACGTCTAAATAAAACCGGGGCGAGTCAATTATTCACTCTCTTTTAAGTCGAGAGTCTTGAGTCAAGAGTCGAGAGTCAAAAACAAAATGACTCAAGACTTATGACTCTCGACTCTTGACTAATTTTCAAATACCTTCCAATTTGCGGCGCAATTCGTCGCGTCCGCGGGCGATTCTGGATTTTACCGTGCCGATATTCACTTCCAGAGTTTGCGCGATTTCTTCGTAAGAGAAACCTTCGATGTCGCATAACACGACGGCTTCACGAAAAATATCGGGCAGATCGTTTAGTGCCGCACGGAGAAGTTTTTCGCGTTCGCCGCGCAAAGCCGTTTCTTCCGGGTTCAGCGCGTCTGACGAAAAAGTTTCCGACAAAGGCGTTTCGCCGCTCCCGATGGTAACATCGAGCGAGATTGTCGCGTCGCGCCGGCGGCGTTTCCACCAACGGAAACGATTGCGCGATTCGTTGATCGCAATCCGAAAAAGCCAGGTTTTCAAATCTGCTTCGCCGCGAAATTTACCGATTGCCTTGAGCGCCGACAAAAAAGTTTCCTGCGTCAAATCGCTTGCCTCTTCGGCATCCTGCGTTAAACGGTAAAGCAAACCGTAAATATCATTTGCAAAACGATTCGCCAGAGTGTCGAACGCATTTGCGTCGCCGGCTTTTAATTTTTCAATGAACTCGGCTTCGGCTGATGAGAAGGCATCGGTTGTCCCTGCCGCCATTGCGACATTTCTTAATTCTTCATCGTCTATTGCGATTGACTTGCTGAAGAACATCACCCGCCTTTTTCCAATCTCCTCAAAAGAGAATTTTAACTTGCTCATCCGCTGCACCGAGCGCGAACTATTTTATTAGACACCGGGAAAATTATTTTGTTCCCGAAAAAAGTAAATTATTTTCAATAACCTACAAATCGTCTTGAAAAGTCCGCTTTTTACGTCCGTTCAGACTTTTTCAATTCGGCTTTTCTCCCGAACTTACTTGCTCTCACCAAAGTTTTACGATAAATTAACTCTTTTGGAAAAAATCCTGAAAAAATCATTCAGACAATTATATAACGAATCAGCATCCAAAAGATTGCATTTTTTTTAATCAAATGGCAAGAAAAAAGAGAATTCCTGAACCGACGCTTCCGACCAACGAGCCAAAAGAAAAAGTTCAGTATCGAGACGCTTTTCAGTCAACCGTCACAAAAAAGGTTGAAGACGTAAGCAAAACCTTTGAAGGCAGAGGCAAAACCGCACTTTACGCGGTCGCGGCGGCGGCTGTTTTACTGGTGTTAGTCGGCATTTTTTATTTGTGGAACCGCAGTTCGGACGCGAAGGCGCAAGCCGCGCTCGGCAAAGCGATTGAAACTTCGCAGGCTTATGTTACCGATTCGCCGATTCCGGCAGGCACGACAATCAAAACCTTCAAGACCGAAAAAGAACGTGCCGCCGCCGCGGTTGCCGAATTTCAGGCAGTCGCCGATAAATTCGGCGGCGCGATTGCGGAAAAAGCAAAATATTTCGTCGCGGTCAATAAATTATCACTCGACCGCGCCGCCGCAACTGCGGAACTCGAAAATTTATCGAAATCGAATGACGAAGTCGGTACGCTTTCAAAATTCGCGCTTGCGCAGGTCAAAACAGGTGATGGCAAAACGGACGAAGCCATTGCGCTTTACCAACAGCTTGCTTCGGCGGACAGCACTGTAATTGCTAAGGATACGATTAATTTCGAGCTTGCGAAACTGCTCGAAAAACAGGGCAAAAAGGACGAAGCGGTAAATGTATATTTTACGATTGCCAAGACGGCGAGCGAAGTTAAGGATTTGGACGGCAAACCCGTTCCGCTCACGCCAACCGCCAACGAAGCGAAAGCGAAAGTTGAAGAACTCGCGCCCGAAAGAGCAAAAGAAATTGTCGTGCCGACCCCCGAATCTCCGTTCGGCGACGGCAACTTGCCTTTGGGAATTCAATAATTAAAACTTGAGAGTAATCTGAAAAGGCTTGCGTTAAGGCAAGCCTTTTTTTATGAAAAATGTCGAAAATCGAAAAAACAGTGCGTGATTCGTAATTTATAGTAAAATAAACAGGAAGGTAAGGGGTTTTTAATTTGAGCAATATTGCCAACGCAAAAACAGTGGAAAGTGCCGCCCGCGCAACCGCTTTTGACGATAAAGCGGTGAGCATCCGCGTTTCGCCGAACAGTTATTTTACCGCGCTGATGCTCGGCACGTTTTTTTCGGCGTTTTTTATTTATCTCGAAAAAGATTTCTTTGCTACTTTACTGCTCGGGCTGTGCGCGATTTTTCTGCCCGCGCTCGCCTTGACCGACCGCATCGTGTTTGACGGCAAACGTCTGCGCCGCACGGGGATTATGCCCCGCATCTGGGCATATCTGAACGGCTCTCATTACCGTCTGAAACTTTCGGACATCGAACAGATCGAAACGCAGGCACTGCGGGCTTTAAAACGCGGCGGCAATGTTTTTTACCGTTATCGCACGGCAATTTCGGGCAAGGACAAAAAATTCGTGTTCGCGTCGGGCGGTGAAGAATACCGCCGAATGATTCACCGGATTTTCCCGCGGGTTTCGGAAAATATTCTCGACAACCGCTCTCTCGAACTGCGCGATTATCTTTCAGAACCGAAGGAAGTTTTGATGAAAGCGCAGTTCGAGCATATCCCGTCGGCGGAGGTGCTGGAAGAATCGGTCGGCGGGTTTCAGAAACACGATAAAACCAAACACGCGGACCGGGAAATCGGCGCGGCGGAAATCGAAAAAGCCGATTATCTGCGCCGTCTGGCAAATGAATTGCGGCTTTCGGGACATCTTTTGCAGGCGCTCGAAGCCTTTCGCCGCGCGCTGATCATTCAGCCGAAAGACGCGTGGCTTTTGTTTGAAGCGGGACGATGTTTAAATTCCTTCGCGGGTTCGGAGCGCGACGAGAAACTCTACCGGAAATCTTTGGCGATGCTTCGTTTGGCGGAAAAACGAGCTGAAAACGATCAGGAACTGCTTGCCCGACTCGGCGAAAGTTATTTCCAGTTCGGCGATTGGGAACGCGCCCGCAACGTTTTCCAGAAATCAATCGAAAGAGCGGAAGAAAACTTTCGCAGCTTGCGCGGAATGGCTGAAATCGCCCTGCGCGAAGGCAAGATCGCGCACGTCATCCATAATTTCCTCGCGGCAAATCGTCTGGCGGAAACGCCCGCCCTGCGCCGCTGGACGCAGAGCGAAGCGGATTATTTTTCGCATCTCAACGACGACGAAGATTATATGGATATGGAAATCAGCCGCATCAACCTTCTCGAAACGCTCGAAAACTCGAAAAAAACGGCGCTCAAAATCGCAATCTTAGGTTTTCCGGCAATTCTCATCGGCATCACGACGGGCGAAACTCTGATCTCGAACATCGGCTGGGCGGTTTCTTCGGTCGCACTGATGATTTGGACGGGCTTGCTGATGAGCCTCAACCTTTTCGCCGAAAGAATCCCTTACGAATTGATCGAAGATGAAGAGTAAAATCAATTAAAAGCCTTTGAAATCCCGAAAAACAAAAGAAACGCCAACCGCTTCTAAATTTTACATCCTCCATTTTGCACTGATTGGCAGTTAAAAAGAACTTATTTCCGGCAATTAAATGTAGAATGCAAAATGTAAAATGTAGAATGATTTTTTGTCTTATTTCACGAGCTTTGATCCGCTCGTTTGCCGGTTAATCTCCGGCACATTCAACACATTGGCAATCAAAGTCGTCATTGAAATTACAACCGGACGGTTCGCGGCGGACGCATCTTTTCGTGTTGTATGCAAGCACGATGGCAAGCCCGACGAGCGCGACGACAATCGCGCTCACCAAGATTACTTGTTTTTTCGTCCAGTTGTTTTTCGGCACTTGCCGCCGGATTTTGTCCATCTCTTTGGCATCAACGGCGGCGGATTCGTTTTTGAGTTTTTGAGTTTCCTTTGCGAAAGTCTGTCGCAAATCCGTCCGCGATTCCTTTACCGGCGGCAGATCAGGCAGAGTTTGCGCGTGCATCGTGACGGTCGAGAACATTACCACGAACAGAAATACGGATGTCAGTTTAAGGATATTTTTCCCCCTCTTTTTTGAATTGAAATAAAGTATCTTGTGAGCGGTGTGTGTTGTTTTCTTTTTCCTAGACAAAAAATGCTTTTAATCGGTTACAACCGCAAGAAATTTATTTAAGCGCGGAATTTTAAAGACAGAGTTTTAATTAGCTCAAAGTTAGAGTTTTAGTCTTTCGTATTGGGCAAAAAGCTTTGTGATTTCCGCGTTGATTGCTTGTTTGGCGGACGGGATGGTTTCCTGATCGCGGCGTTTGATCAGTTCTTCGATCTGCGCCTGTATGATTTCCTGTTTGGTTTCGGGCTTTTTGTTTTTCGGGATTTGATATTTATTGTCCATAGACCGATTTTACTACAAGACGCGGCGCGGAATAATAAAAAAACGCGGACATCCGATGCCCGCGTTTTGTTTTGTCATTTAGTTGTTAAAAACTATTAGGCGTTGCCCGCTTTTTTGGTTTTGGCGGTTTTCGGTTCAGCCGTCTTTTTCGCTTTGATGGTTTTGGTTTCCGCTTTCGGTTTAGCCGCTAATTTTTTTTTTGCGTCGGCGGGCGCACCGAGCATTGCCGACCAGCGGTATTCGGGTGTTTCAAAACCTTCTTCGAGTTTTTTGAAGATGAGCTCGGTCATTGCATTGACGATCCAGTTGTGGTTGGCTTCGCCGACCGAAGCGAGTTCGGCATCGGGCGCGGGATTCATAAAATCAATCGCGTAGGGAATGCCGTCTTTAATGGCGAATTCGATGGTGTTCAGGTCGTAACCGAGCGCTTCGCAGATCGTGATGCAGTCTTTTTCAACCCGCGCGTGGAGTTCGGGCGTTAAGTAATCCTCAACGTTGACATACTGCATTCCCGACAGATAAGGCTTCGACGGGTCATACGGCATAATCAGAACTTTTTCCTTTCCGACGCAGTAACAGCGCACGAATTGATCGTATTCGATGCCTTCCTGCAAAGTCATACAGAGCGTCCCCGACTGGTTGTATTCGTGCCAGAGTTCTTCGAGCGAATGAATTTTGGAAACGTTTTTCCAGCCGCCGCCGTCGTGCGGTTTGAGGAAAGCCGGGAAGCCGACGTATTCACAGATGCCTTCCCAGTCAATCGGGAATTCGAGATTGCGGAGCGATTCGCTCGTAATGTCCTTGATGTAGCTTTGCTGCGGCAACAAAACCGTTTTCGGAATCGCCACGCCGATTTTGTGCGCGAGTGCGAAATTGAAAAACTTGTCGTCCGCCGACCACCAGAACGGGTTGTTGATGATGTATGTGCCTTCGAGCGCGAAACGCTTCAAAGTTGCGCGGTAATACGGAACTTCGTGCGAAATGCGGTCAATGATGACATCGTATTTCTTTTCTTCGTCCATCCGGATGCCGCCGATCTTGACCATTTCCGCAACGACTTCGCCGTTGCCGCGTTCGTTGATTGCATTGATAATTGATTCGGGAAACGTTACTTCGCGTCCCACTAAAATACCGACTCTTTTCATAAGTTTGATAAATTTCCTGTTAAAATAGTTTGTTTAATATTGCTTCGATTTTCAGAATAGTCTGAAACCGTTAATTTTAATTGATTATCAAAAGTGTGGCAAGAAACGATGGCAAAATAAAAAGGAACGCAAATGTTAAATCTCGCGTTCCTTTCGGATTATTGTCCGACATACTTTAGTTTGTCGGTTTTGGTTAGCAACTAACAACAAACTGAAGTTTGTTGTACTTTATTTACCTGTTCGCTTCGGGCAAAAGTTCGTAGTTGCCCATTTGGCGGTTGTAAGCGTCGAGCTGTCCGACCGAATCGGCAGTCGCGTCGAGCATCTGTTTGGTCATTGCAATCGAATCCGAAAGCTGTTCGAAGTCGAGCAGTGAGAATTTTTCGGGCGTTGACATGGTAACGATCTCGTCGTTCAGATAGCCGAAGAAGTTTTCGATTGATTGAAGCTGACCTTCGACCAATTTGACGCTTCGCTCTAATTCGTCGAACGAAGCCAGTCGGCGTTTGAGGATTTCGACGTTGGTTTGCTGAATGCGGCGCGTTTTTTCGTCGGGCGAGCTTTCGGCGGCGCGAAAAGCCTGCGCGAGCTGATTATGAACCGCCTGCCGGTTGATAGATTTTAAATGTTGTTTGCGGCGGCGGTAAACGTCTAAAAGGTCAACAAAATCCTCCCAACGCTGTTCGAGCGAACGCAGATTTGTCGGCAATTCGCGCGCGCCGGTGAATTTATGATAATTTTCTAAGATTTTATCCTTCTGCCAGCGGAGATATTCGACCGCTTCACGTTCACGGGGCGTAAAACTTTTAATCATTTTTTCCCGCGACGCTTTATTCAAAGCCTTCGCGCGTTCTTTTTCTCTGTTATTTACTAATTGACGGTAAGCGGGAATCATCGGCAGAGCGATCACATAGACGGCTTCGAAAATCAATGCGATAAACAGAGGAATAATGCTTCCGGTATAAGCGGCGGCGACGGCGAAACCCGCCAAACCCCAGAAGTTGACGGGTTCTTTAACCGCCTCTTTGACGTATTTCGTGTTGAATCTATTGAATTCTTGTTGATATTTCGCTAAATCAGCCATAAGTTATGTAGATGCTAAAATCGCCGCCTAAGTTTCGCCGTCTGTTTTGAATTTGACTTATTTATTCAGCAAACTTACTCAACCGCTTTTTCTTCATTCGGTGCGCCCGAACCCGAAGAAATCTGTTTGCCGGCATTATTTGAACCCGCCCCAAGCATTCCCATAGATTGTTTATATTCGAGCAGCTTGTCCTGCAGCTGTATATCCATCGCTTCGCGCTCGATGTCGTGCATCTGATTATCAACCGACGTTGTGCCGAGCTGTAATTTGGCTTCGGCGGCGGCAACGCGGCGATCAATTTTTTCGCGCATTTCGTTGAATGTCGAAGCATCGTCGCCGATGTTGAAGGTTTCCATCGTCTGCGCGAGCTGTTCCTGAAGTTTCGCCTGTTTCGCCGCGCTGATGAGCTGCATCGCTTCGGCGGTGCGCTTTTTCATATTTAGCACGTAATTGTCGCGCGCTTTCAAAGCTTGTTTGGAAGCGAGCTGCGCGTTTTCGTGCTGCATATTCGTGCGTTCGAGATCGATCTGTGCTTGCTGGAGTTGTCCGATGTAAGCCGTCGCAATATCGTCGCGTCCCATTTTGACCGACGCTTTGATTTTTGAATCCAAATCAACAACCTGCGTCGAAAGATTTTCTTTCTGTTTTGCCAGAAGCCGTTCGGTCGCCATTACCTGTGCTACCGAGTTATTGAGTTCCGGCACACGGTCGCGCATGTCCCGGATGGTTTGCTGTAAAACCAGTTCCGGGTTTTCCATTTTGTCTAAAGCCGCGCCGGTGCTGGCTCTGAAAATTCTTGTTAATCTTGCCCACAATCCCATTTTTCTATTATCTTTCTCCTAAAAAATTATCTTAAAAGAACTTATTTTTCCGAAATCCTTACGTCATCCCGTTTTGCAAAGTTGCAAATTCCGCTTTAAGTATAACAGGAAAATTAAATCAGTTACTAACAAAAAGCAAATGTTCAAGGTAAGTAAAAATTTGGTTTTCGGTAAAATTAGGTTACATTAGAGCCGTAATTTTTAAACGGAGGGTAAAATATGCGCGAAAGACTCAAAAAACTTGTTCAAAACCTGGATGAAAAACTGCTGGGAAAATATCGTTTCGATACGGAATTGTTCGATCAATTGAGCGAAATTCAGAAACAGGCGGGAATTCTGCACGACGACCGACCGATCTGTCCTTTCCTCAGACCGCATTTTTTTCCGCGTTCGCGCTATGAAGCGATCAGACGCGCCGCCGAAAATCTGCATCTTGCTTTTGAACGGCTGACCGAAGCCGCGCTCGTTGACGCGGAAATTATGGCGGAATTGAATCTGACCGAAAAAGAAGAAAAAATGGCGCGGCTTGATCCGGGTTATAAAAATTTATGCGTTTCGAGTCGTCTGGACGCTTTTCTGGACGGCGATGATTTTAAGTTTCTGGAATATAACGCCGAAACTCCGGCGGGAATCGGCGACCAGTTTTCGTTTGAAAAAGTTTTTGAAAAAGTCCCCGAAGTTCAGGAATTTCTGGCGGAAAACCGGCATTGGAGTCCGCAACCGCACGTTGCCCTGCTGAATGCTCTGGATTCAGCCTACCGCGATTTCGGCGGTCAAAAGGAAAAACCGAACATCGCCATCGTTGATTGGGACGGCGTTTCGACCGCTTCGGAATTCGAGATTCTGCGCCGGCTCTGGCAAGCCGAAGATTACAATACAATAATCGCCAATCCTTTCGAACTCGATTACGACGGCAAAACTTTGCGTGTCAATGATTTTGAGATCAATATTTTTTACAAGCGCGTGATCATTCACGAATTTCTCGAAACCTTCGACGAAACGCATCCGCTCGTGCGGGCTTACGCAGACGGAAATGTCTGTATGGCAAATAATTTCCGCGTCAAGATTCCGCATAAAAAAACGAGCTTTGCGATCTTGAGCGACGAAAAATACGAACGGCTCTTTACGGCTGAACAACTCGAATTCATCGGAAAACATATTCCTTGGACGCGGCGCGTGCGCGACGCGAAAACGACTTTTGCAGGCAGGGAAGTCGAATTGCTCGAGCTTTTACGAACGAACCGCGAAAATTTTATTCTCAAACCGCACGACGATTACGGCGGACACGGCGTTAGTTTCGGTTGGGAAGAATCCGCGTCCGATTGGGAAAAATTAATCGAAAACGCCTTACAACGCTGCTTCGTCGCGCAGGAACGAGTCGCGGTCGAAAAAACTCTGATTCCGACATTCGGCGGCGAGCTTTCGATGCAAAACCTCAATATTGATTTCGACCCGTTTCTCTTTAATGGAAAAGTTGACGGCGGATTGGTTCGTCTTTCGTCAAATTCGCTGGTCAACGTTTCGGCGGGCGGCGGCGAAACCGCGCTGATTGTTCTGGAAGATTTTTAGAAATTATCTGATTTCAATTTACCCTGCAAGATTTTCCGTTCGCGCTCGTTCAAAAAAAGAACGCGGCTTTTCGTAAAGCTAGTTTCAAATAAAAAATTGGAGTAAGATGAACGCGAAACGTTCTGTTAATCCGCGCTCGATATTTAGCGTGAGGAAGATAAAAAAATGAGAAACTTGATTTCCTGTTTACTGCTTTTCGGCATGTATTTGAATGTGATTTCGCCCTTTGTTATTTCGGCAAACGCCCAGAAAATAAGCGGCAGAACGCCCGTTAAAACGAATATGAATGTGAATTTACCCGAAGGTTTGCAGTTTCGCCTGTCGGAAGGCGAAGAAGGCGCGGAAACGCGCGAAAAACAACCGCTCGCCGCGACAAATCCGCTTTCGGACGGCGACACCAATGCGCTTTTGAAACGGATTCCCGAAATCAAACCCGAACAGGACGATCAGGCGGATTTCAAAAAACGCGAAGGAACGCTGCCCGCGCCGAAAACCGGCAACATAATTCCTGTCAAATTTCCCGCGTCCGAACAGCTCAATCCGACAACCACCGACCAAGCCAAAATTCCTTTGGAAGTGATCCGCTATGCGCCCGAAGGCGATGTTCCGCTCGCGCCGGATCTGTCGGTAACGTTTTCGCAGCCGATGGTTGCCGTTACCTCGCAGGAAGAAGCCGCGAAATATGCGCCGGTCGAACTGTCGCCGCAGGTTGAAGGAAAATGGCGCTGGCTCGGAACGAAAACTCTGATGTTCGACACGACGAAACGCTTTCCGATGGCGACGAAATTTACGGCGCGGATCGCGGCAGGCACGAAATCGGCGACCGGACAGGTTTTGCAGAAAGATGTCGTTTGGACTTTTACGACACCGCCGCCGAAGGTCGAAACGATGATTCCCGCCAACCAAATTACGCGGCGCGACGCGCTGATGTTTGTTTCGTTCGATCAGGAAATTAACGCTGAAGCGGTTTTACAGGCAATGAAAGTTACGGGCGGCGGAAAACCTCTGACCGTGCGGCTCGCAACGCAGGAAGAAATTGACAAAGATACTTCGATCTCATATTACGCGAAACAGGCACAGCCGCGAAGATGGCTCGCTTTTCGCGCCGTTACGAACGAAGGTTTGACGGCTGACGCGCTGCCCGCTGATTCGGCGATTGCTATAAATATTCCGAAAGGAACGCCGTCCGCCGAAGGACCATTGACGACCGTTGCCGATCAGGGATTTAGTTTCAAAACTTACGGCGCGATGAAATATGTCGGCGGCTGGTGTTCGTATCAGGGAAGCAAAACCTGTTCGCCTTCCGATAGTTGGTATATGCAGTTTACGAACCCGATTGACGGTGCGACGTTTGATAAATCAATGGTCAAGATCGAACCGCCCGTCGAAGGTTTGAACATTTACCCGTCAGGAAATTACATCTATTTTCAGGGCTACAAAAAAGGGCGCACGACTTATAAAGTAACGCTCGAAAATAAGATAAAAGACGTTTACGGGCAAACGCTCGATAAACCGGCGGCGGCGACCTTTAACGTCGGTTCGGCGCAGTCGAATCTTTATTCGCAGGGCGGCAGTTTCGTGATCTTAGACCCGACGGCGAAACCGACTTATTCGATCTATTCGACGAATACGGCATCGGTCAAGGTGAAAGTATTAGCGGTTACGCCGCAGGATTGGGAAGCGTTTCGCCAATATATGCGCTATGCCTATTACGACGAACAGAAACGCCCGAAAATTCCCGGTCGGCTGGTCGTTAATAAAACTCAGACGATTGAAACCAAACCCGACGAAATGGTCGAAACGCGGATTGATTTATCGGAAGCCTTGAACGGCGGTTTCGGCAACGCGATCATCGAGATCGAGCCGACCGTCAAACGCGACAAATACGACCGCACGAAAATCACGGTTTGGGCGCAGTCAACGCAGATTGGACTCGACGCGTTTGTTGACAACGAAGAATTGGTCGGTTTTGTAACCGATCTGAAAACCGGCAAACCGCTGTCGGGCGTTGATCTTACAATCTATCCGAACGGCAAAACGCCGGGCAAAGTCGTGAGTCAGGAGTCGAGAGTCGAGAGTCAAAAAAGCTGGTGGGAATGGCTGACGAGTTGGGGAAGCGCGGAAGAACCGCAAACCGAAGTCGAATCGGTTGACGAAAACGGCAACGTCGCGGAAACCGAAACCGTCGAAGAGGCGCAGACAAATCAGACGACCGAAAACGGAATTCTGCGTCTGCCTTTGCCCGAAACGCAATCGGTAAAAGCGCAGAATGTTTTGATCGCGAAAAAAGGCAAAGACATCGCGTTTATGCCAGAAAACTCGGATTATTACTGGCAGGATTACGGCAGCTGGTATAAAAAAGGTTATTCCGACCAGTTGAAATGGTTTGTTTTCGATGACCGCAAAATGTATCGCCCGAAAGAAGAAGTTTCCGTCAAAGGCTATATGCGGTTTTACGAAGGCGGAAAATTGGGCGACATTCAGCCGCCCGGCGACCGCGCGGGCGGCGGCATCACCTATGTCGTTGCCGATTCGCGCGGCAACGAGATCACGAAAGGTGCGGCAAACGTCAACGCGTTCGGGGCGTTCGATTTCAAATTCAAGCTGACCGACACGATGAATCTCGGGATGG
Source organism: Pyrinomonadaceae bacterium (assembly GCA_022843305.1). Taxonomy (GTDB): domain Bacteria; phylum Acidobacteriota; class Blastocatellia; order Pyrinomonadales; family Pyrinomonadaceae; genus JAFDVJ01. Next base: position 4,130 of record JALHNX010000047.1, on the reverse strand, counting down.
CGAATATTCGGATTTTAACCGCCAATAACAGCTATTCTCATTATCACCAGTTCAATGTTCAGGAATTTCGCCGACCGGAATTCGAGGTCAGGGCGAAAGTAGATTCCGAAGCACCGCATTTTGTCGGCGGCAAGGCTGATCTGTCGGTCGAAGCGAAATATTACGCGGGCGGCGGTTTGGCGAATGCCGACGCGAATTGGACGGTGACGGCGACGCCGACGAGCTACACGCCGCCGAATCGGGGAGATTTCACGTTCGGAACGTGGGTTCCGTGGTGGCGTTCATCGCGCGGTTTGGATTACGAATACGACGGCGGTTTTCGTCCGGGCGGGCAGAGCGTGACGCAGACTTTCAAAGGCGTGACGGATGCCGCCGGAATTCATCGTTTGAAAATTGATTTCGAATCGGTCAAACCGCCGCGTCCTTACACGATTTCGGCTTCGACTTCGGTGCAGGATGTCAATCGCCAAACGTGGTCGAGTTCGACCTCGCTTCTGGTTCATCCGGCGGATTTGTATGTCGGCATCAAAACGCCGCGCACGTTTGTCCAGAAAAACGAAAAAATCACCATCGAATCAATCGTTTCTGACATTGACGGCAAGTTCATTGCCAACCGCGATGTCGAGATCAAAGCGACGTTGAAAGATTGGGTATTCGAGAAAAACGCGTGGATCGAAAAAACGATTGACGAGCAGGTTTGCAACGTTAAATCGCTTGGCGATAAGCCGGTCAAATGCGAATTTATCGCCAAACATGGCGGTCAATATAAAATCACGGCGCGGGTGATGGACGACCGCGAACGCTTTAACGAATCGGAATTTACCGTCTGGGTTCCGGGCGGAAAAACGCCGCCGAAACGCAATGTCGAACAGGAAGAAGCCCAACTGATTCCGAACAAAAAAGAATACGCGCCGAACGACACGGCAGAAATTCTCGTGATCTCGCCGTTTCCGGGCGCGGAAGGCGTTCTGACTCTGCGCCGCGACGGCATTATCAAGACCGAGCGTTTTACGATGAAGGAATCTTCGATCACTTTGAAAATTCCTTTGCAGGAAAAATATCTGCCGAACATTCACGCGCAGGTTGATCTGACGGGCGCGGCTGAACGGCAGAACGAAAAGGGCGAGATAGATCCGAAGATCGCCAAACGTCCGGCGTTTGCGAGCGGAAGCCTGAATCTTTCGATCTCGACCGATGTTCGCAAATTGAACGTTTCCGCCGAACCGAAAGAAAAAACAATCGAACCCGGCGGGACGACGAAAATTGATGTCGCCGTGACGGATCATCGCGGCGAACCGGTTGCGAATACAGAAGTTGCGGTCGTCGTCGTGGACGAAAGCGTTCTCGCGCTGTCGGGCTACCGCATCGGCGATCCGCTCGGTTTGTTCTATTCACAGCGCGCCGACGGCGTGAACGATTATCATTCGCGCAAGGATATTTTGCTCGGTAATGAAAAAGATGTTAAACCGCAGGATCAACTGCAACCTGTCTCAGCCGATATTGTTTCCGAAAGTGTAACACTCTCAGGTGCCGGCGGGAGGAATCAGCCAAAACCGATGGCTACGCCGAAGCCGATGGCGCAGCGTTCGGCAATGAAAAAAGAATCGAAAGACGATAATAAGATGATGGCGGAAGCCGAACGCGACGAAGATTCGCCGACGAATCCCGACACGCCGATCAACTTGCGCTCTAATTTCAACGCGCTGGCGATCTTTGCGCCGTCCGTAAAGACGGATTCGAACGGCAAAGCGACGGTTGACGTGAAACTGCCCGACAATCTGACGCGTTACCGCGTGATGGCGGTTTCGGTTGACACCGGCAAACGCTTCGGCGGCGGCGAATCGAGCTTAACTGCACGGCAACCTCTGATGGTTCGCCCGAGTGCGCCGCGCTTTATGAATTTCGGCGACAAAATCGAACTGCCGGTCGTCGTCCAAAACCAGACCGACAAGGACATGGCGGTCAACGTCGCGGTTCGCGCGACGAACGCGACCTTGACGAACGGCGGCGGCAAGAGCGTCGTCGTCAAAGCCAACGACCGCGCCGAAGTTCGTTTTCCTGTCTCAGCCGAAATGGCGGGAACGGCGCGTTTTCAATTTGCCGTGACGAGCGGAAATTGGTCAGACGCGGCGGAAATCAGTTTGCCCGTCTGGACTCCCGCAACCACGGAAGCTTTTGCGACTTACGGCACGACGGACGCGAACGGCGCGATCTTTCAACCCGTCCAAACGCCGGGCGATGTTTTCCCGCAATTCGGCGGTCTTGAAGTTACGACTTCCTCGACGCAGTTGCAGGAATTGACCGACGCGTTTGTTTATCTTTACCGCTACCCGTATGAATGTTCGGAACAGATTTCTTCGCGGATGATCTCGATCGCCGCGCTGCGCGATGTTTTGTCGGCGTTCAAATCGAAGGATTTTCCGACTAAAGCGGAACTCGACAAATCTTACGCGAAAGACATCGAAATCCTCAAAGGTCGCCAACGCGCGGACGGCAGTTTCGGTTTGTGGTCGCAAAGACGCGAACGCTACGAATATCCGTTTTTGACGGTTCACGTCGCACACGCGCTTGCCTTGGCGAAATCGAAAGGCTACAACGTGCCGCAGGAGATGATCGACAAAACGAAGCCGTATTTGAAGAACATCGAAACCAAATTCGACGAATGGCATCGCAAATCGCCCGAAGTGCGCTGGACGATCTCGGCTTACGCGCTTTATATCCGCGATCTGATGGGCGATAAAGATGCCGTCAAAGCGAAGGCTTTATTAAAAGAAGCCGGCTTAGAAAAACTTCCGTTCGAAGCGACGGGCTGGATTCTTTCGGTCTTGGCGAACGATAAAACTTCGCAAACGGAAGTCGAAGCGATCAAACGCTTTTTGATGAACCGGACGACGGAAACCGCCGCGACCGCGAATTTCGTCACCGATTACGGCGACAACGCGTGGCTCATAATGTATTCGAACCGCCGCGCCGACGGCGTTCTGCTCGAAGCGTTGATTAAAGCCGACGTTCTCAATCAATCGGCGGGCGTGAAAACCGGCGATCTGATTCCGAAGCTCGTGCGCGGTCTGCTCGCACACCGCAAAAAAGGCGCGTGGTCGAACACGCAGGAAAACGTCTTTATCCTGCTCGCTCTGGACAAATATTTCAACGCGTTTGAAAAGGTCACGCCCGATTTTGTGACGAAAATCTGGCTCGGCGGAACTTACGCGGGCGAGGAAATTTTCAAAGGTCGCTCGATTGATTCGAACCTTTTGAATATTCCGATGTCTTATTTGGTTGAACAGGGCGGAACTTCAAATCTGATTATGGATAAACAGGGCGCGGGACGGCTTTATTATCGAATCGGGATGAAATACGCGCCGAAGAATCTCAAACTCGCGCCCGCCGATTACGGTTTCGAGGTTTTGCGGAAATACGAAGCGATTGACAACGCCGACGACGTGAAACAAAACGCCGACGGAAGCTGGACGATCAAAGCCGGAGCGCGTGTCCGCGTGCGGCTGACGATGGTCGCGCAGGCACGGCGCTATCACGTCGCGCTGGTTGATAATCTGCCCGCGGGTCTGGAAATCTTAAATCCGGGACTCGCCGTGACGGAAGCGATTCCTGCCGACACGCAGAATACTTCGGTCGTCGAATACGGCTCGCGCAGTTACGGGCGCGGTTATTATTGGTGGCGGCAATATTGGTTCGAACACCAGAATTTCCGCGACGAACGCGCCGAAGCGTTTGCGTCCTTGCTCTGGGAAGGCGTTTACAATTACTCGTATGTGACGCGGGCAACCACGCCCGGACAATTCGTTGTCCCGCCCGCGAAAGCCGAGGAAATGTATCATCCCGAAACTTTCGGCAGAAGCGGCACGGATTTCGTGAACGTCGAATAACTTAAGCAGGTGAGCAAATGTTTTCCGGTATTATGAAATAGACCACAGATTAGACTGATTCGGCGGATTTTATCAGTGTCAATCAGTTAAATCAGTCAAATCTGTGGTCTCTCTTTCAGCGGTTTCTAATACCAAGTTGCGTAAATAAATGAGAAAAGTTGCGAGATCAAATCAGTATAGTGAGCGGTAGCGAACACCTTTCTATACAAGGAAGTTTGATAATAGCAATCGTGTTCGCTACCG